>NZ_NXLK01000001.1:0-372178 GCF_005406235.1 Campylobacter sp. MIT 12-5580
AGATGAGGATAAAGTTAATAAAAACTTATTTGTTAATAAAAGTTTATCTTATACTGATATAGAAGCTGATATTGCTTGGGAGTTGAATTTGGGGTTGCCTAAGAGATACCAATTCATCTATATTTCTCCACATGGAGTAGGTGCGGCTGCATTTATGACACTTTTATATCACTGTTGTGATATTTTTATTAGGTATTCTTGGGGTTTAACTTTTGATTCTAAAAAAAGGTATTGCTTTTATTTCCAAAACTTATGCGATACTAAGATTAAAAATCAAGCCATCAATATCTCTGAATGCCATTTACCTTGTTTTAATAAATTTCTATTTTTACTTGATACAAATAAACCCATACTTTTTGGAGTAAGAGATCCTATAGGGATATTAAAACATTGTGTTGGCAGGGATTTTTCTTATGCTATCAATACAAAAAAAGAATTGCCAATAGAATTTAATCTTACTTTCGATTATCGGTGTTATCTTGATTTTTTGCGTCATATTAAAACCAAAATAAATTTTAATTTTGCAGGGCTAAAAAATACTTCTTCCTTTTTTAGCCAATTCTTATCAAAAAGAATTAATTTTAACACAATTAACTATATTGATATGAGTGAAATTACCCCTGATAAAGCTTTTCAAACCTTAAGTAATCTTGCAAAACAATTTTCTTTTCCAGCTCCAAAAAAAGAAATGGAATATTTATGCCATGTACAAGAATTTAAAGGCTATTTAAGATATTTATTTCCTTTAAAGCTTTATGCCAATAAAAAAGATTTGGAAAATGCCTTTAGTCTTCATAATATTCATAACAAAAAACACTATACAATTGATAAAGAAAATAGCATAACTCTTCTATTTTGTAGATTGACAACATATAACAAAAACACTGTTAATCTTATGAAAGAAATTATATATAATGATTTAAGCGAACATATTGGGATATGTATCAGTAAAAAACAATATGATTTATTACAAGGTGATGAGGATTTTTTTAAGAAATTAAAAAATTATTTGATTGAATTTATAAATGAAATAAAAAAAGCTATAGATGAAGGTGAAAAAAATCTAATCAAAGAAGAAAAACTCTTAGAAATTTTACGACAAAATAAAGATGAAAGAGAAAAATTAAAATCATTCTATAAAGATGATATAAATTGTATAGAAGGTATAAAACAAACTCGCCCTGACATTATCGCTTCTTGGAAATACTATAATGAATTTGAAAAAATGTGTGAGGAGTTGGATAAAAAGGCTTAAAAACCAAACAAGACACAAAATTTTGAGTTGTTTTTGCGAATTTATGTTATAATAAAATCTTATCTAAAACTTCAATAGAGGCTTAAGATGGATTTTTTCAAGCTTAAAGAAAACAAAACTAACATTGCAACTGAGTGTATAGCTGGGCTTACCACTTTTTTAACTATGATTTATATTATCCCTGTCAATGCAAGCATAGTTTCTAATAGTGGTATGCCATTTGATGCTTTAATCATCGCCACAGCCTTAGTCACCATCATCGCAACTACCATTAACGCCCTTTATGCCAATACTCCTATAGCCATGAGTGTTGGTATGGGTTTGAATGTGTATTTTACCTTTGGTGTGTGCGTAGCTTTAAATATCCCTTGGCAAAGTGCCTTAGGAGCAGTGTTTATCTCTGGTGTTGTTTTTTTACTCCTTTCTTTTACAAATTTTCGCGTCTGGGTCGTAAAGAGCATACCGCAGGACTTAAGACTTGCTATATCAGCTGGCATAGGAGCCTTTATCGCCTTTGTGGCTTTGCAAAATTTAGGCATAGTTAAAGCCGATCAAAGCACCCTTGTTGCTTTGGGGGATTTTAAGGATACAAAGGTGCTTTTTGGGCTTTTTGCTTTGTTTTTGGTGATCTTATTTTGGGCTTTTAAGCTTAAAGCAGCTTTTATCTTAGCCATACTTGCAAGCTCATTAATTGCTTGGATTTTTGGCATAAATGGGGCAAGTTTTCCAAAAGAAATCTTTTCTTTACCAAATTTAAGCGGAGAAAATGGCTTAAATGAAATTTTTCTTAAACTTGATATCAAAGCAGCCCTTGAGCTTTCAATGATCCCTATTATACTGACTTTTTTTGTAACTCAGCTTTTTGATGGGGTTGGCACGATTACTGGCATTGGGGTGCGGGGTAAAATTTTTGATGATAAAAAAGAAGGAGATAAAAAGCTTGGTAAAACCTTAAGTGCAGACGCTGCAGCTTCAGTGATAGGAGCTGGTATTGGCACTTCAACGGTTACAGCTTTTGTAGAAAGCACTTCTGGAGTAGAAAGCGGAGGAAGGACAGGCTTAACTGCCCTTGTGGTTGCGCTTTGCTTTGCTTTGACTTTATTTTTGTTGCCTTTGTTTAAAGCTATACCTTCAAGTGCGATTTATCCAGTGCTTATTATGGTAGGAATTTTAATGTTTATGAATGTCAAAGACATAGACTTTAAAGACCCAGCCGTAGCCGTTTCAAGCTTTTTTATCATCATCTTAATGCCACTGACTTATTCGATTACAACCGGTTTTGCTTTTGGCTTTTTAGCGTATATTTTGGTGCGTATATTTCGTAGGGAATTTTCTCAAATTTCACTTGGTATTTTGGCTTTAAGTGCGATTTCTTTGCTTGTTTTTTGCTTGCAATTTTTTAGATAGGAGGAAAAAATGATCGTTTATCCGTATGAGGAATTTGAAAAAGATGTCAAAGTTTTAGCCAAACAAATAAGAAACAATTTTAACCCAGACGCTATCGTTGCAGTAGCTAGAGGAGGTATGACTTTAGGACATTTTTTAGCTATGCATATCAATACTCGTTTGATTTTTACACTGAATTCTATCCATTATAATGATACTGCAAAGCTAGGGCATATAGAAATTTTTAATATCCCCGAACTGAGTAAATTTGACAAAGTTTTAATTGTTGATGATATCATAGATAGTGGCGAAACCATGCAAGAAATTTTAAGAATTTTAAAAGAAAAATTTCCAAAGATAGAATTTAAGGTGGCAAGCTTATTTTACAAAGATCAAGCCCTTTTAGAGCCTGAATTTAAGGTAAAAAAAACAGATGAATGGATAGAGTTTTTTTGGGAAAAGATATAAAACTCAAATTTTAAGCACATTGTGGTGCTAAAACTAGCTAAATGCTACTTTTAACATTAACTTTACAATTTATTAATTTATGCTAAAATCCTAGCTTTGATTGTTTAAGGAAGAATTTGAAAAAAATTATCTTTTGTCTTTTTTTATGCTTAAGCGTGCTGAGTTTTGGGCAGGATTTTGAGGACTTTGAGCAAGAATTTAGCTTTGAGGTGTATGATCCTTTAAGAGGATATAATGAAGTGATGACTTCGTTTAATCTTGGCTTTTATAAATATGCTGCTAGACCGGTAAGTAAAGCGTATGGATATGTTACGCCTGATTTTATAAGATATGGGGTAAGAAATTTCACAAACAATATATTTATGCCTTTGCGTTTTATCAATAATGCCTTGCAGTTTAAATTCAAAGAAGCTGGCACAGAGCTTAAACGCTTTGGTGTAAATGTTGTTTTTGGTTTTTTTGGTTTTATCGACGCGGCAAGTAAGACAAATATCCCCAAATATCCAGCCGATTTTGGCACGACTTTAGCTCATTGGGGTGTAGGAAGTGGCTTTCATCTCGTGCTACCCTTTTTAGGACCAAGCAATCTTAGAGATACGCTTTCTTTGCCGGTAAATTGGTATTCTAGCCCAACTGGTTATATTGATCCGTTTTTGTTAAGCGTTGGTGTAAATTCGTATATTATAATGAATGATATGAGTTTTGAACTTGATACTTTTGATGAGATTTATTTTAATACCCCAAATCTCTATCCGTTTTTACGCGATGCGTATGAAAAAAGGCGGATTGAGATGAGTAAATAAGGAGAAAAAAAGATGAAAAAAATACTTTGCATACTCTGTTTGAGCGTGTTTTATGCCTTTGCTTTAAAACTTGAGAGCCTGCCACAAATCATGCAAGAAAATATAGATAAAAGCCTTGTTTTATTGCAAAATGCTACTAAGGACAAAAGCAAAGCTGCTGATGGGATTTTTAAGCTTTTTGATCCTATATTTGATTATAAACTTATGGCAAAACTTAGTCTTTCAAAAAACTATGATAAGCTTAGTGCGAGCCAAAAAGCTGAATTTGATACAGCTTTTGAAGCCCAGCTCAAATCAAGTTTTACGAGCAAGCTTAGCCTTTACACAAACGAGCGCATCCAAGTAAAAAAACTCGAGCAAAAAAACGATACAAGAGTGTGGCTTCACTCGGTTATGGTTATAGATGGCGAAGCTAAAAATATCATTTTTAAATTCTACAAAGCCAAAAATGATGAATGGTTGATCTATGATGTCGATGTTTTAGGTATTTCTATCATACAAACTTATCGTTCCCAGTTTGCTGATTTGTTTGAAAAAGAAGGTTTTCAAAGTTTGCTTGTCAAGCTTAAAACGATTGATTTTGAGGGCAAATGATCTTTGAAACTTTGTTTAAAGCCCTCATCAAACACGCTAAACTTACACTTTTTATAAGCCTTAGTATATGTGTGTTTTTAAGCTTTTTTGCCAGCAAACTTAGCGTTGATGCAAGTGCTGATAGCTTGCTTTTAGAAAATGATGAGGATTTAAGCTTTTATAGACAGATCAATGAGCGTTATAAGAGTGATGATTTTTTAATGATTGCTCTGCGTTTTAAGGATGAAAATCCTTTTAGCGAAGCCAATCTTAAAATGATACAAAATTTGCAAAACGAACTTGAAGCGATCAAAGGCGTACAAAGAATTTTAAGCATTATCAACGCTCCTTTGCTTACCAGCAAAGATAATGAAGACTTAAAAGCCTTGCTTGAGCATATCCCAAGCCTTGCTGATGAGGATATTAACAAAAGCAAAGCTAAAGCTGAAATTCTAAACAGCCCCTTTTATCAAAACAATATCATCTCAAAAGATGGCAAAACTACAGCTTTGATTGTGTATTTTGAGCCAAATTTAGCTTATCTTGAGCTTATAAAAGAGCGTCAAAATACAACAAATGAAGCCTTAAAAGCTCAAATTCAAAACAAGCTTGATCGTATAAGCGAGCAAAATAAACTCGAAAATAAAACACGACTTGATACCATAAAAGCCATCACTTCGCACTATGAAAAGCAAATCGGTGCAATTTATCTTGGCGGTGTGAGTATGATCGCTGATGATATGATTAGTTATATTAAGGCTGATTTGTGGGTGTATGGTGTGGCTTTAAGCTTGCTTTTAACGCTTGTTTTGTGGTTGTTTTTTCGCAAAATTTCTTTTGTATTTTTAGCACTTTTAACTTGTTTTGTCTCGCTAAGTGTGGCAAGTGGAGTGTTTGCTCTGCTTGGCTTTAAGATCACGGTGATTTCATCAAATTATCTTGCTTTTATGCTTATTATTAGTATTTCTTTGATTATCCATCTTATCACGCATTTTATTCATCTTAATAAAAAATTTCCAAAAGCAAATTCAGCTAGACTTACTCTAGCTACACTTTTGGCGAAATTAAAACCAAGTTTTTACGCTATCTTAACTACAGCCATTGGCTTTTTAAGCCTCATTTTTTCAAATATAGAGCCTATCATTAAGCTTGGTATAATGATGAGTATAGGCATAAGCATAAGTCTTGTTTTAAGCTTTGTTTTCTTTGCGTGTTTGATGCCTTTTTTTGCTAGCAAGAAGCTTTTTGAGCAAAGCTTTAATTTTGGCTTTTTGGCATGGTGTGCGAATTTTAGTTTTAGGCGAAAAAAACTTGTTTTTCTTGTCAGTGTGGTGTGCCTTATCATCGCTTTTTTTGGAATTTTACAGCTTAGGGTTGAAAATTCTTTTGTGAATTATTTTAAAGAAAGTTCTGAGATTAAAAAAGGCTTGCTTGTTATTGACGAGCATTTAGGTGGCACCATGCCTTTAGAAGTCGTGCTTCGATTTCAAAACAAAAGCTTGCAAGCTACTCAAGATAGCTTTGAAGATGAATTTAACGCACTGGCTGAACAAAAGACTTATTTTTTTAGTGCTGATAAGATACGTTTGGTTAAAAAAGTGCATGATTATTTTACTCAAAAGGAATTTGTCGGCTCAACTCTTAGCTTAAATAGTCTTTTAATACTTGGCAAAAGTATCAACGAGGGTAAAGATTTAGATGATTTTGCTTTGGCTTTTTTGTATGAAAATTTACCTTTGAATTTTAAAAACGAGCTTTTAAATCCTTTTGTCAATGTTGATGAGAATGAACTCCGCTTTGTTATGCGCATAAAAGACTCTGATGCAACGCTTCAAAGAAATGAGTTTTTAAAAAGTATAAATGAAGAACTTGGCACGCTTTTGCAAGGCGAAGCCCTTGAGTTTAGGCTTAGTGGTATAATGCTCCTTTATAATAATATGCTTCAAAGTCTTTTTGCATCGCAGTTTAATACTCTTGTTTTTGTGATTATAGCGATTTTTGCCCTTTTTGTGCTGGTGTTTAAAAGCTTTAAACTTGCTCTTGTAGGCATACTTGCTAATATCATTCCTTTAAGTCTTGTTTTTGCTTTTATGGGCTTTTTGGGCTTAAGTCTTGATCTTATGAGTATAACTATAGCAGCTATTTGTATAGGTATAGGCGTAGATGATAGCATACATTATATTTACCGATTT
This sequence comes from Campylobacter sp. MIT 12-5580, assembly GCF_005406235.1. Lineage (NCBI taxonomy): Bacteria > Pseudomonadati > Campylobacterota > Epsilonproteobacteria > Campylobacterales > Campylobacteraceae > Campylobacter > Campylobacter sp. MIT 12-5580. The sequence continues at coordinate 6,678 of NZ_NXLK01000001.1, forward strand.
AAAGAAGAGCTTGGCAAAAAAAGCTTGCAAGAAGCGTTAATAGTTTCTCATCTTCACATAGGATCAGCTTTATTTCAAAGCAAGGTTGCCATTATTTTAGGCTTTAGTGTTATGATGAGTAGTAATTTTATCCCAACGATTTATTTTGGCTTTTTAACTCTTATCGTGATGATACTTTTGCTTTTAGGTAGTCTTATCTTGCTACCTAGCTTACTTTCAAGCCTAAGATTGCAAAACAAACAAGTATAAAGCCATAAATACAACATACGCCATAATAATTACAAATATATATTTGATAAATGCCTTCATTTTTTTCCTTTGCAAAAAGTATTTAGCCAAATTTGACTCAAACTCAAAGCTCTAAAGCGATGAGAAATACATCGTTTCACACTTTCATCAAGCTCACCTAAGGTTTGATTAAAGCCATTTGGGATAAAAAGGCTATCATAGCCAAAGCCATTTTGTCCTTTTTGTGTATCAATAACCCTGCCATGCAAAAAGCCATGCGAATAAAACTCGCCTAAATTTGAGCTTAAAGCTATGCAGGCTGTATAATGAGCCTTGCTTTCTTTAAGATCAAGCTTTTCAAGCTCTTTGATGAGTTTTGTTCTGTTACTTCCATCATCACCTTGTGCTGAAAAGCGCGCTGAATGAATTCCTGGCTTATTATCAAGTGCGGCGACACTCAAGCCACTATCATCACTTAAAACCACAAATTCAGCCCTTTGCTTAGCATTTAAAGCCTCAAATACAGCCCTACTTTTAATCAAAGCATTTTCTTTAAAACTTTTGCCAATTTCATCTATCTCAAAAGGCTTTAGCACCTCATCAAAGGCATAAATTTCAAAGCCACTGAGCAAATCTTTGATCTCTTTAAGCTTATGTTTGTTTGAGCTCGCAAATACAATCTTCATTTATGCTCCATAAAAGCCTTTATTATAGCAAATTTCAAAGAATTTTAAGCCTTTTCCTGAAAGATTTTTTCTAAATTATCTTTGCAAATACCTTTATACACAAAGTAAATATCAACAAGATTAAACACAAACAAACAAGCAAAGCCATATGCAGCATAAAAACGAATATCTGGTGTTAAAAATAACATACACACAAAAACAGCCAAAAATGCACCAAGCTTCATCACGCCGATCTTTAAATCGCCCTTATAAAAGCGATCAAGACTTAAACCACAAAATATACACATAGGCAAAAGACTAAAAATAAGGCTAAGATAAGGGCTTTTAAGCCTTAAACCCATAAGCCTTAAAAGCTCGTTTTCATCAGCATTTTGCATATGTTTAAAAAGAGCTTCTTTGTGTTTTGATTGAACTTTGCTTTGTATTTGTTCATATAAAACACTCGTATAATATGGATAAAAAACACTCATAAGGGATTTCAAATTTGCATTTTTAATGGTAAGGAAACATACACTTAAATCTACAAAATTGACAAGCCACAACACACTCAACATAGCAGATAAAATTATAGAAAAAGAAGAAAAACTAGGATCAAATCCAAATACATAATAACCCCCAAAAGATATCCACACAAGCAAAACCCACGATAAAGCCACCCCTGCCTTAGCCAGAGCAAGTTTTTCATCTCCTTTATAAAGTCTATCAAAGCTTAACAAACCAAAACTCAAAAAAAATGGAAAGATACCACACAAAAGGCATTTTAAAGGACTTTTAAGGGGAATTTGTAAAAGTCTTTTAAAGTATTTTTCTTGATCTTGTTGTATTTTTAGGGTATTTAAAAGGTTAAAGAGATCATTTTTATATAATTTGCTTTTTAATTTATTTTGAAGCAATAATTCTTCTTGTGCTTGCATAAACTTCCTTAAAGTGTGAAAAATAAGGCTTATTATAGCTTAGTTTTGCTTAAAAAAATGTATTTGTATTAATGATAAATTTAGCTAAGCTCAGTAAAATTAAATTTTTAATACATCAAGGAAAATCAATGCTAAAAAGCGTCTTACCACTTTCATTTATCATCGCGACAAGATTTTTTGGGCTTTTTATCGTGCTTCCTGTTTTAAGTGTCTATGCCTTAGAACTTGATAAGGCTACGCCTTTTTTAGTGGGCTTGCTCGTTGGAATTTATGCTTTGACTCAAATGATCTTACAAGTGCCTTTTGGCATTTTAAGTGATAAAATAGGACGCAAAAAAACTATGCTTTTGGGGCTACTCATCTTTATCATAGGCTCGATCATTTGTGCTGAAGCAAAAGATATATATATCATGCTTTTAGGTAGAGCTTTACAAGGTGCTGGGGCTATTGGGGCTGTGGCTGTGGCGATGATTAGTGATTTTATCAGCGAGGAAAAACGCTCTAAGGCTATGGCGTTAATGGGCGCATTTATAGGCTTAGCCTTTGCAAGTTCTTTAATCCTCGCTCCTTTAATGAGTGAAAAATTTGGACTTTCAAGCCTTTTTTATCTTAGCATAGCTTTAACTTTGCTTTGCATAGTGCTTTTATATACTTGGGTGCCAAAAGAAAGCAAGATCATACAACACGATGAAAAAACTCCACTCAAACGCTTTTTGATAGAGAAAAATTTTGCTTTGATGAATTTAACAAATTTTTCACAAAAAATGCTCATGAGTATAAGCTTTTTATTGATCCCTTTGGTGCTTACAAGATTTAGACTTGATTTGTTTGATACTTATCTTTACTCGATGCTCGCTGGTTTTGTGGCTATGGGTATGGCTGGAGCTTTGGGGGAAAAAAGAGGGCTTGCTAAGGGCATACTTTTGCTTGGGGTTGTTTTCTTTGCTGTGGCATATTTTTTCTTTGCTTGTGTGCCTGCTCTTGGATTTTTAAGCTGGGGAAGGCTTGTTTTTATTTTGGCTGTGGTGCTGTTTTTTGTGGGCTTTAACTTGCATGAGCCTATTATGCAAAGCTGTGCTTCTAAATTTGCTAAGGCAGGCGAAAAAGGAGCGGCTTTAGGTGTGTTTAATTCTTTTGGCTATGCTGGAAGCTTTGCGGGCGGGGTGATAGGTGGCTTTGTGCTGAGTGAGAGGGCGGATTGGTATTTTTCTTTAGGCTTACTTGTTCTTGTTGTATTTATCGCGCTTTGGTTTATTTTGCTGTGTTTTCTTAAAAATCCAAGCGAATTTAAAAATATCTATTTGCCTTTAAGTCAAAAACTTAATACAAACGAACTTTTAGGGCTTAAAGGCATAGTTGAAATTTATGAAAACACGCAACACAAAGTCATCAAATACGACTCAAAACTCATTGATGAAAAAGAAATTCAAAATAAGCTTTAACGAAATATTTACAAAGCCAAATTACAATATAAGAAATTCATAAAAAGGAAAAAAGATGAAAAAGCTCCTCAGCCTTTCAGCCCTTACTTTAAGCATGGTTTTTTCTCAAGCATTTGCTGATAAAAATGATGAGGCGATTAAGTTTTATACTGATTTGATTAAAATGCAAGTGCCAAATGCTAAAGTTTCAGTTTTGAAAAAAGAAAAACTTGAAAACTCAAATATCACAAGCGTAGAGCTAAGCATAAAAGTTGGCGAACAAAGCACGCAAGATATTATTTTCGTGCAAGATGATTTTATCTTTCCAGAAGTTATTGATGTCAAACAAAAAAGAATGTATCGCCAAGAATACGAAATGACTTCACTAGAGCAACAAAGAGCAGAATTTTCACAAAAAGCAAAAGCTGCCCTTAAAAATGAAATGCAAATTATCACGCTAGGCGATAAAAATAAGCCTGTTTTGTATGTTTTTAGCGATCCTGAATGCCCTTATTGTAGAGCGCATTTAGCAGGCATTGAAGAAGAACTTAAAGAAAATCAGCTCAAACTCATCATCACTCCAGTGCATGGAAAAAGTGCTTTTGAAAAAACAGCTTTGATTTACAAAGAAAGCAAAAACGCCAAAACAGACGCACAAAAAATCGCTATTTTAAGAAAATACTATGATGAAAATATCAAAAATTACGACAAAGTCTCTCAAAAAGAACTAAACACTTATTACGCTCTTTTTGAAAAATACCAAAAGCTTGGTTTAAGATCGGTTCCAACTCTCATTAAAGAATAAAAATGCGAATTTGTATCCTTGTCTTTTTTACTCTTTTGTTTTCAGCGTGTGCTTCTAAGGTTGAAAGCTTTATACAAACGAGCAATGAGGGTATTTTTATCAAAACCACTTTACCAAAAAGTGTAAGTATAAATTTACAAAATCCAGCCCAAATTCCAAATACGCTTCAAACAAAGCTTGAAAATGCCCTTGTAAATAAGGGCTTTAATATAGCCACAAATGCAAATACTGCAGACTTTGAAATTTTACTTAATCTTGTTGATTTTAGGAAATTTTCTTATGCAAGAAAGATAAACAGCGGTAGCGTGGGCTTTATATATGGACCTTTTATGAGGGTTGATTATGATTATGAGGTAGAAAATTTTTACCTTTTGCAAGTTAATCTTCAAATCACAAACACACTCACAAAAGAAGCACAAAAGACAAGCTTAATCGCTAGAACAAGCTTTTTGGCTAATACAAAAGAAAGCAAAGCTTCCCTAGAAGATAAAATTATCACTCAAATTTTAAGCTTTTTTTATGTATATTAAACCCTGCTAAGGCTAAATTTAAGGTATTTTATAATACACAAAAACAATAAAAACTTTAAAGCACATTCTTAAAAGAGGCTTTAAAGCTTTTTATTATGATTAAGTGTAAATCAAATCACTTAGAATTTTTAAAATTAAGCCCAAGTTTATCACTTCGCTAAGAGTCTGCCTCTTTTATCCACCAAGCCTTCTTTAGCAGCCTTATCGATAATCGTTTTTAGTGTATCGCTAGTTTGTATCAGCTCATAATACTCTTGTGCATTGCGTGTGAAAATTTGTTCAAAGATATGCTCATACTTTGGCTCATCATAAATAAAATCAGTAATTTTTTGAAAATATGCCAAATACACATCCTGCATCATTTCAACCGCGTTTAACGCTGGGATAATAGGATTTGCTCCTTCTGGTAAATCTGTAAGCTCAAGCTCTTCTTTAACTTTTCTTTGCCTTTCTTTTATCATTGCTTTAGAGATATTTCTAAGCTTGTTTTTATCTTGTGCATTTATATGCTTTGAAACAATCCTATAATAACTTGAATAAAAATTATCCATTGCAGCAGAAAGCTTATTTTCATACTCTATCATTAAACCTATGTGATTGCATAAGAGCAATTCATCATCGCTCACCGCCTTAGCACAATCAAAGCTAGGCGGTAAAATCTCTTGCTCCAGCATTTCATCAATGCTTAAAGCATGAAGCAAAGAGAAACAAAAAACTAAAACCACTAATGTATATTTTTTCATTTTTACTCCTTTTTTAAATTTCTATTAATATTTAAAATTCTTAAATTCAAATACAATTTATTCATTCATATTCTCCTAATAACGCCATTCATCACTTATTTAAAGATTTAAATACGCTATAATGAATAAAACTTATATGATATTTATCGTTTTTTGTCTAAATTTATGTAAAGAATATAAGATATCATCAATCCTATTTAAAAAGCAAAACCACTAAAGCAACTAAGATGAGTTTAAGCTTAGCTCATCTTAGTTAAATTTTGTATTTATCAGCAATACCCTTGCTCAAGCATAGCTTCAGCGACTTTTCTAAAGCCGGCTATATTTGAGCCTACGACAAGGTTTCCAGCGTGTTTGAATTCTTTTGCGGTTTCATAAGAATTATGAAAGATGTCCTTCATAATCTTATGCAGTTTTTTATCCACTTCTTCAAAGCTCCATTGTGCCATGCTTGCATTTTGTTGCATTTCAAGCTGAGAAGTTGCTACCCCGCCAGCATTTGCAGCCTTAGCTGGAGCAAAATGAAAGTCTTTTTGAGCAAGCATAAAATCAATCGCTTCTAAAGAGCTTGGCATATTTGCGCCCTCAGCCACAAAACGACAACCATTAGCATAAAGGGTTTTAATATCGGCTAAATTCAGCTCATTTTCAGTCGCGCTTGGAAAAGCTCCATCACACTTGACGCTCCAAACACCATTTGTGCCTTTTTTGTATTTATCTACACTTACAAACTCAGCACCTTTTTTTGCTTTTGCATAATCACTCACTCTACCTCGCTTGACTTCTTTAATCTCTTTTAAAAGCTTAAGATCAATGCCTTCTTTATCATACACAAAACCAGAGCTGTCGCTAATCGTAACAGCTTTTGCACCAAAAGCAGCAAGTTTTTCTATAGTATAAATAGCCACATTTCCACTTCCTGAGACAGCACAAACCTTGCCTTCAAGCGAATCTTTTGCCTTTTTAAGCATTTCATCAGCAAAATATACACAACCATAACCAGTAGCTTCAGTCCTTGCAAGGCTTCCGCCCCATTTTAGCCCTTTTCCTGTAAGTGTGCCATCAAATAAATTGGTGAGTTTTTTATATGCTCCAAACATATAGCCTATCTCTCGCCCGCCAACGCCTATATCGCCAGCTGGCACATCAGTATTTGCACCGATGATTTTACTGAGTTCTAGCATAAAAGCTTGACAAAACCTCATAATCTCGCCCTCACTCTTACCCTTAGGATCAAAGTCTGATCCGCCCTTACCACCGCCTATCATAAGTCCTGTTAAAGAATTTTTAAAGATTTGTTCAAAGCCTAAAAATTTAAGCACATCTAAATTTACACTTGGGTGAAAACGAAGTCCGCCCTTATAAGGTCCAAGAGCCGAGCTAAACTGCACGCGGTAGCCCAAATTTGTTTGAGCTTTACCCTTATCATCGATCCACACGATGCGAAATTGAGTAACTTTTTCTGGCACCACAAGTCTTTCTAAAATGCTGTGCTGTTCATATCTTTTATCTGCCTTTAAAATAGGCTCTATAGAATGTAAAACCTCAGTAGCAGCTTGTAAAAAAGTGGGCTGAGAAGCTTTTTTGATATTTTCTAGCACCTTGTTGATGTATGCACTCATTGGCTCTCCTTTTATGTTTAAGTTTTAACTCAAACATTTTACAAAAAATCAGCTTTGAAAATACTTTAAAAAATATTTAAATTCATAAAAAAACTTAACAAATTTATAATTTATATAAAACTTTCTAACTATATCTATAATTTTGAGTTTAATGATAAAAAAGTTAAATTTGAAGTGATAAGGCGAAAATATTATTATAAAATAACATAAAAATTTATGAAAATTGTAAGTAAAGAAAGGAAAATATGCTTGGCATTGATCTTGGTTCAAACACGCTTCGAGCTGTTGAAATGAATGAGTGTTTTAAGGCGATAAAAGAAGCTGAATTTGTTATCGGCGCGGCTCGTGATTTAAGCAAGAGCAAAGAAATTTCTCAAGAAGCGATTGAAAGACTTAAAAATGCTTTAAAGGAGCTTGAAAATCAGGGTTTTGAGCTTAAAAATGCTTATGCAGTAGCTACGGCTGCGTTTCGCAAAGCAAATAATACTGAGGCGATTTTTAAAGAGTTAAAACAAGAATTTGGTGTAAATTTTAGGCTTATTAGTGCTGATGAAGAGGCTAGATTGAGCGTTTTGGGTATGAAAAATGCGCTGAAAAACTTAAATTTTGTGGAAAAAAATCTTGCATTTTGTGATTTGGGTGGAGCAAGCTGTGAGCTTTCTTTTAAGAACTTCTCACAAAGTTTTGATTTTGGTATCATTTCTTTTTATGAAAAAGCAAAAGCGAATTTTAAATTTAGTCAAAATACGAATTTATCAACCTTTAATACAAGATATTTTTTAAAAAATAACACAGATAAAAAGCTTAAACTTGAGTTTTTGCTTAAAGATAAATTCCTTAAACATCTTGCTTTTGAGGCTTTTAAGCAAAGTGATGAAGCTTTGCAAAAACTAAAGCATTTTCAGGGTAGGGTTGTGGTGCTTAATTCTGGTGTGCCTACAAGCGTAGCAGCCCTTAAAAAAGGCATAACGTATCAAAACTATCAAGCAAGGCTTATTAATGGCACATTTTTAAGACAGAATGACTTTTTGCATTTTGCCTTAAAACTTTCAAAGATGAGTAAAGCTCAAGCTGATTTTTGGGTAGGAAAAGACAGAAGCCATTTTCTTATCGCTGGAGCGTTTTTGCTTTTTGCTTTGTTTGATAGGCAAAAGCTCGTCGTTGTTGATGAGGGTTTAAGAGAAGGTGTTTGTATCGCGGCACAAAATTAGCTATAATTTCATTTTGCAAAGGAGAACAGATGAGAAAAATCAATTTTAGCGCAGGTCCATCAACCCTGCCCTTAAGTATCTTAAAACAAGCTCAAGAAGAGCTTTTAGACTATGAAAATAAGGGCTTTTCTATTATGGAGATCAGCCATAGAACCAAAGTTTTTGAAGAAGTGCATTTTGAAGCGATGAATAATGCAAAAAAACTTTATGGCATAGATGATGAGTATGAAGTGCTGTTTTTGCAAGGTGGAGCAAGCCTTCAATTTGCGATGATTCCTATGAATTTAGCCTTAAATGGAGTATGCGAATATGTCAATACTGGCATTTGGACAAAAAAAGCCATTAAAGAAGCTTTGATTTTAGGCATCAACCACAAAGTCATCGCAAGTAGCGAGGAACAAAGCTTTTCTTATATCCCAGAATTTGAGTTTTCGCCAAATGCTGATTATGGTTATATTTGCTCAAATAACACTATCTATGGAACGCAGTATAAAAGCTATCCAAAGAGCAAATGCCCCTTAATCGTCGATGCTTCAAGTGATTTTTTCTCAAGAAAGGTTGATTTTAGCAATATAGGTGTGTTGTATGGAGGCGTGCAAAAAAATGCTGGAATTTCAGGGCTTGCTTGTGTGATTATCCGCAAAGATATGCTTGAAAGATCTAAGCAAAAAAACATACCAAGTATGCTTAAATACAGCATTCACAGTGAAAATAATTCTTTATTTAACACGCCACCAACCTTTGCGATTTATATGTTTGCTTTAGAGATGAAATGGCTTTTAGAGCAAGGCGGACTTGATAAGGTGCATGCAAACAATCAAGCCAAAGCTAAGCTTTTATACAGCACTATCGATGAAAGCAAGGGCTTTTATAAGGGGCATGCAAAGGTTGAGGATCGTTCTTTGATGAATGTGAGCTTTAACATAGCTACAAATGCTGAACTTGAGCCAATTTTCATCGAAGAAGCTCAAAAGCAAGATATGCTAGGACTTAAAGGACACAGGCTTTTAGGTGGAATTCGTGCGAGTATTTATAATGCTATAACTTTAGATCAGGTTAAAAGTTTGTGTGAATTTATGAAGCATTTTCAAGCTAAATTTGGTTAAGAGTGTAAAAATGGGCTTTAGCGAAGGTATTGTATCGTCGCTTTTGCCCTTGCTTTATCAAAAAAATCCTTAATAAAATTTTGTCTTTGCTCGTTGATATAGACATTTGCTACCTCTTCTTTAATCTGCTCAAAAGGCAGTGTTTGAGGCTGATGTTTGGCTTTGACTTGATAAATGCTTAACTCGCCGCTATTTTGGAGTATAGGCGAAAATTCGTTGATATTAAGTCTTGAAAGAAAGGCGAGCAAGCGTGGATCAGCATTGCTTGTGTTTAAATTTTCTCTATGCTCTTTCACGTTAGAAGCTTTTTTACCACCTTTTTGTAAATTTTCTAAATCCTTTGCTTCATAAGAGCTAAAAATATTAACATCAATGCTCGCGTAAAGCACAAACTCATTTGAATGTGTTTCAAAATACGATCTCATCGCATCTTCACTATTATCGATTTTTGCTCCGCTTGCCACTGCTTCGTAAAGCTTTTTTCTTTGCATTTGCTTTTTAAAATCTTCTTTAAAATCTTCCAAGCTTTCGCCACTTGAGCTTAAACTTGCTTGCAGACTTTGCATACTGCCCCCACTTTGAGCTAGCATTTTATTTAACTCGTTTTCAAGTTCAAACTCATTGATAAAAATTCCCATTCTTTTAGCTTCGCTCTCCTCTAAACGATCATTTATAAGCATAGATATAGCTTGATTTCTTGGCACTTTAAGTTCATTTATCGCTTCGTTAATCTCAAAAGAAGTGATAGGCTCTTTATTAACGATGATGGCGATAGAATTGATTTCTTGTGCGTGATTTAAAGAGAGTAAAAAGCATAAAAAAAAGCAAATTTTTTTCATATCAAACCTTTATTTAAGTATAAATATTGCATTATATCAATAAATTTTTACTAAAGGGCAAAAAATGCAAAATTTAACAACTCGTTTTGCTCCAAGCCCCACAGGATACTTGCATATCGGGGGTTTAAGAACAGCACTTTTTTCTTATCTTTATGCACGCAAAAATGGGGGCAAGTTTTTGTTGCGTATAGAAGATACAGACTTAAAACGCAATAGCCAGCAAGCAACTGAGGCTATAATACAAGCTTTTAAGTGGTGCAAGCTTGATTATGATGGGGCTATAGAGTATCAATCCAAACGTTTTGATATCTATAAAACTTATATTCAAAAGCTTCTTGATGAGGGCAAGGCGTATTATTGTTATATGAGTAAAGAAGAGCTTGACGTGCTAAGAGCGGCTCAAGAAGCTAGAAAAGAACGACCAAGGTATGATGGGCGTTATAGAGATTTCACCGGCACGCCACCTGCTGGGATTGCACCGGTTGTGAGGATTAAAGCACCTCAAGACGGCACTATTTCATTTATAGACGGCGTAAAGGGTGATATAAGCTTTGAGATAAAGGATATAATGGATGATTTTATTATCGCAAGAAGTGATTTAAGCCCAACTTATAATTTTACCGTTGTAATTGATGATGCTTTAATGGGCGTGAGTGATGTGATACGAGGCGATGATCATCTTTCAAATACGCCTAAACAAATCGTGCTTTATGAGGCTTTAGGCTTTAAGGTTCCAAAATTTTATCATCTAGCCATGATACACGGCGAGGATGGTAAAAAGCTTTCAAAAAGGCATGGGGCAACTGATGTGATGGAGTATAAGGCTTTAGGCTTTTTACCTGAGGCTTTGTTAAATTTTTTAGTGCGTTTGGGCTGGAGTCATGGTGATGATGAAATTTTTTCCCTAGAGCAGCTTAAAACCATCTTTGATCCAAGTCATATTAGCAAAAGTGCTTCAACTTATAGCTTTAAAAAGCTTGAATGGCTCAATGCTCATTATATCAAAACCCTAGCTTTTAAGGAATTAAACGAGCATATAAAAGAGCTTGGCTTTGATTTTTCTAGCATAAGCAAAGGAGAGTTTTTACTTGATCTTTTAAGAGAAAGGGCAAAAACCTTGCTAGAGCTTATAAGTTCTGCAAAAAGCATACTTAATGCCCCGCAAAGCTATGATGAAAAAGCAGTGGCAAAATTTATCACTGAGGCAAGCTTAGAGCTTTTAGAGGACTTTTTAAATGCCTTAAAGGCTGAAAAAAACTCTGATGTAATGAAAGCAAGCGAGCTTGAAAGCTTTACAAATAGCTTTTTAGAAAGCAAAAATGCCAAGCTAAAAGATTTAGCCCAAGCCTTACGCATAGCCATTACTGGAAGTTCAGTAAGCCCTAGTATCTTTGAAGTGCTTGAATTTATAGGCTTAGATGAGCTAGAATTAAGGGTAAATGCTTTTTTAAAGGCGATGAAGAAATGATATTTGGCAAGATTGATTATATCAATTTACTGCCCTTGCATATATACCTTAAAAAATACCCCCTGCCAAATGGCTTTAAAAAGGCTATGGAGTATAAAAAGGGCGTGCCAAGTAAGCTTAATCGTGACTTATTTTTCGCACGCATAGACGCAGCTGTAATTTCAAGCATAGAAAGTGCGCGTAAAAAATACCAGAATTTAGACTTTGGAATTTGTGCCAATAAAAAAGTCAAATCCGTTCTTGTTGAAAAAAATACCAAGTCAGCAAAAGACACAGCTTCAGCAACTTCAAATGCCCTAGCTCATGTTTTAAAACAAAAGGGCAGGGTAATCATAGGCGATAAGGCTTTAAAACTTTATCTAAAAGAGCCAAATGCCTATGTTGATTTGTGTGAGCGTTGGCATGAAAAGACAAATTTACCCTTTGTATTTGCTCGCTTTTCTTGTCTTAGAAAAAAGGCTTTATTTGCAAAAATTTTAAGTCAGTTTGATAAAAAAAAGATTAAAATTCCAAACTATATACTCAAGCATTATGCCCAAAGTAGGGGTATAAGTGAGGCTGCGATTAAGGCATATTTAAGTCTAATTTATTATGATATAAAGGTAAAAGAAAAAAAGGCTTTAAAACGTTTTTTAAAAGAAACTTCAAAGCTTTAATAAAAGCAAAATCAAGCTTTTGTGTATTCATTTTAAGTTAAATTTAAAGGATAAATCATGCTTTTAGGCGTAAATATCGATCATATCGCTGTTTTAAGAGAGGCTCGAAAGGTTGATGATCCTCAAGTACTTGAGGCAGCATTTGTGGCTGCAAGATATGCTGATCTTATCACGCTTCATGTAAGAGAAGATCGCCGACATGCCAATGAAAACGATCTTAAAGAGATCACTACACTTTGCAAAAGCGTAGTGAATTTAGAGTGTGCTAATACTGATGAAATGATAGAGCTCGCCCTACGTTATAAGCCTTACAAAGTTACTTTAGTGCCTGAAAAAAGGCAAGAACTTACCACAGAAGGCGGCTTAAATCTCGATATAAAAGGGCTTGATAGCAATATTAACAAACTTAAGCAAGCTGGGATCGAAGTCTCACTCTTTATCGATGCAAATGAAGCTGATATTTCTAAGGCAAAGTTTTTAAATGCTGATAGCATAGAGCTTCACACCGGAGTGTATGCAAATTTACACAATGCTCTTTTTAGCAATATCCTACGCACACCTTACAAGATCAAAGAATTTGATCTTGATAAAAGCAACTTAAAGCTCAAGCTTGAAAATGAGTTAGAAAGGCTTAAAACAGCAGCTGCTTTGGCTCAAAGTTTAAATTTATTTGTCGTGGCTGGACATGGTTTAAATTATAAAAATGTCAAAGATATAGCCCAAATCAAAGAGATCAAAGAGCTTAACATAGGACAAAGTATCATTGCGCGTTCAGTTTTTGTCGGTTTAAAAGAAGCCATTTTAGAGATGAAAAGTTTGCTTGTATGAAAAAAACACCTCAAAAACGCCCAAAACTCGCCATCAGCATAGGCGATATCAATGGCATAGGTTTGGAGCTTTTGCTGACTTGTCATAAAAAAATTTCAAAATTTTGCGAGCCTTATTATTTTATCCATAAAAGACTTTTAAAACAAGGGCTTAAAAAGCTTGATTTGCACCTAGATGATGATTTTCATATCGTTGAGTTTGATAAGGGCGAGGTGTTTGAATTTAAAGAAGATAAAAGCTCAAAAAAACTGCGTATCTCAAGCTTTATAAGCCCTATTCAAAGTAAAAGTAAGAGTGAATTTAGCATTCAAGCTTCAAAGATTGATAAAAATAGCGGTTTGTATAGCTTTTTAAGTTTTGAAAGTGCGTGTTATTTTACCCAACAAGGCTTTGCAAAGGCGTTAATTACCCTGCCCATTCATAAAAAAGCTTGGCAGCTTGCAAATATAGACTATAAGGGGCATACTGGGGCTTTGAGTGATTTTTTTAAACAAGATGCTATTATGATGCTTGGTTGTTCTAAGCTTTTTGTTGCTCTTTTTACCGAACATATCCCCTTAAATGAGGTAAGCAAGCGTATCCAAATTCCAGCTTTAACTCGCTTTTTGATTAACTTTTACACACAAACTCATTTTAAAAATATAGGCGTTTTAGGATTTAATCCGCACGCAGGAGATTATGGGGCGATTGGTGGAGCTGAAGAAGAAAAGATGAAAAAAGCCGTGCAGATAAGCAATATTTTTTTAAATTTAAAAGAAAATCATAAAAATCAAAATTTTTTAGAAGCATATTTTGAAAAAAATAATGACGCATATATCCTAGAAAAGCTTTTAAAAGAACCTAAGATATGTGATATGCTTTATCAAAAAATGCATATAAAGCATTTTTATATCCCTGAAATTTTAGTCGCTGATACAGCCTTTAGCAAAGCTTCTTTAAAGCATTGCAACCGCCTTGTAAGTATGTATCATGATCTTGGGCTTGCTCCACTTAAAGCTTTGTATTTTGAAAAAAGTGTAAATATTAGCTTGAATTTACCTATCATTCGAACAAGTGTTGATCATGGCACTGCTTTTGATAAGGCTTATAAAAATGCAAAACTAAGTACAAAAAGTTATGAAGAAGCGGTAAAATCAGCCTTAAAGCTCATAAAAACAAAGCATTCTTCACGCCATTTTTAAACACTTTCAAGTAAATTTTTTATTTTTAAAAGCAAAAAAAGCGAAATCAAGCTATAATGATGATTTAAAAATCATTAAAAAAAGGTTTTATCGTGTTAAGAGATAATGCTGCGGCTTTGTTTATCTTTGTTATCAGCGTGATTTGCTTTTGGATATGGGGGTATAATTATATCCCAAATCACTATTTGATCTTATTTATTTTAGCGAGTGTTTTTGGCATTTTTATGGCATTTAACATAGGTGGAAATGATGTTGCAAATTCCTTTGGAACAAGTGTTGGGGCTAAAACGATCACGATCAAACAAGCCTTAATCATCGCGGCTGTGTTTGAGCTTAGTGGGGCAGTATTTGCTGGAGGTGAAGTGACTAAAACTATACGAAGCGGTATAGTTGTCTTTCCAACTGATTTAAATCCTATGCTTTTTGTCATTATTATGCTTTCTTCTCTTTTAAGCTCTGGCTTATGGATCTTTGTAGCGACAAAAAAGGGCTTGCCTGTTTCTACTACTCACAGCATTATAGGCGGTATAGTTGGTGCAAGTGTGGCTATGGGGGCGTTTTATTTTAGCGGAGCGCAAACTTTATCTATGGTAAATTGGCTTGAGATTGGCAGGATAGCCTTAAGCTGGGTGATTTCTCCACTTTTGGGTGGCTTGGTTTCTTATATGATCTTTTCTTATATCCACCGCAAAATTTTAAGCCCTTCACAAAAGCTTGGCGAAAATCTTAAAATCATCAAAAAAGAAAAGAAAAATTTCAAAGAAGAATTTTTCTCAAATCTTAAGCAAATGCCTCAAAGCGAACAGATTAAAGAACTCAGTGCTATTGTTTTAGACGATGAAGATGATGATGAAAAAACAAAAAGTTTTTATAAAAATAAAATGAAAGAGTATAAAGAACAAGAAAAAAATATGGATATTTTTACAGAAGCTAAGACGCATATTCCTATGGTTGGTTGCGTTGCGGCGATGATTATTGCTTCTATGTTTTTGTTTAAAGGACTTGATAAGGTAAGCACGCTTAATGCTATACAAAATGTTTGGATTGTTTGTATCATCGGTATCATCGCTTATACACTTACTTTTGCGGTGGTTAGGATAGTTAAGAAAACAGAACTTAACAAAACTATAGATCGCATTTTTTCTTGGTTTCAAATTTTTACTGCTTCAAGCTTTGCGTTTTCGCATGGTGCAAATGATATTGCAAATGCTTTAGGACCTTTTGCGGCGATTTTAGATGTGTTTAAAAACGGCGTGATTAATCCAAGCTCTCCTGTGCCTTTTGCTGTGCTTTTGATGTTTGGTATTGCTCTTGTGATAGGGCTTTGGTTCTTGGGAAAAGAAGTGATTACAACGGTTGGCTCAAAACTCGCACAAATCAAGCCTACAACAGGCTTTAGTGCAGAACTTGGTGCAAGTATAGTGATCTTGCTTGCGACACAATTTGGCATACCGGTAAGCTCTACACATATACTCATAGGGGCGATTTTAGGCATAGGCTTGTATAATAAAAATGCAAATTGGGCGATGATGAAGCCTATAGGTTTGGCTTGGATCATCACCTTGCCAGTTGCTGGGATTTTAGGGGCTGTGTTTTTCTTTGGTTTTAAGCTTGCTCTTGGCTTGTAAGCACCAAAGCGATAAGCTCGAGTGGATTTTTAAACAAAACTTCACTTTGAGCTTGAGTAAGAGCATTTGAAATTTGCATTCTACAGGCTGAGCATTCTGCGCTGATGATTTGAGCTTTGCTGGCTTTGATATCCTCTGCCTTTTTAAGCCCAACTTTTAAAGAATTTTCATAATACTCAGTTTGCATACTCACTCCACCAAAGCCACAGCAAGTATCTTTTTGTGAAAGCTCTACGAGTTTAAAATTCGCCCCTAATAAAGCTCTTGGCTCTTTAAAAACGCCTTGCATTTTTTTTGCATGACAAGGATCATGATAAGTGATAAGCAAATCTTGCTTGCCTCTTTTTTCAAGCAAGCTTAAAAGCTCATTTTGCTCATAAAAATATTTTGTTGCCAAAACAATCTTACTTGCAACTTGCTTTGCTCTTTTAGCCCAATCAGGCTGATTAAGTAGCTCAAAAAAATGCTCATAATCCACATTTAACATTGCCGAACAAGTCGCTTCTGGCACAATGATAGCTTCAAGAGTCTCAAGTTTTTTTTCAAAATATTCTATATTTTTTTTAGCCAAAACCTCAACTCTTTTAAAATCACCCGTAAAATACTGAGGCGCTCCACAGCATACTTGATCTTTCATTAAATCCACATTGATTTTAAGCTCTTTAGCGATGGTTAAAACCGCTTCAGCCGTGCTTGTATAAGCATAGTTTGCTAAGCAACCCACAAAAAAGCCTATGCTTTTTGCTCCGCCATTATCTACAAATTCAGGCTGTGAGTTTAAAAAGCTTTTTTTGTTTAAGCTTATAAGCAAACGTCCTTTTTTCACCATAGGAAAAGAAAATCTTGCTCTCATACCAAAGCTTTTTTGTAAATTGCCTTTTTTATCAGTATTTGCAATGCTATTTTGTCCTTGAATTTTAAAAGCACAGCTTTGAAAAACATAGCCAAATTTTGCCACTATATCCATAATCTTGCGTTTGGAAAGCAAGAAAAAAGCAAGTTTTTTATACCAAGCAATGCCGTATTTTTGAGCCAAATCAAAACGAATAGCCTCGATCGCGCTATCAACCCGCAAGCTACTAGGACAAGCTTGCACGCAATTTGTGCATAAAAAACAGCTTTCAAATATCTTTTTGACATTTTTATCAAGCGCTAGCTCTTCTTCTTTTACCGCTGTGATTAAGTCTAAAAAGCCCCTTGGACTCGTTGTTTCATCAGCATTGATCTCATGGATAGTGCAAGCTGGGATACATTTGCCACATTTTACACACGCATTTGTTATATCTTTTAAAAGCATTATTACACCGTTTTTGAAAAAACTTTTTGATCGCGGTATTTTTGCAAATACGCATCAAAACACATAGCGATATTTCTTATCAGCAAAGCCCCTGTTTCATTGACTTTTAAGGTATTTTCATCAAGGCTAAAAAAGTCTTTGTATTCGTCTAAAAGTTCTAAATCCCTAGCAAAATACGTCCTAAAATCAATGCCAAATTCACGCTCAATACCTTTGATATCAAGAGCAAAATTTGCCATCAAAGACATAATCACAGCCTTTCGCAACTTATCATCATCATTTAAAAGCACGCCCTTTTCAAAAGGAAGTCTGCCCTCATCAATAGCCTTTTCATAGCTTGGCATATCTTTGTAATTTTGCGCATAATGACTCATACCCTCGCCTATGCTTGTAAGCCCAACACCGATTAAATCAGCTCCGCCTCTAGTAGTATAGCCTTGAAAATTTCTATGCAAAGAGCCATTTTCTAGGGCTTTAAACAATTCATCATCTGGTTTTGCAAAATGATCCATACCTATCATTTTATAATGATTTTGCGTTAAAAACTTTTCGCAGTATTCTAAAATTTCAAGCTTGACATCTGGACTTGGTAGGGTTGTTTCATCAAATTTACGCATATTTTTTTTAAGCCAAGGCACATGAGCGTAATTAAAAATCGCAAAGCGATCCGGATTTATAAGCAAGGCTTTTTCAAGAGTTTTGCTAAAACTTTGCAAATTTTGAAAAGGTAGTCCATAAATTAAGTCCATATTCACAGACTTAACACCCTTGCTACGCATCATTTCTACCGCTTTTAAAGTCAGTTCAAAGGGCTGAATTCTATGAATTTCTTTTTGCACTTTTTCATCAAAGTCTTGCACGCCAAAGCTGATTCTGTTAAAGCCATTTTGCGTTAAAATCTCAGCTTGATCCTCGTTTAAAAACCTAGGATCAATCTCACAGCTTAACTCAGCCTTATCATCAAAATTCACAAATACACTTTTTATCTTAGTGATTAAAGAAGCAAGTTGCGAGGCTGAAAAAAAAGTCGGTGTGCCACCACCAAAGTGCATTTGAACGACTTTTCTTTGTGTGTTTATGTGCGTTTTTAAAAGATCAAGTTCGGCAAATAGATACTTTAAATACCGCTCTTTATTTTCTTCCTTAGCAGTATATATGACATTACAGCCGCAAAAATAACACGCACTCCTACAAAAAGGCAGGTGAAAATACAAAGACAAATCCCTTGTTTGAGCTTTAAGAATGTTTATATAATCTTGATATGCAAACTCAGCATTAAATTCTAAAGCCGTAGGATAAGAAGTATAACGAGGTCCGGGTTTTGAATACTTCACAAAAGCCTTATAATCTCTCATTGTGCTTCACCTTGCATGACAAGACTTTCCATATCGACAAAAAGATTTGGGTGTTCTTTTTTGATATTTTCCATGAGCTTTGAAAGATCGATATTAAGTTGAGTGGTGTTATTTTTAGCTTGTTTTTTGATCTCGTCCATCGCCACAATCCAAACATCATTAAAATCAATGGGAATTTGCTGATAAATCGCCTTTTCAAGCCTAAGCTCAAAATTTTCTTTTTGAAGCTCTTTAAGTCCTTCAAGCATGCTTTTAAGGCTATTGATTGAAATCAAAGTATGCAAATTATCTTCCTCATCAATGACAAACCAAGGCTCAGGAGCTTGCCAATGTCCGCTTTTAAGGCTTAAAATTTTTTCATTTTCATTTTGGGTATTTTTGAGTTCAAGTATAGTTTTATCATCTGCTTTAATGCCTAAATTCTGACTTAATTCATCTATCTTTTGGAGGCTTTTACTTTGTTTTTCTAGGCTTTTCATCAATTTTTCCTTATTTGTTCGTTTATGATTTTAAGATTATAGCACTTTTTGACTTAGAAAGATAAAACAAAAAGAGAAAAAGCTTTAAAAACTTTAGCACAAGCTAAGTTGCAAGATAAAAAATGAAAGAACTTTTCAGGATAGTTTTATCAATAAAACTTTATAAAATTTACAAAATGAAACCTTGCTTTCTTAAATTTTGCTTCTTTTTTACACAAACTGAGCTAAGATAAGTTATAATCTTTTTCAAAAAGCGATCTTGGAGCAAAGATGAGCCAAAAAGCCCAGCTTAACAAACAAAAATTAAAAGATGAGCAATTTTTTAAAATTTTTTTAGGCTTGGTTTTGGCAGTATTCCTTGCTCTCATCGCTACAGCGATAGCATTCTTTTACCTCAAAGCTTCCATTAAAGTTTCTATCTTGCTTGGTATAATGGCACTTTTGGTGACTTTATGGACGAACAAAGCCTTACCTATGGGCGTTGTTTCCTTGCTTCCTATTATACTTTTTCCTAGTTTTGGAATTTTAGAGACAAAACAAGCCACTGCAAATTATGCTAATCCCATAATATTTTTATTTTTAGGTGGCTTTATGATTGCTACAGCTACTGAGAAAACAGGACTTCACAAGGTGATCGCCAAGACTTTTTTAAGTCGCTTTCCTCAAACCCCAAAAGGCGTGATTTGCGCTCTTGGCTTTGCAAGTATAGTGCTTGGCTCTGCTTTGTCAAACTCAACCGTAGCTCTTTTACTCTTACCTGTTGCGATGTCAATCAGTGATGATACTTTTTTAAGAACGCGTTTTTTGCTTACTATAGCCTTTGCAGCAAGTATTAGTGGGATCACAACGCCTATTTCAAGTCCGCCAAATTTGATCTATCTTGGCTTTTTAGAAAATATCCACATGCCAAGTCTAAGCTTTACAACTTGGATTTTTATGATGCTTCCTATCACTTTGCTTATGCTTTTTGCGATGATTAAAATTCTTTCTTTTAATACTGAGGGCAAGAGCTTGAATTTAGAAGCTTTTACACAGATGAAAAGCACCAAAGAGCAAAAACGTTTGCTTGTATTTTTGTGCGCTTTACTCATCACTCTTTTTATAAACTCGCCTATAAAGCCATTTTACAATGGTTTGGGCTTAAATGAAAATGTGGTTTTGCTTGCCTTTGGTTTGATGATGTTTTTGCCAAAAATAGGCTTTTTATCATGGAATGATTCAAAATCCATACCTTATGAACTTATCTTTTTGTTTGGAGCAAGCTTTTGTATCGCCACAGCTTTTTCTCAAGCTGAGCTAAGTGGGGCATTTGAGAAGTTTTTCTTGCTTTTTAAGGATTTGCCTTTTGTGCTTTTTGTGTTTATCGCAAGTTGTTGTGCTATCGTTGCTACGAGCTTTTTATCCACTACAGCACTTATTGCTATCATCTTGCCTATTATCAATGTTGCTACAGTAAGCTTTTTAGATGAAACGCACCGCATGCTTGTTATGCTTATCATCACGATTTGTGCGAGCTTTTCTTTTATGATCCCTATCTCAACCCCGCCAAATGCTATAGTTTTTGCTCAAGGTGGGATTAAAACTTTAGATATGATGAAATTTGGAAGCTTGCTTACCCTTGTTGGTATTGTTTTAGTAACTTTGTTTGGGGTGTGGTATTGGTGGCTTTTTATCTTTTAACGATGAGTGTTTAAAAAACAAAGCAAAGACTTTACTACATAAAGCCTATTTACCGCCTCATCAAACACTTCTTTGCTATGAGCTTCAAACACTTCTTCGCTTACTTCATAGCCTCTATACGCTGGCAAGCAGTGCAAGAAAATCGCTTCTTTTTCAGCTTTTTTCATCGCTTCTTCATCGATGATAAAACCTTCAAAGTCTTTAAGCCTCTTTGTTTTTTCAGCTTCTTGTCCCATAGAAACCCAAGTATCAGTGATGATGACTTCTTTACCAGCTAGGGCTTCAAATTTATCATTTGTAAAGCTGAGTTTTGCACCTGATTTTTTAGCTTCATTGAGTGCAAACTCAAGCACATTTTCGTTGATCTTATAGCCTTTTGGTGTAGCAACGCTAAGCTCAAAGCCAAGTATTGAAGCCGTGATAAGCCAAGAATTACACATATTATTACTATCGCCTACATAAGCGATTTTGCCTTTTTTGTTGTATTCTTTAATGGTAAGCAAGTCCCCTAAAACTTGAGTTGGATGATACAAATCACTTAAGCCATTGATGATAGGTGCTTTGGAGTATTTAACAAATTCAAGCAAGGTTTCATGAGAATTGACTCTAAGCATGACAAAATCAACCATACTCGCAATCACCCTAGCCGTATCTTTGATAGGCTCGCCACGACTAAGTTGCAAGTCATTTGAGCTTAAAAACAAAGCCTTACCGCCAAGCTGAGTAATGCCAAGCTCAAAAGCCATTCGAGTGCGTGTAGAGTTTTTTTCAAAAATCATCGCCAAAGTTTTATCGATAAGCAATTTTTGCGGATTTTTTTTAAGCTCGCTAGCCTTAGCTACAAGAGCTAAAATTTCATCCTTGCTAAAATCCCTTAAAGTCAAACAATGCCTCATGATTATCCTTTCTCACGCAAATTAAAATTATAGCAAAAAATCATTCTTTTTTGCTCTTTTTGTCTTTAAAATATTATACCTCACAGCAAATTTCTTAGCGACAAGCTTTATCCCTCCTTAAATTTTCCCCTCTTTTATCAACCTTGCTACTTCTTTAGCATGATAGCTGATGATTAGCTTTGCGCCAGCTCTTTTAAAGGCGATCATCGTTTCTACCATTAGCTTTTCATAGTCTATCACGCCTAGCTTTGCGCCAGCTTTAAGCAAAGCGTATTCGCCACTGACATTATATACACAAATTGGAAGCAAGGTGTGATGAGCTAGCTCTTTGATGATATCAAGATATGCAAGGGCTGGTTTTACCATGAGTATATCAGCGCCTTGCTTTTCATCTTCAAGGCTTTCTAAAAGTGCTTCTTTGGCGTTAGCATAGTCCATTTGATAGCTTTTTCTGTCCCCATAACTTGGAGCAGATTCAGCTACATCTCTAAAAGGTCCATAAAAAGCTGAAGCAAATTTAGTCGAATACGCCATTATAGGTAGGTTTTCAAAGCCATTTTCATCAAGGGCTTTTCTCAAAGTAGCGATAATGCCATCCATCATACCACTTGGTGCGATCATATCAGCTCCAGCTTTTGCATGCACTAGGGCTTGCTTGGCTGAAATTTCAAGGGTAAGATCATTTGCCACGCTTTTAGTGTGCGGATCAATGATACCGCAATGTCCGTGATCTGTGTATTCACAAAAGCAAAGGTCAGTGATGATAAAAAGCTGTGGATACTCAGCCTTAATAGCCTTAATAGCTCTTGCAATGAGTGAGTTTTCATCAAGTGCTTCGCTGCCACAGCTATCTTTTAGCTCATTTTCTATCACCCCAAAAAGTATGATTGCTTTGATATCTAAGCTTACAAGTTCCTTGCACTCTTTTAAAAGCTCATCAATACTAAGCTGAAACACACCGGGCATTGAAGAAATTTCTTTTTTTACATTGTTACCATTTACCACAAAAAGCGGATAGATGAAGTCCTCTATTTTTAGGGAAGTTTCTTTTAGCATAGTCCTTAAATTTTCATTCATTCGCAATCTTCTTAGTCTTTTAAACATTTAATTTCCTTTTTTTTGGTAAAATCACAGCGATTTTAACATATTTTATTTTGATAAGGACTTAATTTTGGATATAAAAATTTCAGATCAAGCAAATTTACCAAGCAAATTTGGGCAGTTTCAAATTCAAAGCTTTAAAGAAAAGCTTGCAAGTGGCGAGGAAAAAGAGCATTTGTGTATCATAAAAGGCGATTTAAAAGGTGTTGTCAATATGAGAATTCATTCAGAATGCCTTACAGGAGATGCTTTAGGAAGCTTAAAATGCGATTGTGGTCCTCAGCTTGAGTTTGCACTTGATTATATAGAAAAAAATGGCGGTTTAATCATTTATCTTAGGCAAGAAGGGCGTGGAATAGGGCTTTTTAATAAAGTCAATGCTTATGCTTTACAAGATTGTGGGCTAAATACCATAGAAGCGAATCTCAAGCTTGGTTTTAAGGCTGATGAGAGGCATTATGAAGTCGTTGATTTTATACTCAAGCATTATCAAATCAAAGAAGTCAATTTGCTTACAAATAACCCCTTAAAGCTTGATAGCTTAGGCGTTAAGGTGCTTCAAAGAGTGCCGATTTTAATCAAAGCAAACCGCTTTAATGAAGGCTATCTTAAGGTAAAGCAAGAACAAATGGGGCATTTGCTTTAAAATGCTTGAGTATATCAAAAAGCTAAGTTTAAGCGAGCAAAAAAAGTTTGAAAATCAATGCTTAGAGTATAAAACGCTTTTAAGTGAATTTAATAAAGTGCATAATCTTAGCCATTTTAAAGACTTAGATAAAGAAATTTATGATAGCGTAAAAGTGCTTGATTTTAAAGACTTAAGCTTTGTTAAAACAGCGGTTGATATAGGTTCTGGGGCAGGTTTTCCAGCTCTTTTTTTAGCTCTTTTTTTAAGGGCTGATTTTCATCTTTTTGAGCCAAATGCTAAAAAATCAGCCTTTTTAAGACTTATAAAAACGCGTTTAAAGCTTGCAAATTTACATATCCATAAAGAAAAAATCGAGCTTTTTAAGCCCAAATTTAAAGCCGATCTCATCACCTCAAGAGCCTTGATGAAAGTTGAGCCACTTATCAAGCTTTGCGAGGGATTTTTTGATACAAATTCGCTTTTTTTACTTTATAAAGGAAGCGAGCTTGAAAATGAGCTTATACACCTCAAAGAAGTTGAAATCATCAATGACAAACAAAGAAAATATTGCTTTATCAAAGGAGCTGAAGCGTTAAAGGTATTAGAAACCATAAAAGCTTATAAAAGATAAAGCTAAATAAATTAACTCAAGGGATAAAAATGCTAATCTTTGGACACAAACTCATACAAAGTTTTCATTTTAAGCAAATTTTGAGCGAAAATGAGCTCAAAAGCGTTGATAAAAAAGATGAAAAAAATATATTTTGCTTCAAATACGATGAAAACTTCATCAAACTTTGTCTTGAAAAAGACTTTAAATTTGCTATCCTAGCTCAAAATGAAAATGAAATTTTACTTGCCAATGCCCTAAAAGCAAGCTTTATCTTGCTTAAAGATGAAAACTTAGCCCAAAAGGCAAGCAAAATGGCTGAATTTTATCTTTTTGATAGTAAAGTTTTGCTTCTTGTGCCACATTTAAAAGAACTTGAAAAAGCCTATAAACTAGGAGTTGATGGGGTTTTACTTGAAAGCTTCCTTAGATAATAAAAGCTCACAAATACACTTATCTTACCCAGTCTAACGATAAAAACAAGTGCTTAAACAAGTGTTATTTAGGCGTATCTTTGCAACTCACTCTTAAAAAAGAGCGAGTTTGCAATAGATTGAAGGTTTGTCAAGCCCACAAAAAAGTCTCGTATTACAAGGCTACATCATAGACTTGTAAAGCAAGGCTTAAAAAGCCTCTGAAAGATCCGGAGTGGAAATTTAAGGAAGACAAAGGATGCTCCGGACCTTTAAGAAGCTTTTATCAGCTCTTTTCACTTGTTTTAATTAAGCTTAAAATCAGCTTAATTTTCAGTTGATTTTGCTTCACGAAGAAGCAGTTAAAACTTACTTTTAAGCAAATTTCATTCCAAATTTGCTTAAAAAGCAAGGTTTTTTCATTTTTTATAAAATCTAACTCACTTCATATAACAAGCTAGATTTTAAGCCCAGCCCACTTAGGCTAGGCTTAGCTTAAAAAGCTTTTAAAAGCTTATTGTTTAAGCTGTATGAGTGTGTTTAGCAACTGATCGCTTGTTGTGATCGTTTTTGAGTTTGCTTGATACGCTCTTTGTATGATGATGAGATTTGTCAAGCTTGTGCTAAGATCAGCATTTGAGCTTTCAAGTGCTGAAGTTTGCATTGTGCCTCGTCCGCCTGTGCCTGAAGTGCCTATGGTTAAGTCCCCAGAGTTTGCACTGACGCGGTAGAGGTTGCCTCCCATATCTTCAAGCCCAGCATCATTTGTTACATTACCCATAGCTACACGAGCAAGGACAAGTTGGATTCCATTATCAAAGCTTCCGATGATATTGCCTTGTTGATCCACGCGGATATTTTCCGCACCTTGTCTTAAAGAGCCCGGTTTATAGCCGTCTGTTTGTTGTTTTTGTAAGGCTGAGGTTTGATCGTTGCTGACAAGTCCATCAAAGTCCCCAGAAGAACCCAAATTCAAAGAAATTTGTTGATTTGGTGCTGAGCCGTTGTTTCCGCTAAAATTAATCGTTCTTGGGCTATATGAGATCAAAGAGCCATCATTACCAAAACGCACATTTCCTACGACTATATTTGTTGGACCATCACCTGTAGTGTTGATCGTAGCAGGTTCTGGCACTTTTATAATCATTTGCCATTCATTACCTCCATCAAGTGTGGTGGATTGTTTTACCCACTCAACACTGATAAGATGTTCAGTTCCTAAAGAGTCAAAGACTTGCAAAGAAGCCCCAAAGGCACTTAAAGCTAAGTCTTTGGTGGATTTGTTTGCTGTGCCGGTGTTAAGATTGCCTTCCCAGCCTTGAAAGACATTTGAAAAGGCTGTATTTTTACTGATCGTTCCAGCTGCGTCTTGATACTCTGTAGCTTGGAAATTCATATTTTTAGGATCAGCGGTTAAAGCACCACCAAGCACACCACCTGCCGTTTGTGTTAATTGTGGTGTTGTGGTGGTTTCATTTGGATTTGAGATCACATAGTTTCCAGTTTCATTGACTACAACCTTGACTTTTTCATTCAAATCGCCTGTGCCATGTGTGCCTGTGCCATCATAATCCACCCCATACCTTGCATCTCTTTGCAAAAGCTCTCTTAAGTCTTCTGTTGAGTGAAATACCCTTGTGTCGCTATTTTTAAGACTACCATTCACAACAGCGTTGTAGTAGTTTTGTGAAGCCACACCTTGATCGGTAGCTGGCCACTGATAATTAGCTGCACCAGCGTTTTGTTCTACGCCTGGAGTATATTGCATTCCACCATCTGGATTAATCATCGGTGATAAATTTTGAGCCGAAGAACTATAAGTGTATTTGTGAGCGGTAATAACTCGCACGCTATTAAGGGTTAGGTTGCTAGTGGCATCTGTGCCATATGCAGCTCCTACACCAAAGGTTATGGTTGCACCAGCTGTTCCAGCACCATTTATAGTCGCTGTAACATTTGTGCCATCAGCAGTCCATAAAGATGGAGTTCCAGTTTGTCCAACTGGAGCAGTTCTTGCTAAGGCAGTTGTAGTAAATGTTTGAGTGGCTGCATCATAAGTGATATTATGTGCTTCACCGGCTGTGTTAGCAGCATTGACTACTAAATTGATATTTTTCATACTATCAGTTGTGCCGTTTGCATTGGTATTGATAAAGTCTATACCTGAACCATCAGCATTTTTTACCGCTCTTACACCTGTGCCCTCTCTGGTATCTGTAGCTGCGGTAAAGGTGTTGATGTATTGGATCGCTTGATCAAGGCTAGTGATAGTGTTGTTTTGTATAGCAACGCCATTTATCGTGATATCTAAATTTACGGTATTTGGTTGCACATTGCCATTTGTGCTTCCCCAAAATGCAGCGGTTTGACTTTGAGTTAAATTTGGATCAAAAGCATTAAGTCCAGTTTTATTTGTGCTAAACTCAGCATCAGCAAAACTCATCCAAATGCCTTGTCCATCACGAACATTTAAGCTTTGATATGAATCACCATCAAACAAAGAAGCAAAATCCACACCTTTTTCAGTTACGGCTTGCTCGTTGTTTGAAGTGGTATAAAACTGCGTTGTGCCACTATCGTTTTCATCAGTAGCTTGTCCTGTTTTGGTGTTGTAATTATACACTGAATCAAGGCTATAAATCACTCTTGAAGTTGCTTCATCGATCTTTAAGCCACTATTTAAAGAAGCATTAAGATAAATTTGTGAGCTAGGATTTGCTGGAAGTTGCATAGCAGGATCCCAGCTGATATTGCCTGCTGGCACGGTGGTATCAACGCGTCCTGTGGTAGGGTTTCTTACCCAGCCTTGCACGACATAACCTGAAGCATTGACAAAATTTCCAGCCGCATCAACATTAAATGCGCCGTCTCTTGTGAGGTATTTGCTGTCTCCGCCATCATCACTCACTAAGAAAAATCCATTTCCATTGATCGCTATATCATAGTTGCTATCTGTTCTTGTGATACTTCCTTGTGAGTGGATACGATAAGTTGAGTTTGCATTTACACCAAGCCCGATTTGCATCGCATTTTGTCCGCCTAGTTCGCCTGTTGGACGCGTAGCGATAGCCATAGTTTGAGAAAACATAGTGCTGTAATTAACACGAGAGTATTTAAAGCCGTTGGTGCTAACATTGGCGATGTTATTACCCTCAACATCCATACCGATTTGGTGCATTCTAAGTCCAGATACTCCAGACCAAAGTGATCTCATCATAGTGAATCCTTTATGAAATATTGTTTGCAATACATAAGCAAGAAGTGTTCCAACTTTTGAAAATCTTGAGGAAATTTAAGAGAAAAGAAGGAGGTGGTAAAGGCTTGCTTATACAAAGGCAAGATTTGGTTTTAAGGGGATTTTGTCATTGCAAACTTTTTGAAAAAACAAAACAAATCCGCAAAATATAAAGAATTTACTTTTGCAAACTTTTTATATTAAGCACTTTTAAAAGCAAGTTCAGTTATAATGCTTCTCGTTTAAGTGCTTAACTTCTTTTCGGTGCGGAAAGGAGAGCTTGATTTGATAGGTAAGTTTTTAAAAATTCTTATTTTGATACTTGAGCTTATCAGGGAGCTTTTAAAACTCCTTGACAAAACTCTATAAATTCCAAACTAAATTATACAAAACGCCCGCTTAAGCATAACTTAAACACAAATCAAGCACCCTTAAGAAGTCGCGGGCTGGGTGCTTTAAAGCTTGATAAAAAACAATCACTTTACCCCTTACAATGATACAAAAATTTAAAAGAGCTTATATACAATGTAAAAGATGATAAAACTCGACATTCACAAACTGCGGTGGAAAGGGAATTTGAGCTTGAAAGTCTTTGTAAGTATTTCCGGGCAGGGTTTTGATGATCTGTATATCATAATGCACGCTGTTTGAGCCTCTTTGGATGGTTTTACTTGAGTCTGCTTTAAAAGCTCCTTCGCCACCACCGACTTTGTTTGTTATGGTGAGTTCTAAAAAACATTTATTGATGTCAAATTTGGTTTTATTTGTTACTCTGCCACTGATGACAACGCTTTCGGTGCGAAGATTTCTTATGAATTTGACATTTGAAATTTCAGCTTGTTTGGTGTATTGTTCTATGGTTAAAAAGAGTGAATATATCAGTATGGAAGTGATGAGTATATTGATAAAATAGCACGCTATAGCAGTGTGAAGCTGTTTTACCTTGATAAAGATAATCACACAGCCTAGCACAAAAGCAAGCAAGCACACTATACATACGATAAAATGAAAGATAGTCATTAAAAACACTCGCTTTGAAGTTTTACTGAAAAATTGTTTTCGTGGCTTAAATTTTCAAAGTTAATGCGTTGATCTTTGCTTTGTCCTTTTAAAAGTTCATCTATGGTTTTGCTTTTTACGCGTATGGGGATATACTCGCTTTTTAAACGCGTGATAAAACTAGCGTTTGCGTCGGCTTGATCGTAAATTTTGGCTTTAACTTTGCAGTATTTGAAGTTGTATTTTGAGTCATTACTAATGCTAAAGTCAAGGGCGAAATTTGAACTGCCATAAAAATTTTCATTGACTATATTTACAGCTCTTTGACGCACTTTTGAGTCTATGAACTGGTATCCATACACAGCTAAACACGAACAAAAGATAAAGTTAAACAAGATGAGTAAAGTAGCGATGATAGGGGAATTTCGCAAAAAAGCGACAAATAAAAGCACGCAGATAAAGATAAAAACAACGAGCAAGGCAAATAAAAAATCCACTGGATAAAGGTGCTTAAGATAAAAGAGTAAATTTTCTCTTAGCCCATCTGCCATGCTCGTTTCCTCTTTGCTATCTTGTGCCTACTGAGCTTTGTTGTTTGGTATCTTTGGTATCTACCCAGATATTTGGCACTGATCCGCCCGGTGTTAGAAAGATTTTTGCGTCTTTGTTGTTTTGTAGGGCTTCGTTAAATTTGCCTTGCACTTCGATTTGCTTTAAATTTAAAAGCGGGTTATTTAGGCTTTGTGCGATTTCTTTGTTTGCATAAGCTTGCGCGTCAGCTTCTATACGTGCTGCGTCTGCTCGTCCTTTTGAGCTAATGATGGTTGCGTTTGCTTCACCTTCTGCTAAAGTCGCTTTTCTAATAGCTTCTTGAGTGGCGCGTTCGGCTTCTTGTCTAGCGATTTGCACTCTTTCGATTTGTTCTTTTACGCTTGCTGGAAGTATGATTTCTCTTAAATGCACATCTTGAAGCCATACCGGCGCATTTTGTAAAGAAGTGATGGTTTTAGTAATGCCATCATTAATCTGCTGTGCGATAGCGTTACGATTGGCTGGTAATTCTTCTGCGGTGTATTTGCCGATCACGCTTTGAACCACATCGCGCACGGTTGGATCGATGATTTTGTTTTCCCAGTTAAGATTATAAAGGGCTATGGTGCGTGAAACTTCATCTGGATTGAGGCTGTATTTAACCGTGATATTAACAAGCACGGTTAAGCCTCTTGAGTCAAGCACAGAAATAGAGCTTTTTTCAACTATGCCCGAGCTTTGCTGAATCGTCGTTGGAGCTTCTGAGGTAGTGTAAGTCATCTGTCTTTGGCGAGTATCTACGATAATGATTTTTTGAAAGATAGGCACGAAAAAATGAAGCCCTGAATTTAAAGGCACGGGATCATAACTTCCTGTGGTTACTTTGATACCTTTTTCACCTTCATTAACTATAGCAAAGGGCTTTGCAAGCACTAAGATAAGCACAAGGATAATGAGAGTGTAAATGAGCGGAGAAAATTTACCAAAGCCTTTGAAATTAAATTCCGGGGCTTTGAAATTAAAGCTTTGTTTGTCTTTGTTGCCACTTGAGTTGCCGTTTTTTTTGTTAAAATAATCATTTAAATCTGCTGGCATTTATGTCCTTTTCAGTTGATATAAGTTAAAAATGAGCTGAATTTCTCGTTGCGTCCATACACCACATCAAAATACGCATCTTGTATAAGCTTAGTAAGCTCACCTCGCTGTCCTTGCCCTATAATGCGTGCGTCTATATTGTTAATCGGTGTAACTTCAGCTGCTGTGCCTGTGAAAAAAGCTTCATCAGCGGTATAAACTTCATCTCTTGAAATTCTTTGGCGTCTAACTTCTAAATTCAGCTCTTCAGCGATCTTAATCACGCTATCTTGAGTGATACTTTTAAGTGAAAAATCGTTTGGTGGAGTGATTAAAACGCCATTTTTAACGATAAAAAAGCATTCACCTGTGCCTTCAGCCACAAAGCCTTCTTCATCAAGCATTAATGCTTCTTCATAGCCTGCTTCTATGGCTTCATATTTTGCAAGCTGTGAATTTAAGTAGTTTGCGCTTGCTTTTGCTTTACCCATAGAGCTTTTGACTGAATTTCTTGCAAAACTTGAAATTTTGACTTTTATACCTTTTTTCAAGCCTTCTTCGCCAAGATATGCTCCTACTTCCCAAGCAGCAATTGCTGTGCGAACGGGTGCGTTTTTATGATACACACCCATAGTGCCATCGCCTAAAAATATAATAGGGCGAAGATAGGTATTTGTCTTAAATTCATTTGCTTTAATAAGTTCAATTTGAGCTTGTTCTAGCTCATTTTGAGAATAAGGGCAATCAATCAGCGTGATTTTAGCACTTTCTAATAATCTTTTTGTGTGATCTTGCAAGCGATAAATAGCCAAGCCTTTATCTGTTTTATATACACGAGTTCCTTCAAACACAGCATTTCCATAGTGTAAAGAGTGAGTTAAAACATGTACAGTTGCGTCTTTAAAATCAATGATCTTACCATCCATCCAAATTTTTTTTGCTTCAGCTTTCATGGATTTACCTTTCTTGTATTTGCAAATAAAAGCGTTATTTTATCACAAATAAGCTAATATTTAGTTTTTTATTTCAAGCTTTTTTGTTTTTATCAAGATAAAAAAAACACAAAGGCGATAAGGGCATAAAAAAGCACAAGAGCTAAAGCAAAGAAAAAATGAGCTTGCAAAAGCATATACAGCACCACGCCCAGATAACAAAGCGAGATAAAAAGTAAATTTTCTTTTGTTGGCATTATAAAAGGTGTAAGGTGTAGCCGCTAGCGTCTTTTTCAAGGCGGTAATTATACTTGCCGTCCATATAAATAACAAGGCGGTAATAACCTTTGTGCGAGCCAAGTATCATTCTTGTGAAAGGTGTGTTTGAGCCAAGTTTGATGTTTTTGGTATTAAAGGCAGTGTCTCTTTTAAAATCAAGCACGATTTTGCTTGGATTTCCCACGATAAAATCGCTAATCATCTCATCTTGAGTGTTGATTTTAATGCGGTTATTAAAGCTTGCAAAAGAGATAAATTCTTCAAGTTTGCCATTGTTTTCTGGGAATTGAAATTCAGTGCTTGAATTAAGTTCAGCTTCTGTAGGAAGAGCTTTTTCTGGTATAGTAACAGATACATCAAGCACGGCTGTAGAATTTGGCTTTGAAGCCTTGCTAAGTAAGTAAAGGTTGTGCCAATCTATGCTTTTGTTGATATCCACGACTAGAGTTTTTGTCGAGCCATCAAGGGCTATGTATTCAAGTTGAATGCTTTTTAAAATCCTAGCGTCTGAATTAAAGCGAATTTCAGCTTTATCAAATTCTGGTGCAATAGCGTTTTGATCTATGCTTTGAGGGCTGATAAAGGGGCTTTGATCAGCGTTTAAACTCAAACATAATAAAAAAATAAAAAATAAATTATTTGTTTTCATTTGGATACAGTCCTTTGAGTTCAAAATACTCTTTTTGCGCCAAAGCATTTTGTGTCTTTAGCCATGCGATGCGTTGATTAAGCTCTTTTTTAGTGGCTTCAAGGGCAAGCAAGGTTTCAAGCGAGCTTTGCCCAAAAAGCATATTACCAAAATAAATCGCTGCGATGATCGCACAAAAGCCATACGCGCAAAGCCTTAATAGCTCTTTGCGGAATTCTTTTTTACGAGTGCGCTCATCGTATTCTTTGAGTAAATCGCTCAGAGTTTATCTCCTATAAATTCATCATTTGAAAGCTCTATCTCAAGCAAGCGGTTGTATTTTGCGGTGCGTTCAGCTCTTGCTAAAGCTCCTGTTTTAATCTGCCCTGTGTTTAAAGCCACAGCAAAATCAGCGATAAAATCATCTTCACTTTCTCCAGAGCGGTGACTCATCACGCATTTGTAATTATGCCTTTGAGCTAAACGCACGGTTTTCATCGTTTGTGTGATGGTGCCGATTTGATTTGGTTTGATTAAAACAGCATTTGCCATTTTTTTAATGATACCCTCACGCAAAATTTCTTCATTAGTTACAAATAAATCATCGCCCACAAGCTGAATTTTCTTACCCAAAGCTTCAGTAAGCTTGATCCAACCATCATAATCATCTTCAGCCAAACCATCTTCAATACTACAAATTGGATACTTCGTACAAAGTTCTACATAGCGGGCGATTAAGTCCTCACTTGAAAAGCTCTTGCCCTCAAGCTCGTATTTGCCGTTTTTGTAAAGCTCTGTGCTTGCAACATCAAGGGCGATTTTGACTTTATTTTCATAGCCTGCTTTTTTGATACAAGTCATTAAAAGCTCGATAGGCTCGGTATTATTAGCTAAATTTGGAGCAAAGCCTCCCTCATCGCCAAGTGCGGTTGAATGCCCTAAGCTTGCAAGCTCGCTTTTTAAGCTTGCATAAATTTCACACACTGCTCTTAAAGCCTCTTTAAAACTAGTAAAACCATAAGGCATAATCATAAATTCTTGAAAATCCACGCTATTGTTTGCGTGAGCGCCTCCATTGATGATATTACACATTGGCACTGGTAACACGCTTGCGTTTGCTCCGCCTAAGTATCGATATAAAGGGATATTCAGCGAATTTGCAGCTGCGCGCGCTACTGCCATACTTACGCCTAAAGTCGCATTTGCTCCTAAATTTGCATAATTTTTACTGCCATCAAGTTCAAGTAAGCTTTGATCGATCTTGTTTTGATTAAAAGCGCTTAAGCCTCTTAAATTTTGAGCAATTGTGCCATTGACATTTGCCACAGCCTTTAAAACGCCCTTGCCGCCAAATCGTTCATCTTTATCTCTAAGCTCTAAGGCTTCTTTTGAACCTGTGCTTGCTCCGCTTGGAACTATAGCAGCTCCGACTGAGCCATCTTCAAGTAAAACTTCTGCTTTTATGGTTGGATTGCCCCTGCTATCAAGCACTTCAAAGGCTCTTATGTCTTTGATTTTCATTCTTCTTCCTCCTCTTTATCATCACTTGTCAAAGCTCCTTCTATACCCATAGAACCTTGTATGGCTGTGACTATTTCTTCAGCTATGGCTGGATTTTCTTTCAAGTAAGCCTTAGCATTTTCTCTACCTTGTCCTAATTTGCTCGCCTTATAAGAAAACCACGCTCCGCTTTTATCGATAATATCAAGCTTTACACCATAATCAACGATTTCGCCTTCTTTAGAAATTCCCTCGCCAAACATCACATCAAATTCAGCTTGCTTAAATGGCGGGGCGACTTTGTTTTTAGCTACTTTTACCTTAACGCGGTTGCCAATTGGCTCTTCATTTTGCTTTAAAGTGGCTATCCTTCTTACATCTAAACGCACTGAGGAGTAGAATTTCAAAGCATTTCCCCCTGTGGTAGTTTCTGGAGTGCCATAACCCATAGCGCCTATTTTCATACGAATTTGATTGATGAAAATCACGGTGCAGTTCATTTTATGCACTATGCCAGTAAGTTTTCTTAAGGCTTGACTCATCAAACGCGCTTGAAGTCCCACATGCTGATCGCCCATATCTCCTTCTATCTCAGCCTTTGGCGTAAGGGCTGCCACGCTATCAACGACGATAAGATCAATTGCCCCACTTCTAGCTATGGTTTCAACGATTTCTAAGGCTTGCTCGCCAAAGTCTGGTTGAGAGATGTAAAGATTATCTGTATCTACGCCTAAATTTTTAGCATATTTTACATCAAGAGCGTGTTCAGCGTCTATAAAAGCACATACTCCACCAGCTTTTTGACACTCTGCAATGATATGAAGGGTAAGGGTTGTTTTACCGCTGGCTTCTGGTCCATAAATTTCTATAATCCTACCCTTTGGCACACCTCCTATGCCAAGAGCAAGATCAAGCCCAACTGAGCCTGTGCTGATAAAGTCAATGTGTTCGACTTCTTTGTCACCAAGTCTTAGTATAGTGCCTTTACCAAAGGTTTTATCTAGGCTTTTTAAGGCTGCATCAAGGGATTTTTTCTTGCTTTCATCCATACTCTTTCCTTTGTAAAATTCAAAGTTTTATTTTACACCATTTATGTTTAAGGAAAGTTTTATTTCGTATAAAAAATGAAAAATTTCTATCCAAGCATTTAAAATACTTGATTTTAGCTCAGTAAAATTAGCTAAAAAGTGCTATAATATAGCCTTGTTTTAAAAATTTACAAAAAGGCTTGAAGTGAAAAAGTTAGTTGAAGTGGCTCATTCTCCTGATGCTGATGATATTTTTATGTATATGGCGATTAAGTTTGGCTGGTGTGGCGAGGAGTTTTGTTTTAAAAACTCAGCCCTTGATATACAAACGCTTAATGAAAAGGCTTTAGAAAATGTTTTTGATGCAAGTGCCATTTCTTTTGCCCTGTATCCTTTAATCGCTGATGAATACGCTCTTTTACGCACAGCAGTAAGCTTTGGCGAGGGTTATGGTCCAAAGCTCATCAAGAAAAAAAGCACGCACTTAAAGTCAAATTTCAAAGTCGCTTTAAGTGGAGCAAATACCACAAATGCTTTAATCTTTCGCCTTAAATACCCACAAGCTCGCATAGTATATAAAAATTTCCTTGAGATAGAAGCAGCGGTGCTAAGTGGGGAAGTTGATGCGGGCGTGCTTATCCATGAAAGCATTTTGGATTTTGATGAAAGCTTGTGCGTGGAGGTTGAAATTTTTGATCTTTGGCTTGAGTTTGCAAAAGAAAATTTACCCTTACCACTTGGTGGAATGGCTTTGCGTCGTTCTTTACCGCTTAGCGATGCGATTAAAATAGAGCAAATTTTAACTCAGGCTGTAAGTTTAGCTGATCATAACCGCTCTATCTTAAGCAAAATGCTTTTGCAAAGGGGCTTAATCCGCGTTGATGAAGCAAAACTTCATACTTATCTTGATTTGTATGCAAATAAAAACTCCATTAGTATGAATGAAATTCAGTTTAAGGCTGTAGATAAGCTTTTTGAGCTTGGTTTTAAGGCTGGATTTTATGATAAACTCATTCAAAGCAAGGATTATCTTATCCCGCTTGAGTATGAGGCTTTAAGAAATTCATAATTTTGCGTTTA
This sequence comes from Campylobacter sp. MIT 12-5580, assembly GCF_005406235.1. Lineage (NCBI taxonomy): Bacteria > Pseudomonadati > Campylobacterota > Epsilonproteobacteria > Campylobacterales > Campylobacteraceae > Campylobacter > Campylobacter sp. MIT 12-5580. The sequence continues at coordinate 42,289 of NZ_NXLK01000001.1, forward strand.
AAATGATGAAATTTAAGCTATAATTAGGCAAAAATGAAGAGGAATTAAATGGAAAGTTCTTTAGTAGCTTTAGGCGTGCAAACTTTTAAGGTAACGCTTATGCTTTCTTTACCTATGCTTTTGGCTGGGCTTATCGCTGGGCTTATCATCTCTATCTTTCAAGCTACAACGCAGATCAATGAAATGACACTTTCTTTTGTGCCAAAGATTTTGCTTGTTGTGGTGGTGCTAATCTTTTTAATGCCTTGGATGATGAATACTATGATTGACTTTACCACAGGGATTTTTGAGCAAATTCCAACTTTTATACGATGATTGTTGATTTTAAAAAATACTCAAGCGTTCGCATAGGTGAGGCGTTTGAGGTTGAAGTTTTAGATACTAAGCGTGAATTTAAGGGCTTTGTTGTAGGTGGAGCAAATAATTTACTTGTTTCGCCAAGCCCTAAAAAACTTGCTCTTTTGGGAAAAGAATTTGACTTTATTGAAGTTATGGAGCAAAACTCAAGCTTTTGCACGTTAAAAATAGGCTGTGCGTGCAATGCCAAAAAAATCTATCTTTTTGCCAAAAAATACAATCTTGCCGGCTTTGAATTCTTAGGCAAAATCCCCGGGCTTTTAGGTGGGCTTTTAAAAATGAATGCTGGCTTAAAAGATGAAAATATCAGCAAAAATCTTTTAAGTATAAGCACTGCTAATAAAGAGCTTTTAAAGCAAGATTGCGCCTTTTCTTACCGCTGTTGTGGGGTAAAAGAAGTGATATTTGAAGCGATTTTTAAGCTTGAATACGGCTTTGATGAAAAGAAAGATGAGGCTTTAAAACAAGCTAGAAACAACCAGCCAAATGGGGCAAGTTTTGGCTCTATCTTTAAAAACCCAAAAGATGATTTTGCAGGAAGGCTTATCGAAGCTGTGGGGCTTAAGGGCTTTAAAAAAGGAGATGCCATGATAAGTCAAAAGCATGCAAATTTTCTCATCAATACCAAAAACGCAAGTTTTGAAGATGCTCTTTTTTTGATAGAATTGGCTCAAAAAAGAGTATTTGAGGAATTTGGCATTCATCTTGAAAAAGAAGTTATTATCATTTAAGTTTTGTGGCAAGCTTGGAGAAATAATCTTTTAAAAAAGAGCTGATTTCCTCGATACTAAGCTCATAGTTTGCTTGAGCTTCTTTTTGCTTTAAAAGATCAAAGTAAAAGCTTAGGTATTCGTTTTTGATGATTTTGTTTGTGCGTAAATTGACGATTTTATATAGCACGCCGATTTTTGCGACTTTTTTTTGCATGAGCCATTTTTTTTGAATTTCTAGCTCGAAATTATCTAGCACTATGAAAAGTATGTATTCAGGGGCTTTTGCATACATTCTTTCAAGATCAGCTTCATAGTTGAGTAAATTTGATATATCAAACATAAGATGCTTTTTATCTTTGCTTAGAGCAGTAAAGTTGCTTGGAGTTTGATAAAGTATGTTATTTTGCTTGTTTAAAAGCTCTAAGCTTCTTTCAAGGCTTACTTTTTCAACAAAACGTTCAAAGATATCTGCGCTGAGTTCATTTGCACTTGCATTAAACTCTTCTAAATCAAGTTTAAAAGCTGTGCTAAAGCCGGTTAAAAGCACGAAGTCTTTGGAGCTATCCTCATAACGCAAATATAAATTATTTTTTACCAGCTCTTTTGAGCTATCAAATAAGGCTTTTTCGTCGTTTGAAATTTGGCTTTGCCCTAGATCAATAAGCGTAAAATCATCATTTGCTTCAAGTTTGATGATGATTTTATTGGCAAATTCATTACCAAAACAAAAGCTTAGTGAGAGCACAAAAAGAAAAATAAGAATTCGAATCACAAAAAGTTCCTATAAGATAATAGTATGAAAATTTTCTTTTTTACTTAAAGCGATAAAACCAGGGCATAAGAAGCTTTTTTGATTGTAAAGTAAGGGCGTATGATTAAAATCACACATCAAGCCTTCATTTTGATTGATTAAAAAATCCCCAGCGGCTATATCCCAAGAATGCAAGCTTTCAAAACGATGATAAATGCCAGCCTTTCCTTCAAGCAAGAGCTTAAATTTAAGTGCTGAACTGATCTTAATCGTCTCAAGAGCGTTTTGATCTAAAAAGGTTTGGTTTTTTTCGTTTGGGTGATGTACGCTAACAAGAGCTGTTTTTTCGCTTGCTTTAAATGCTTTTTCATCTTTTTGAAGTAAGGTGTCGTTTTTATATACTTTGCTTTCTTTGTGTGCGTAAAAGCATTCATCTGTGCTGGGTTGTTTGATGATACTTAGAATTGGTCTTTGATCTTTTATTAAAGCGATAAGTATGCAGTATTCATCACTTCCTTTGATAAAGCCTTTTGTGCCATCAAGCGGATCGATAAGCCAGAAATGCTTTAAGTGCTTTCTTTCGTCATAACTTATAGGCTTTTCTTCAGAGCAAATAGGAATATCGCTTTGACTTAAAATTTCGATCAAAGCTTCATTTGAAGCTAGATCAGCAGAGCTTAAGGGGCTTAAATCATCTTTTTGCCATACCTTAAAATCATTTTTTACATTTAAGATAGCTTTAGAAGCCTTTGAGCTAGCTTCTAAAGCGATACTAAGCAAGCGATCAAGATTCATTTTACCCCTTTATATGAGCGTGATTATAGGGTAAAAGATTAAACCTTTGGTTTTTCTCCGATGTAAAGTTGTCTTGGACGCACTATCTTAAGGCTTTCTTGTTCTTTAAGCTCTATCCACTGAGCGATCCAGCCCGGAGTTCTACCGATAACAAAAAGCACAGCAAACATTTCATTTGGTATGCCAAGAGCTTTTAGGATAAGTCCGCTGTGAAAATCCACATTTGGATATAAATTGCGACTTACAAAATACTCATCACTTAAAGCGATCTCTTCGATACGAGCAGCGACTTTAATCAAATTTGTATCAATATCTATAGCATCAATAAGCTCATCTCTAAGCTTTTTAAGCACTTTTGCACGAGGATCAAAGTTTTTATACACTCTATGCCCAAAGCCCATAAGTCTAAATGGATCGTTTTTATCTTTTGCTTTTTTGATAAACTCATCAACGCGATCTGGCGTGCGTATCATCTCAAGCATACGAATCACCCCTTCATTTGCTCCTCCATGAGCATGCCCCCAAAGCGCACCTATACCAGCACTAATACACGCATAAGGATGAGCATGTGTTGAGCCAACAGCACGAACGGTTGAGGTTGAAGCGTTTTGCTCATGATCAATATGAAGCATAAAAACCGTGTCTAAAGCTTTAATCTCAATAGGCTTAAGCTCAACATGATCATAAGGATAAGTGCGAAGCATATATAAAAAGTTTTCAGTAAAACCGCGATCTAAATTTGGATAGGCTGGCGGAAAGCCGTGTTTATAGCGATAAGCTGTAGCTGCGATAGTAGGCATTTTAGCGATGATTCGTGCTGCCATTTCCATATATTCTTCTTTAATATCCATATTTAAATGATCTGGATAAAAGGCTGAAAGTGAGCTTGTTGCAGCTTGTAACACAGCCATAGGATGAGCATTATCCGGAAATGCATCAAAAATTTTACACATACCCTCATGGATAAAAGAACGTTTTTTAAGCTCATAGCGAAAGGATTCAAGACGTTCTGGACTTGGAAGCTCTTTATATAAAAGCAAATACACCACATCTAAAAAGAGTTTGTTTTTAGCAAGCCATTCTATAGGATAGCCCCTGTGCATTAAAACTCCATTTTCTCCATCTATATAGGTGATCTCACTTTTACAACTTGCTGTTGAGGTAAAACCCTCATCATATGAAAATAAACCAGTTTGCTTATAAAAGCTTGACATATCTACTACGCTTGGTCCTATAGAAGCGTTATAGATCGGAAATTCGTAGCTTTTGCCATTTCTGTTGTCTGTTACGCTGATTGAATCTGACATTGTCGTTCTCCTTGTTAAGTTATGTATAAGATATACTAACAAAAAAGGGCTTAATTTACTCTCAGCTTTGAAAGGCAAAAAGTCAAATTTGAGTATAAAAGTAACTTTTTTAGTTTAAGCTTTATATTCATTTGTTACTTTTTTAAAGTTTGCGATAAGTTTAATCAAGCTCATCGCAAATACAGCCTCAAGTAAAGCTGTTAAAATCAAGGCTGAATAAAGCTCAAAATCAATAACCTTTGCATTAAAACCAAGCGTAGCCGTGGCGATAAGTAAAGTTAAAGGCATGGAGTGGCTGAGTGCAAATAAAATGGTATTTTTAAGCTCAAGTTTTTTAAGAAATACCAAAGCACAAACAAGCCTTAAGCCAATCATCGCCAAAAGCAAATACAAAGCATCTTCAAGCACACCTAGTTCTACAAGCAAGTGTAAATTTAGCGTTGAGCCTATATAAATGAAAAAAATCGGGATTAAAAAGCCATATCCAAAGCCAGCAAGCTTTTCTTCTAAGTCTTTTTTGTGGTTGAAAAAAGTCGCGATAAATGAGCCTGCTATAAAGGCTCCAAGTGCGATTTCAAGATGAGCTAGTATCATAGTGATGATGACAAGGATTAAAATCGCCATACAAAAGCGAATATCTTTTTCGTTTTTATCCTGCCAAGGCATTAAAACAAGCCTTAAATTTGGATACCACCAAAAAAGAATGCCTAAAATTTTAAAACCAAACAAGCAAAAGACTAAAAATGCAAACAAATAAAGTAAATTTAGCCCCACATCAAACAAAGTCGTATCCTGCAAAAATGCCCCTGTGATAGTAAGCAAGATGATACTGACAACTTCAGCTAAAGTCGCTACAAGCATAGCAAGATTAAGCCACTCACAATCCTTACCAAAGTCTTTAAACAAAATAGATAAAAGCCCAACGCTCATCACCGGTAAAATAATGACAAAAATAAGACTCAGCCCATAAGCACTCACAGCGATAAAACTGATAAGGTAAAGCAAGATGATATAAAAAATACTGCGCTTAAAAATACTTTTTTGCATAGTAAAAAAAAGTCTTAAATTCACTTCCATACCAGCAATAAACATCAAAAAATAAAAGCCAACATTAGCTAAAAGTTGAAAATTCTCGCTCTTTCCCACAAAGCCAAAAAACGCCGCTAAAGCCCCAAGTATGATCTCAGTAGCTGAAACAGGCAGCTTTAAAAGCTTAGCTATATAAGGTGATAAAAGCAAAACACAAGCGATAACAAGTAAAATTTTAAGATCGATTAAAGCTTGAGCGTCAATGGCATTGTGTAACAAAGCTAAATCCCCTTTTTTCAAGCTCTTGTATGTCTTTGCAAGCTTCTTCGCCTTTGGTGGTAAGATAATCCCCTATCACTACAGCACTTGCTCCATACTCAAACACTTCATATTGTCTTTCTTTTAGCACGGCTTCACGCCCACCAGCGATCATAATATGTGTGTTTGGTAAGTCTTTTTTGCTTTGTTTGATGATATTTAAGGCTTCATCTGTGCTGAGTTTTTTAGGCTTGATTGAAAAATTTTCATTGTGTATAAAAAAATTAATCGGTGAGGAAAAAGGCTCAAGCTCTTTTAAACTCTTTCTAAAACTTATCCTATCATCTTCACTCTCACCAAGTCCATAAATTCCACCACAGCAAAGCATAAGTCCGGCTTCTTTGGCGTTTAAATTCGTCTCAAATCTGCTTTGCCAGCTGTGTGTACTACAAATTTGGGGATAAAATTCTTTTGAAGTTTCAAGATTGTGATTATATGAAAATACCCCGGCCTTAACAAGTTCTTTGCACTGATCAAGGCTTGCAAGTCCGTTACAAGCGATAAGCATGAGTTCAGGCTCAGCCTTTTTTACCGCATGAGCTGCTTTACAAATATACTCAAGCTTAGTATCATCAAGCCCAAGTCCAGCACTCACCAAACAAAAGCCTAGAGCGTGGTTTTTCTTTGCCATTTTTGCTTCAAGCACGATTTGTTCTATATCTTTTTGTTTATATTTAATGATATCAGTTTTTACAAAACGACTTTGAGTGCAGTATTTGCAGTCTTCAGAACAATTTCCACTTGAGATATTACAGATCGCGCAGAGCATTATTTGCATAATTTTGCCTTATATTTAAAATTTAAAGTCTGTATTTTAGCAAAATTTATATAAAAACAAAAACTTTATTTTTGGAACGATTTTTGCTTTTCTTTAAATATAATTTTAGATTTGAAGGAAAAACAATGAGCAAAGAGCTTGAAATTTTCAAAAAACACTTAGGTGAGGTAAAGGCACAGGGCGAATTTAACGCGAAGCAAGTTTGCACGCAAATCAATGACGCGAATGATTTTATCGGTGCTTTGCAAGTTTTGGATTTGTCCTTAAAAAAGATCGAGCAGAATTTAAAAGCAAGGATAGATGAAGATTTAAGTGAAGAACAAAAAAGAGGGCTTGACGCACAGACTTCTCAACTTATCCAAAATAGCTCTTTTATGGGAAATTCTTTATTTGATAATAGCTTTTCAATCGGCGTTTCAGGGCAAAGCTTTGCTTTTGAGATACAAAATCCTTTGCTTGTGCTTGAAAAAAGTGATTATAAAGGTGTTTTAGCTTATATAGAAGATAAAAGAGAAGAGATAGAAAATCTGCTCCTTGATCTTGCAACCGCCATTAGCTTAGGCACTCCAAGCAATAATTTCATGGGCGCAAATGACTTTGACTTTAAAGGCTTATTTCGCTAAAAATTTCAGCTTTATTCAAAGCTGAAATTTGTTTTTAGCTAAGCATTTAAATCCCACTCAATAGGCTTTTTACCTTGTTTTATAAGCCATTCATTGCTTTTTGAAAAATGCTTACAGCCTAAAAAACCTGTGCGAGCAAGTGGGCTAGGATGAGCTGCTTCTAAAACAAGGTGTTTGTTTGTATCAATAAGGCTTTTTTTAGAGCGAGCAAAATTTCCCCACAGCAAAAATACCAAGCCTTGTTTTTCCTTACTTAAAAGAGCGATAACTGCGTCTGTAAATTCCTGCCAGCCAAAGTTTTGATGACTTGCTGCTTTGTTTGCTTCAACGCTAAGAATGGCATTTAAAAGCAAGACTCCTTGCCTTGCCCACTTGCTTAAATCCCCATTTTTGCTTGGTTGTATGCCAAGATCGGCTTGTAATTCTTTGTAAATATTGATTAAAGATGGTGGCACACGCACGCCATTTGGCACGCTAAAACTTAAGCCCATAGCCTGATTTGGCTGATGATAAGGATCTTGTCCGAGCAAGATGATTTTAAGCTCATTTAAAGGCGTGAGATTAAAAGCATTAAAAGTAAGTTTGGCTGGAGGATAGATAGTTTTGCCATTTTGCAAAGCCTGTATATAATTTTGCTTAATCCTTGAAAAAAAAGGCTCAAAAAAGAGAGGCTTTAAAAAATTTTTCCAGTCCTCATTCATGGCTATATCTTCAAGCTTGATTTGCATTTTTTTCCTTATTTTAAGTAGTTTGAGTGCGAATTTGTATGAAAGAGTATAATAAAAAAGCTTAAAATACAAGCTTGCCTTAAAATCAAAAGCAAGCTTGTGTATAGAAATTTAGCTTCCTATGACGCCTCCATCAAGCTTTCTTATTTGCATAATAGCAGAACGAGGGGTTTTTCCATAAGGAAAATGTGAATTTGCAAGATTTTCTCCTGGGTGTTGAATGCCTACAAATAAAGTTGTATAATCCTCATTAAAGGCTATACCTGTTACTTCACATGCTACTGGTCCTGTTAAAAAACGTCTTAGCTCTCCTGTGGCAGGATTTGCTGCTAGCATGGTGTTATTTCCCATGCCCTCGTATTCTCCTTTATTTGAGTAGTTGCCATCTGTTTGTATCCAAAGTCTGCCATCTTTATCAAAGGCAAGTCCATCTGGGGAATTGAATTTATTTTCACTGGTGATATTATTTGAGCCTTTATAAAGTCCTTTTTGATTGTCTGGATTGCCAGCAAGTGCAAAAAGCTCCCAAGTAAAAGTATCTTCAGTGTGTGAAATTTTAGGCTCAAAACGTATGATTTGTCCATAAAGATTTTTAATGCGAGGATTAGCAGGATTGGCTTCTTTGCGTTTAGAATTATTTGTAAGCGTTGCAAATACGGCTTTTGAGCCAGCTTGCTTATGACTTGCTATCCATTCACAACGATCCATAGGCGTAGCTCCTACTAAAGTGCCTGCTAAGCGCGCTTTTATAAGCACATCGCCTTGATCCTTAAAGCCATATTCTTGGGTGAGCTTGCCTTTGCCAAATTCAAGTGCAAGCCACTTACCCTCGCCTCTAAACTCATCTTGCTTGCCATTAAACTGAGCCACATATAAGGTGCCCTCATCAAGGATTTTATCACTAGCTTTACCCTTGATAAATTTGTGCTTACTTACAAATTTATAAATAAACTCATTTGCCTCATCATCGCCCATATAAGCTATAACGCTGCCATCTTTTTCTACGATAAGCTCGACATTTTCATGTTTAAAACGTCCAAGTGCGGTGCGTTTAATAGGCGTTGAGTTAGCATTCATAGGATCAATCTCAACCACCCAGCCAAAGCGGTTAGCTTCATTTTTATCATTTGCCAAATCAAACCTAGGATCAAATTTTTCCCAACCATACACGCTTTTAGCTGAAAAGCCATAACGTTTTAAGCTTTCATCTTCAAGTATTTTTTCATCAGAAGAACCAAAAAAATCATCTATATTTTCTTCACAAGTAAGATAAGTTCCCCAAGGTGTTTGTCCATTTGCACAATTATTTAAGGTGCCATAAACAAAGCTTTTACCAGCCAAAACAGCCTTAGTGGCTGCTCCGCTTACGCTCATTTTGGTGTGTGCGTCTATGCGGCGGTTGTATTTTGAGTCTTTTATAACTTCATAATTTTCGCCTTTTTTCGCTATCTCAAAAACAGATACCCCAAGGCTTGCTTGTTCGTATTGTATATCTGTTTTGCTTAAATTTTTACCCTCATGTTTAAACATGATTTCAGGATTGATGTATTCATTATTTACACAAAGTATAGCCCTTTCTTTACTTAGTGGAAAAAAGCTCATTCCATCGGTATTATCGCCAAAAACCCTAGAGGCGTTTTTTACAGAAGCTTGAGTGATATTTTTGCTCTCATCAAAAGCTAAGGCATCGCTAAAAAGGGCATCTCCCCAAGTGATAAGCACCTTTGCTTCATAGCCTTGTGGGACTATAACCTTATCTTCAGTGCTTGATTTTATAGCCTTAAAGCCCAAAAGTTCTTTGTCTTTAAGCAAGCTTGCACTAAGATTTATACCGCCAAAAAAACTTACCATAGAAGCCACAGCAACACCGCGTAAAAAAGCCCTTCTTTCACAGCTCTTTTCTTGCATATTTATCCTTTCATAAAAAATAAAGAATAAAATTTTAATGCTACTAAGAAACTTTTTGACTACATTAAGTTTTATTTTTCAAGTTTAAGTATGAGAGGATTAAAGGCTTTCCCAGCGATGATAAGAGTATCGCCTATCTTAAGTGAGGCGTAATTTTGCTTAAACTCAGCCTCGCTTAGCGTGATTTTAACAAGCTCTTGGTTTATTAAAAGTGTGAGTATGATTAAAATATCAGCTTTTTTAATCTCAAGCACAGTGGCGCTAAATTGTAGTTTGGCTGAAAAGTTTGAGCGTGAAAAAAGCTCGCTTGGCTTGCCATCTTGAATGCATTTTCCATATTCAAGCTTAATCACTCTTGAAGCAAGCTTGTAAATTTCGCCTATATCATGACTTACAAGCAAAGTTGTAAGCTTAAAATGCCTTGTAAGTTTTAAAAGCTCATCTTGTAAAAAGCCTCTCATCTTAAAATCAAGCGCAGATAAGGGCTCATCAAGAAGTAGAATTTGAGGATTAAAAGCTAAGGCTCTAGCTAGAGCTACTCTTTGAGCTTGTCCGCCTGAAAGCTGGTGTGGATAGGCTTTTTCAAGGCTTTTTAAGTTCATTAATTCTAAAAGCTCATCGATCTTTTTTTGCTCGCCTTTTAAAGCAAAGGCTAAATTTTCACGCACATTTAAGTGTGAAAAAAGCGCATAGTCTTGAAAGACAAAGCCTACCTTTCTTTTTTGAGGAGGTAAAAAGATATTTTTATGACTATCTTGCCAAAGCTCATCATTCACCTTTATATAGCCAAACTCTGGTTTTATAAGTCCAGCGATAATGCGTAAAATCGTCGTCTTTCCAGCCCCACTTTCGCCAAATATACACACAAACTCCTCAGCCCTTAGCTCTTTTTGAACTTCTAAAAATGTATCGCCATTTGCTGTTTTCATAGGATGTTTGATGTGGATTTTAATCATTTTTTCGCCTAAAAGGAAGTGAATTTTTTATTGACAAAGAACAAGCTTAAAAGTATGATAAAAGAAAGCGTAAAAAGCACAAAGGCGTATTGGTGTGCTAGAGTGTAATTTAAAGCCTCAAGCTCATCATATATAGCTATGCTAGCAACCAAAGTTTCGCCTTTTTTATGTCCGCCTATCATCATCACAACGCCAAATTCGCCTATAGTATGAGCAAAAGCTAAAACACAACCTGTAAAAATACCTACCTTTGAGCTTGGTATAATCACTCTTAAAAGTGTGATAAATTTGCTTTTTCCTAAGGTATAAGATACTTCAATAAGATTTTTTGGCACACTTGAAAAAGCACTTTGAATAGGAGAAACCATAAAGGGCAAAGAAAAGATAATGCTAGCAATTACAAGTCCTTCAAAGCTAAAAACAAGCTTTATACCAAAAGTTTCATCCAAAAAGCGTCCAAAAAAATTTGCTGGAGAAAAAGCCATTAAAAAATAAAAACCAAGCACGCTAGGCGGCAGCACCAAAGGCATAGAAACGATAACTTGCACCACGCTTTTAAAACGAAAATTTGTATAAACAAGGGCATAAGCTAAAGCCACAGCTATAAAAAAAAGCAAAAAAGTAGTGATAAAAGCAAGCTTAAAGGTTAAAAATAAGGTTTGTAAAAACTCAGGGTTTAAAATCTGCATATTTTACACTTTTAACATAATATCACTTGGCTTTATATAGCCAAAAATCTTTTGTGAAGGAGCTAAATTTAAAAGCTCAAAGGCTTCATTACTCAGCAAAGCACTTAAATTATCTTTAAAAAAAACTTGGCTAAGAATTGCTCCTTTTGTAAAGCTTTGAATTTCTAAGCTAAGCTTATTTTCAACGCCTAAAAGCACTTCTTTAGAGCTTAAGATCAGCTCATCTTCTTTAAAAAGTAATTCTATGTTTGAGTTGAGCTTAGCATGCAAAGAAGGAAAATCAAGCATTAAGACATTAAAAATTTCCCCTCGCTCAAGCTCAACTTTTACAAGAAAAATTTCATCTTTGTGATGAAAGCTTAGGATTTTTCCAGCAAGCACATTCATTTATCTTGTGCCAAAGCCATATTTTTCAATGATAGCCTTGCCTTCTTTAGAAAGCACAAAATTTGAAAACTCAGTGGCAAGTTTTTTGCTCTTAGCGTATTTTGTGATGACAAAACTTTGCTCAAGTGGGCTAAAAAGCTTACTATCAACAAGCACAGCTTTACCTTTTGGCTTATTTACAGGTGAAACTAAAGAATAAGCAACTATGCCAACTTCAGCAGCAGCTGTATCAACATGAATAACAGGTTGAGAGATATTATCGCCTAAGACGATTTTATCTTTAAAAATATCATAAATTTTTAAGTTCTTAAGACTTTGCTCAGCTGCTACTCCATAAGGAGCGACTTTTGGATTGGCTATGCTTAAGTGTTTTATGTCTTTTGCTTTGCTTGCAAGAGCTTCTAAGCCACCTTGTAAAAACTTCTCATCAAGAGAGTAAAGAGCCACAACGCCTAGAGCATACACAGCTGGCTTAGTGATAGCATTGCCATCTTTTTCAATCTGTGCGGCGTATTTTGCATCAGCTGAAAAGAAAAGATCAAATTCACGCCCCTCTTTTAAAAGCTGATAATGCTTGCCAGAAGCCCCAAATATAAGCTCAACCTCATCTTTTGGGTGTTTTTTGATAAACTCATCTTTAACCTCTTGCATAGCTTTTGAAGCTGAAGAAGCTACAAATACGCTGATTTTCTCAGCCCACAAAGAACTTGCAAGTAATAAACTTGCTAAAACAAAAAGCATTTTTTTCATTATTTTTCCTTAAAAATTAAAATTATGTTATTGTAGCATAATTTATTTCTATTTTTATTTTAAAATTGCATAATTTTTATTTGGGTGTGAAGGTGTTATTTCAAAAAAATAAATGCAAATTTGTTTTGAATTTTTACACAAAATGCTATAATTTTTAGTTTTAAGGAAAAATAATGTCAAATTTTATCAAAGGTTTTGCACTTACTTCTTGTCTTGCTTTAATGGGCTTTTTTCTAGCTAAGCTTTCTTTTTTTGAGGCTTTGCATCTTTCGCCTTTAATCATAGCCATTGTTTTAGCAGCGTGTTTATCACCTTTGTATCTTAAGGTGCATTCAAATTTTGATAAAGGTGTAAGCTTTAGTGCGAAAAAATTGCTTCGATTTGGCATTATTTTGTATGGTTTTAATGTCTCGCTTTTAGATATTGCAAATGTCGGTATAAGTGGAGTTTTGCTTGCTTTATGTGTTGTTGTATTTGTTTTAGGGCTTGGAATTTATATAGGCGTGCGGTATTTTAAGATAGATAAAGAACTTGCGATCTTAATCAGTGGTGGAAGTGCGATCTGTGGAGCAGCTGCGGTTTTAGCTTTAGAAAGTGCTTTTCGTAGCAAAGCTCAAAAAAGTGTTATTGCGATCTCCTCAGTAGTGGTTTTTGGGCTTTTATCTATGCTTGTGTATCCTTTGTTGTATTTTAGTGGAATTTTACCCTTTGATGACACGCAAATGGGCGTTTATATAGGACTTACTTTGCATGAAGTAGCAAATGTTGTAGGAGCAGCAAGTAGTATTAGCGATGAAAGTGCGGCTGTGGCGATCATCATTAAGATGATACGCGTGATCTTGCTTGTGCCTGTGCTTTTGATCTTACCTTTGTGCTTTAGTAAAAGCGAACAAGGGGAGAAAAGAAAACTTCATATCCCTTATTTTGCGCTTGCTTTTTTGGCTGTGATAATTTTTCATTCTTTTGTTTCTTTGCCTGAATTTTTACTTGACTTTTTTAAAATTCTTTGCGTTTTAAGTCTAAGTGCAGCTATGGCAGCTTTGGGCTTGCAAATTGATCTTAAAAGCTTTGCAAGTCTTGGAAAAGACGCTTTTAAGCTTGCTTTTGTGCTTTTTGTGATCTTGCTTGTGCTTGGCTTCGTGCTTGTATTTTTCTTTGTGCGTTAAATTTAATGAGAAACAAGCTTTAAACCTACACTACACAGCAAGATAAGCCCTACAAAAACAAGTTTTAAAACATTTTTGCTTTCTTTGAAAAAAAGCACGCCCACGATCACGCCTCCACCAGCTCCTATGCCTGTCCATATCGCATAAGCTGTGCCAGCTGAAATTTCACGCATAGCCAAAGACAAAAAGCCAAAAGAGCACATAAATAAAATAACAATGGCAAGAAAATATATCTTTTTTCCGCTTTGTATGTGCTTTTTCATCGCGATCACACCAAGAATTTCGATACACCCAGCAAGTATTAAACAAAACCAGCTCATTTTATCTCTCCTAAAAGCTCATCTTCAAGCTCGTTTAAACCAAGATCAGAGCTTAATTTCTCCACACTTTCTTCATCATGTTCTTGACTTATAAACTTAAGTCCTATGACGCTAAGTATAAGCACGCTAATAAGAGAAATTTTAAGCCATGAAAAAGGCTCATTAAAGATAAACATTTCGCCTAAAACTACCCCAGCCGTGCCAATACCTACAAATACAGCATAAGCGATACTTACCTCTATCTTTTTCATCGCCAAAATCGCACAGCAAAAAGAAATGAGTATGCCAAGTCCTGTAAAGATATAAAGAGCAAAATTATCAGCGTGTTTAAGCCCATTTACCCAAAAGCACTCAACAATACCTCCAAGTATGATTAAAGCCCAAGCAAGATTAGTGCTGATTTTTGTTTGTTTTTTCACAGCTTTTCCTTAAAATTTGAGTGTAAATTTAAAGCGGGATTATAATAAATTTTAAGCAAACATTGAGTTAATAAGATTTAATTTTGCATCGCTTTAGAATAATATAAAATTTGAAATTAAGCATAATATTAAATTACTATTTTATAAGCATTTAAAAAATTTACTATTTATTTAAGAAATAATTTATTATCTTTAAAATAGAATAATAAAAAATTTAAATTTATTCAAGGAGCAAAAATGAAAAAACTCATTTTCTTTCTTTTAGCAAGTTTTTCTTTGTGTTTTGCTAAAAATGAGCTTTTCAGTGATAAAGTCATCTCGCTTTATCAAAACAAAGACGATACTAAAGTCATTGGCAGGCTTTTGCCAACAAATGCCTTTAGAATTGTTAAAACTGAGGGCGATAAGCTCTTGCTAGAAATTTCAGGTTTTGTAAATCCTAAAGCCCCTTCAGTGCTGTATTTTAACGATTATCAACGCATTATCGTTGCAGCATTTTCTAAAAATGCCAAGCTTCATTTCATCAAGCAAAGCAAAGGTAAAAATGGTAAATGGAACAGAGCGAGCATACAAATGTGGGCTGATAAGGCTGATTTTGCTAAAAGCGATAAAGAAATGCTTGCGCGAGCAAGCTCGCTTTATACGGAAAATTGTGGCATTTGCCATACCGCACACAAGATAAATGAATTTACAGCTAATGCTTGGCCTGCTGTGTTTCGCTCAATGGCTGATCGCACCGGCATTGATAAAGCAGATCGCTGGCTTGTGATTGAATACTTGCAAAAAAATGCAAAAGATTTTAAAAAAGGAAAATAATATGTTAGATAGAAGAAGATTTTTAAAAGCAGCAACAACCTTAAGTGCGACTTTACCTTTTTTGCCAAGTTTAGCAAATGCTAGCGTAGAAGCTTCTAAGTCAAATTTAGGGCTTGTAAAAAATGGCTCAGTGATTACAGCAGCACACTGGGGCATTTTAAAGCTTACTATAAAAAATGGTGTAGTGGTAAAAAGTGAGCCTTGGAGAAAGCTTACAAATATGGATAATCCGCTTTGGTATCAAACCCCAGATATGATTTACAAATCCCGCGTTCGCTTTCCGTATGTAAGAAAATCATATCTTGAAAACCCAGATAGCCCTAAACCAGAGCTTCGCGGTAAAGATGAGTTTGTAAGGGTAAGTTATGAAAAGGCTATAGAGCTTATCGCCAAAGAGCTTGCTAAAACTCGCAAACAAAAAGGCGCGCAAGGCGTTTTTGCAGGCAGTTACGGCTGGAAAAGTAGTGGCAATATGCAAAACTCACGCATACTTTTGCACCGCTTTATGAATGTAACAGGTGGCTTTGTGGGTGTTACTGGGGATTATTCAACCGGAGCTAGTCAAGTTATAATGCCTTATGTGGTGGGTTCTATTGAGGTGTATGAGCAACAAACTTCTTGGGAAAATATCTTGAATGAAAGCAAGATAGTCGTCATTTGGGGTGCTGATCCGCTTTCAACCTTGCGAATTTCTTGGACGGCTAATGAGCAAAAGGCTTTAGAATACTTTGAAAAGCTTAAGGAAAGTAAGATTAAAGTCATTGTCATCGATCCTATCCGCACCCAAACGGCTAAATTTTTAAAGGCTGATTGGATCGCTCCTCGCCCAAATACTGATGTAGCGATGATGATGGGTATGGCAAGTCATTTAATTGCTACAAAAAAGGTTAATTACGAGTTCTTAGAAAACTACACTACCGGTTTTGATCAATTTAAAGCTTATTTAGAAGGTAAAGAAGATGGTATCGTTAAAAGTGTGCAGTGGGCGAGTGAAATTTGTGGCATTGAGCCAAAAGTGATTGAAAAACTTGCTGAAAGCTTTTATGATAATCCTACGATGATAATGAGTGGTTGGGCTATGCAAAGAGCACATCATGGCGAGCAACCACACTGGATGCTTGTAACACTTTGTTCTATGCTTGGACAAATCGGCACAAAAGGTGGTGGTTTTGGGCTTAGCTATCATTACAGCGGTGGAGGTGTACCAACTTGCAAAGGTGGTGTTATAGGCGGTATAAGTGCTGGCGCGGTTGGAATTTGGAAAAATGGTAAATTTCAAGGTATGCCAAAAAGCACTCAAACTTTAAGCGGGGCTGAGTGGTTGCAAAATGCTGCGAGTCATTCTTTTCCACTTGCTCGCATAGCTGATGCCTTGCTTCATCCGGGTAAAACTATAGATCATAATGGCGAAAAGATCACTTATCCAGATATTGATTTTATTTATTGGGTGGGCGGTAATCCTCTTGTGCATCATCAAGATACAAATACCAATGTCAAAGCATGGAGAAAACCTCGCACCGTTGTGGTGAATGAAATTTATTGGACGCCAACGGCAAAAATGGCTGATATTGTTATGCCTGCAACCTCAAGCTATGAAAGAGATGATATTACTATGGCTGGGGATTATTCAAATATGCATATCGTGCCGATGAAGCAAGCTGTAGCACCACTTGATGAGAGCAGGGATGATTATGAAATTTTTGCTGATATTTGTAAGGTTTATGGAAAAGCTGTATATAATGCTTTTAGTGATAATGGTAAAAAGGCTATGGATTTCATCAAAGAGTATTATGAAAGTGCTTTAAGACAAACAAGGGCTTTTGGTGAGGCTTTTGCAACGCCTATGCCAAGCTTTGAGGAATTTTGGGCGAAAAATGAGCCTATCACTTTTGAGCCAAGTATGGAAAGTATGGAATGGGTAAGATTTGCTGACTTTATAGAAGATCCTATCTTAAATGCTCTTGGCACAGAATCAGGGCTTATAGAAATTTATTCTGAAAGCATAGCAAAGTATAAATATAATGATTGCAAAGCCCATCCTACTTGGTTTGAGCCTATAGAATGGCTTGGCAATGCAAACGAAAATACACCTTTTCACTTGCTGACTAATCACCCAGCAAATCGCTTGCACTCTCAGCTTTGTCATACTTCTTTGCGTGAAAAATACGCCGTAAATGGCAGAGAGCCTATACTTATCAACAAAAAAGATGCCAAAAAACTTGGTATTAAAAATGGCGATGTAGTACGCGTGTTTAATAAAAGAGGAGAGGTTTTAGCTGGAGCTGTTTTAAGCGATGATATTATGCAAGGTGTGGTAAGGCTTTGCGAGGGTGGCTGGTATGATCCAGATGAAAATGGACTTTGCAAATATGGCGGTGTCAATGTGCTTACGCTTGATCTACCAACTTCAAAGCTCGCAAATGGCAATATCGCTCATACCGGGCTTGTAAATATAGAAAAATTTACACAAACACTACCAGAAGTTACGGCTTTTTCTGCTCCAAAAGGCGCGATTTAAACTGCCTTTTTTACTCCTTCCCTTTTGGGAGGGAGATTAAAGTTAGTTTTTGTAATAAATTGTAAGTATTTTTTCAATACTCATTTCGCCTTTTTTAAAATCATGATTAAATTTTTTTTCAAGTTTTAATTTTGTTATATTTAAAAAACTATTTCTGGCAAATATATTTGGATTTAAAAAGTAAGTATATTTATTTTCTTTTTGTGAAGGGATTATGATGTTGTGCTCTTTTAGCAAATTTATGGCGTGAGTGATTGTTTTGCTATTTTCTTTTAAGTCTTGTCCCATTTTTCTTTTTGTTTTAGCATAGATCTTAAAGACATTATTCATATTAACAGCCTCTATTAATATCCAATACAAAACATTGTGAGCCACCTTTGAATCAATTCCTACAAATAAACAAATACTCTTTGTGAGAGATTTAAAAAAATCCTCTATATTGTCTTTAAAATTGCGAATTTCATATTTTACATTTTCCACTACAATTCTCCTAAAATTTTTCATTTAAAGTAAGAGATTTTATTTTGAAATAAATTAATTTTTGCTTAATTTTTTTATATTATTAAAGAAGTAGGTTTTAAGATATAATTTTTATTTTATTATATTTTTTTTTCATTTTAGTATTTTTTAAGATAAAAAATAATCTCAATTTAAAGTTAATTTGCTATAATACCCATTTTATTATTTAAATTTTTGAAGGATAAGGCTATGAATACTGATGATATTTTAGAGAAAAACCAAAAGATAGGGCTTTATGATCCGCGTTTTGAGCATGATGCCTGTGGTATAGGAGCGGTTGCAAATATCAAGGGCATAGCCTCATATAAAGTCATTCAAAATGCTCTTGATATACTTATGCAGCTTGAGCATAGAGGTGGGGCTGGAGCTGAGGAAAACTCTGGCGATGGAGCTGGCATACTTATACAAGTGCCACATGATTTTTTTGCAAGTCAAGAACTCGGCTTTAAACTCCCTAAAGAAGGCGATTATGCTGTAGCACAAATGTTTTTATCCCCAAATACTGAAGCAAAAGAGCAAGCTAAGGCTTTGTTTTTACAAGGCTTAAAAGATAAAAATCTTGAGTTTTTAGGCTTTAGAGTTGTGCCTGTTAATCCTAGCGATATAGGACATACTGCTTTAAAGGCTATGCCGTATTTTTTGCAAGCCTTTGTAAAACGTCCAAAAGAAGTTAAGGCTGGGCTTGAGTTTGAGCGTGTGCTGTATGAAACAAGAAGGATTATTGAAAAAAGGGCTTTAAATGTGCCTAAATTTTATATCTGTTCTTTTAGCTCAAGAACCCTTGTATATAAGGGTATGTTGCTTTCTACTCAGCTGAGTGATTTTTATCTTGATTTTAAAGATGTGAATTTAAAATCTGCTATTGCTTTGGTGCATTCGCGTTTTTCTACAAATACCTTTCCAAGCTGGGAAAGAGCGCACCCAAACCGCTATATGGTGCATAATGGCGAGATTAACACCATACAAGGAAATATCGGTAGCATAAGGGCTAGAGAAGGTTTAATGCAAAGTGATTATTTTAAAAATTTAGATGAAGTATTTCCTATCATCGCAAAGCCAAGTAGCGATTCTGCTATGTTTGATAATACTTTAGAGTTTTTAAGCCTCAATGGACGCACGCTTGAAGAAGCTTTTATGATGATGGTGCCAGAACCTTGGCATAAAAACAAAACTATAGACGCGAAAAAAAGGGCGTTTTATGAGTATCATTCTACCTTAATGGAGCCTTGGGACGGACCTGCTTCTATCATCTTTACTGATGGAGTGATTATGGGTGCAAGCCTTGATAGAAATGGCTTTCGTCCGAGTCGTTATTATTTAACCAATGATGATTTTTTGATTTTAGCAAGTGAGACAGGGGCTTTAAAGATAGATGAAAAAAATATTAAAGCCAAAAAACGCCTAGAACCGGGTAAGCTCTTGCTTGTCGATACTGAGCAAGGAAGATTGATTGATGATAAGGAGCTAAAGGATCATTATGCAAATGCTAAGCCTTATGAGAAATGGCTTAAAAACCTTGTGCATATAGAAGAACTAAGTTCTAAGGGCTATAAACACGAGTTTTTAAGCTCGGCTGAAATTTTGCGTTTGCAAAAGCTTTTTAACTGGAGTTTTGATGAGCTTATGGGGAGTGTTTTAGCTATGGCAAATACAGGCAAAGAAGCCCTTGCTTCAATGGGTGTTGATACGCCTTTGGCTGTGCTTGATGAAAAGCCTCAACCGCTTTTTAATTATTTTAAACAGCTTTTTGCCCAAGTTACAAATCCACCACTTGATGCTATACGCGAAGAAATCGTTACTTCAACGCGAATTTATCTTGGCACAGAAGGCAATTTACTCAAAACAAGTGCCTTAAACTGCAAAAGAGCAAAGCTTCAGCTTCCTTTGATAAGCAACGAAGAGCTTTTTAAGATTAAAAATTTAAAAGACTTTGAAGTGGCTGAGTTTTCTTTACTTTTTGATTTTCACAAAAAAAGCCTCAAACAAGCCTTAGATGAACTTTTTAAAAGCGTTGAGGAAAGTATAAAAAAAGGTGTTTGTATAGTGATTTTAAGTGATGAGGGCGTAAGTCAAACAAAGACTTATATCCCTTCTTTGCTTGCTGTTTCAGGGCTTCATCACTATCTAGTAAGCAAGTCTTTACGCACACACGCAAGTATTATCATTAAAAGTGCTGAGCCAAGAGAAATTCATCATTTTGCTTGCTTGCTTGGCTTTGGAGCAACAGCAATTTGTCCTTATTTGGTGTATGAGAGTATTTATGATCTTATCAAAAAAGGCGAATTAGAGCTTAGCTATGAAAAAGCCGTGCAAAACTTCATCAAAGCAAGTTCAGCTGGCATTGTAAAAATCGCTTCAAAAATGGGCGTTTCAACCCTGCAAAGTTACAATGGCTCAAAGATTTTTGAATGTTTAGGTTTAAATTCACAATTTTGCGAACAATACTTTGGCTCAGTCAGTTCAAGGATAGAAGGTATAGGACTTGATGAGCTTTTTGAAGAGCTAAAAAAAGTGCATACTGAGGGCTTTAAGAATGACGATTTGGCTCTTGATTCAAAAGGAAGCCACGCTTTTAGAAGCACAAAAACCGATCATATCATTGATCCTTTAGTTATCTTTCATTTACAAGAAGCGTGCAAAAACAAAGACTACGCAAGATTTAAAAAATACACCAGTCTTGTTGATAGCAAGCTTATTAAAATCAGAGATTTAATGGACTTTGACACTAGCGAAGCTATAAGCTTAGACAAGGTTGAAAGCGTAGAAAACATAGTCAAACGTTTTAAAACAGGGGCGATGAGTTATGGTTCTATCTCAAAAGAAGTGCATGAATGCCTTGCTATAGCGATGAACCGCTTGGGAGCAAAAAGCAATTCAGGCGAAGGTGGTGAAGATGAAACGCGTTATATCAAAGAGCTTAACGGCGATGATAAAAGCTCAGCTATCAAGCAAGTTGCCAGTGGGCGTTTTGGTGTAAATATTAATTATCTTGTCAATGCCAAAGAACTGCAAATCAAAGTCGCACAAGGTGCAAAGCCCGGAGAGGGCGGGCAGCTCATGGGCTTTAAGGTTTATCCTTGGATTGCTAAAGCGCGCCACTCTACACCGGGCGTTTCTTTAATCTCTCCTCCTCCTCATCATGATATTTACTCGATTGAGGATTTAGCTCAGCTTATTTATGATCTTAAAAACGCAAATGATAAAGCCAGCATTTCAGTTAAACTTGTGAGTGAAGCAGGCATAGGAACGGTTGCGGCAGGTGTAGCTAAGGCTGGGGCAAACTGCATTTTAGTTTCAGGCTATGATGGAGGCACAGGAGCTAGCCCTAGAACAAGTATAGCTAATGCTGGAATTCCTTGGGAAATAGGGCTTGCTGAGACTCATCAAACCTTGATTTTAAACAAGCTGCGAGATAGGGTTCGCCTTGAAACAGATGGCAAGCTTATGAGTGGGCGAGATTTAGCTGTGGCTGCACTTTTAGGGGCTGAGGAATTTGGCTTTGCGATCGCTCCTTTGATCGTGCTGGGTTGTACGATGATGAGAGTATGCCACTTAAACACTTGTCCTTTTGGTATAGCTACGCAGGATTTAGAGCTTAGAGGACGTTTTAAAGGTAAGCCTGAATGGGTAGAAAATTTCATGCGTTTTATCGCTGAAGAACTGCGTGAATATATGGCAAAACTTGGCTTTGAAAAGCTTGATGATATGATAGGTAGGGTTGATAAACTCTTTCAAAAGAAAAATTTACAAGGCAAGGCAAGCAAGGTTAATCTTGATAGCATTTTAAAATCCTTAGCAACCTACAACCAAACAGCCGTGCATTTTCAGGGCTTTAAAGATAACAAACTTGAAAAAACAATTGATTATAGGGTGCTTTTACCCCTTTGCAAAGAAGCTGTATCAAAGGGCAAAAAGATCAAGCTTGCTTTAGAGGTAAGCAACTCAAGTAGAACCTTTGCAACTATGCTTTCAAGTGAGATCACTAGAGTATATGGAGCCAAAGGCTTAAATGAAGGGCAAATCAGCATAGAAGCTATAGGCAATGCTGGAAACAGCTTTGGAGCGTTTTTATGCAAGGGCATTGAGCTTTGTATAGTAGGCGATGCAAATGATTATCTAGGCAAAGGCTTAAGCGGTGGCAAGATCAGTGCAAAAGTAAGCAAAGAAGCAAATTTCTTAGCAGAAGATAATATCATCGCTGGCAATGCTTGCCTATACGGCGCAACTGAGGGACAAGTGTATCTTGATGGCATAGCAGGAGAAAGGTTTTGCGTGAGAAATTCAGGAGCAAGTGCAGTCGTGCTTGGCACAGGCGTGCATGGTTGTGAATACATGACAGGAGGACGCGTCGTCGTGCTTGGCGATATAGGTGCAAATTTTGCTGCTGGTATGAGTGGGGGCGTAGCCTATATATACGGACGTCACAACGAAGGTTTTGTCAATACTGAGCTAGTGGATATCTTAGAGCTAAGCAAAGATGATGAAAATGAGCTTTTAGGCTTGATAAATGAGCATTTAAAGCACACAAGCTCAGTCAAAGCCGCACGCATACTCAAACGTTTTAGCCCAAAAAATTTCTTTAAAATCATGCCAAGGGATTATGCAAAAATGCTTCAAACCCTAGAACTATGCAAAAAAGAAAAAAACCCAGAACTCGCAGCCTTTGAGCTGATAACCAAGGGCAAGTGAGCTTTGAAAAAGTTTAGGAATTTGATAGAATGAGAAAAATTTAAGGAAATAAAATGGAAAAGAAATTGACTTATTTAGAAGCAGCGAAAGAAGTTCTAGCAAAAACAAAACAGCCTCTTACTTTTTTGCAAGTTTGGGATGAGGTTGTTAAACAAGGTATAGATAAAAGACTTTCAAGCATAGGAAAAACGCCTTATAATTCTCTTGGAGCACAGCTTTTTATGAATGTCAAAAACAAAGGCGAAAAAGCTGATTTTATCATCGTTTCAAAACAACCTGCTACATTTTGGCTTAAAAGTAGAAGTGCGGAACTAGACAATAAAAAACCAGAACAATTTATCCAAGAAACCCCTATAAAAAAACCAGCAAAAGAAAAATTTAACGAAAGAGACTTGCACCCATTGCTTGTGAAATTTTTGCATGAGAGTGAATTTAACGCTTATGCAAAGACGATTTACCATGAAAAAAGTGTAAAAAATACAAGTGGTAAGAACAAATGGGATCATCCTGATATCGTCGCTGTTTCTTTTCCTTTTGGAAGTTATAAAAACGAGACTTTAGAATTGCTTCAAAATATCGATAGACCAGATTATAAGCTTTACTCTTTTGAGTTAAAAATTGCTTTAAATTTTGGCAATCTTAAAGAATGTTATTTTCAAGCTGTATCAAATTCAAGCTGGGCAAATGAGGGCTATTTAGTCGTGTATGAAGAAGTTGATAGCGAGGTATTAGCCGTGCTTGTGAGGCTTAATGCGAGCTTTGGTATAGGACTTATAAAACTTGAAAGTGAAATTGCAAATTCTAAAATTGTGATTCAAGCTAGAGAAAATACAAGCTTAGATGTTGAGACTATCGATGTTTTAGTAACTAATAATAGCAATTTTAGGGATTTTATCAACGATATAAACCGCAAGATAAAAGCTCATTATGAAAATATAGGTGAGATTGGCTCAAGCTTTGATAAGGTTTTAGAAGATGATGAGTTTGAAAAATACCTTAAAGACAAACATATAAACAAAGGAGACTAAGATGGCAAATCCTAGAGGATTTTTAGAATTTAATAGAGCAAAGATTGCAAAAATTGCGCCACTTGAACGTATTAAAAATTATAAAGAATTTACGCTTGCTTTTGATGAAAAAGAGCAGATTGAGCAGGCGAGTCGGTGTATGAATTGTGGTGTGCCTTTTTGTCAAGCTGGGCTTGTTGAGGATAAAAAAGATATAGGCTGTCCTTTGCATAATCTAATCCCAGAATTTAACGATGCTGTGTGTAAAGGCAATTACGCCCTAGCTTATGAGCGTTTAAGCCTTACTAATCCTTTTCCTGAATTTACAAGCCGTGTTTGTCCAGCTCCTTGTGAGGATAGCTGTGTGTGTGCGATTAACTCACAAAGCGTAACCATAAAAGCAAACGAATACGCCATTATAGAAAATGCCTTTAAGATGAAACTTGTTAAAGCAAGTAAGCCCCAGCATTATAATGGCTTAAAAATAGCCATAGTAGGAAGCGGTCCCTCAGCTTTAGCTGCAGCTTACAAGCTCAATTTACTTGGTTATAAGGTGAGCGTTTTTGAAAGAAGCGATCGTTTGGGCGGGCTTTTGATGTATGGCATACCTGATATGAAGCTTGAAAAAAGTGTGGTTGAAAGAAGGATAGAGCTTTTAAGACAAAGTGGCATAGAGTTTAAAACCAAGCAAGATATCAACAGCAAAGAAAAGGCTGATACGCTCATCAAGGATTATGACGCTGTGATCTTAGCTACTGGCGCAAGTAAGCCAAATGACTTAAACATCAAAGGTAGAGAGCTTGAGGGCATAATGTTTGCAGTGGATTTTCTTACCCTAAACACAAAAAGTTTACTAGATAATGGCAAGGCAGCAAGTTTGGCTAAGGGCAAAGATGTGCTTATCATAGGAAGTGGCGATACAAGTGTGGATTGTGTTGCTGTGGCGACTAGACAAGGAGCAAAGAGTATCACGCGTTTTGAGCGAAGTCCTAAACGCCCACTTACTAGGACAAAGGACAATCCTTGGCCCTTAAAAGCTGATATTTTCACGACTGATTATGGACTTGAGGAAGCTATTGCAGTATATAAAAAAGATCCAAGAGAGTATCAAAAAGCAACGCAAGAATTTATCGGCAAAAATGGCAAAGTTACAGCCGTGCTTGCAAGCGATCTTAAAAGGGTGCAAAAAGAAGGCAAATTCATCAACCAAATAGTGCCAAACTCACAAAAAAGTTATAAAGCTGATCTTGTGCTTTTGGCTATGGGTTTTAGTGGTTGTGAAAATGAACTAGCAAAGAATTTCAAACTTGAACTTGATGAAAAAAACAATATCTTAAGCACAAATTATCAAAGCACAAGAAAAAAGGTTTTTGTTTGCGGAGATGCTCGAATGGGACAAAGTTTAGTAGTCAATGCCATAGAAGATGGCAAATGCTGCGCGAAGGCTATAAGTGAGTTTTTAAGCAAGGCTTAGGTTTGTGAATTTGTGCGATATAAAAGGGGCTTAAGCAAGTGAAGTTTTTTTGCAAAATCTATGATAAAAACCACTTCAAACAAGCCAATTTTGTTTATAAAAGCTAAGTTATTTTAAGACATTTGTAAAAAAACAATGTCTTAAAAAACCAGCTCTTCAATTCTTATCAAAAATCAACACAAAATAAAAAGCTTGTATTTTATAAATTCATCAAAGCCATTTTAAGCTTTAATCTTAGCTTCAAGCCTATCCTTGACGCTTAAAATGGCTGTTTTTATGCTGTGTTGCGTTTGTTTAAGTTTGGCTTTTTCAACTTCGCTAAATTCGCACTCTAGCACCTCTTCAACGCCATTTTTACCAATTATACAAGGTAAAGACAAAGCATAATCCTTAAACACACTAGAAACTGGAACTAAAAGTTTTTTATCTTTAAGCACGGCTTCAGCAAGCATGGCACAAGAGCCTCCTATGCCGTATTCTGTGCGTCCTTTTTTGTTGTAGATGAAATAGCCCTCATTTGCCACTTCTTTTTCAAGTTCTTCTGTGTTGAGCTTTTTGCCTAATTTTTGCTCATAATACTCATTTAAGCTTTTTGAACCCACATAAGCATGGCTTAGGTAGGCAAATTGAGAGTCTCCATGCTCGCCTATCATAAAAGCTTTGATATTGCAAGGATTAAGTCCTAGTTTATCGCCTAAAATTCGCCTTAATCTTGAGCTATCTAAATTTGTGCCAGAACCAAAAATTCGTCCTTTTTCAAGCTTGCTAAGCGAGGCAGTAAGATAAACGATACTATCATTTGGATTTGTAGCGATGACATACACGCCTTTAAAACCGGCTTTTTCAAGTGGTAAGATGATATTTATAAGCTCAAAAGCATTGTTTTCAAGCTCCTCAAGTCTTGTAGCTAGGGTGTTTAAATGTGTTTTTCTAAAAGAAAGCACGATTACTTGACACTTTGCGAGCTCTTGGATATCTTTGGCTAAATATATCTTCGTATGCGAATGAGTGAAAACCAAGCTATCTTTAAGATCATGAACATGAGCAGCAGCCAAATCAGTTTTAATATCATAAAGCATTAACTCATCACACATTGCCGCACTCACAAGATTTGAAGCTGTTGTTGCTCCTACAAATCCTACACCGACAATTCCTACTTTTGTTTGCATTTTTTATCCTTTTTTATATGATTTTTTAAACAAAATTTTAAAAATCTGTTATAATTTTACCTTATTTTAAACATTTTGTGCTAGAAATACAAAAGAATTTCTATGAAAGAAAATATGCATGCAAAAGCCAGATATTCAAGAACTGAGTAATTTTTTGATCAAATACATCTCCACTATGGTGGGCGTTGGCACTTATAGCTCGCGCGTAAATCGATGTGCAGAACGCATAGCTGCAACCTTTGGCTACGAGATTCATTTGCACTTTTCTTTTAATCATACATTGATTAACCTTATCGATCCTGATGATATTTCGATCTCACGCACTTATCTTGTCAATAACAAATACTCTCCCATTGATTTTCGTTTGATCTTGGATTTGAGCGCCTTAAGTTGGGCGATTTATGATCATATCCATGACTTAAAAGTCGCAAAAAGGTGTTTTGAAAAGCTTATTCAAAAAAATCAACGCCCAGCTTATACTTATATACTTTTTGCAAGTATAGCCCAAATGGCTTTTTCAAGACTTTTTGGAGGAGATTTTGAAACCTCGATTTTGGTGTTTTTAGGCACTCTTGTTGGCTCAAGTTTAAGGGCAGTTTTTACTCATTTTAAACTTGATATGAGAATTCAATACATCATCTGTGCATTCATCTCCTCATATATCGTTTCTATAGGCGTTGATTTAGGTTTTACGAAGACAGGCGAGGTTGCACTTGGTTCGAGCATTTTGTATTTGATCCCGGGAATTTTCTTTATCAACTCGGTTATTGACATACTTAAAAGCTATGTTTTAGTGGGTTTAAGCCGCATTATTAGCGTAGCGATTTTAATCAGCTGTATAGCAGTAGGCATTTACACCACGCTTGCACTTTCAAATTTAGGTTTTTGGCAATGAATGGGTTTTATTCTATACTTACCGATATGTCTTTTGCAGCAATTGCTGGCTTTGGTTTTGCATACTCTTGCAATCCTCCTATTCGCACCTTATTTTTATCGGCTCTTTTGGCGGCTATTGGGCATGGTTTTCGCTTTACTTTGCTTGAGTTTTTTTCTTTTCAAAATCTTGCTCTTGCGACTTTTTTTGCGTCTTTTTTAGTGGGTTGTTTTGGTATGCTTTTTGCTAAAATTTCAAAAACCCCAGCCGAGATTATCGCCTTTCCGGCTTTACTTGTGATGATACCTGGAATTTATGCGTATAGGGCGATTTTGTATCTGTTTTATTTTATCAACTCAAGCGATGCGACTGAAAAAACGCGGTATTTGGTGGATTTTTTTGATTGTTTTTTAACGACGATTTCAGTAACTTTAGCTTTAGCTGTAGGCATTTCAATGACTTTATTAATCTTTTTTGAGCAAAGCTTTATGATGACAAGAGGTGCAAAGTATTTTGAAAAATACAAGCGGTTTAAACGTCTTACTACCCACCCAAGCGAAATTTTCAAACGCCATGAAAAACTAAGCAAAAACTAAACTTAAATTTGCTAGAATTAGCCTTTTTATTTCACACGCACCAATCCTTTTTAGCTTGATGAGTTCAAGGGGTGCGGAGGAAAAAGCTAAATTTTAAGGAGAAACAAATGGTTAGTATGAGAGATTTGCTTGAATGCGGTGTGCATTTTGGGCATCAAACACGCAGGTGGAATCCAAAGATGAAAAAATTCATTTTTGGTGAGAGAAAAGGCATTTATGTTATTGATTTGCAAAAAACCTTGCGTTATTTTCGCTACACTTACAACATAGTAAGAGACGCTGCTGCTGAGGGTAAAACTATACTTTTTGTAGGCACAAAAAAACAAGCTTCAGCTGCGATTAAAGAATATGCTGAAAAATGCGGTATGCCTTATGTTAATCATCGCTGGCTTGGCGGTATGATGACAAATTTTGGCACCATTCGTCAAAGCATACGCAAGCTTGAAATTATAGAAAAAATGGAAGAAGATGGCTCTATCAAGCTTTTAACCAAAAAAGAAGCCTTAATGCTTACTCGCAAAAAGGAAAAACTTTTAGCTTATCTTGGCGGTATAAGACATCTTAAAACTCAACCTGATATGATTTTTGTGATTGATACGGTTAAAGAAAAAATCGCTGTAAAAGAAGCTAATCGCTTAAGAATTCCTGTAGTTGCACCACTTGATACAAATTGTGATCCTGATCTTGTAACCTATCCTATCCCAGGAAATGATGATGCGATCCGCTCAGTGCAGCTTTTCTGCCAAGAAATGTCAGAAGCTATCATCGAGGGCAAGGCTTTAAGAGAGCAAGATGAGGATATAAGCGAAGAAAAACAAGAAGTCAGCGATGAAGAAAAAGAAGCTATCGTTGAAGAAGCAATGAGTGAAGAATTTAGCGAAGAAGACTTTGAAGAAGAGGAAAAATAATCATGGCTGAAATCACTGCACAAATGGTAAAAGAGCTTCGTGAAAGCACCGGAGCTGGAATGATGGATTGTAAAAATGCTCTTAAGGAAACTGAGGGCGATTTTGAAAAAGCGGTGCAATACTTACGCGAAAAAGGACTAGGAAAAGCAGCTAAAAAAGCTGATCGCTTAGCTGCTGAAGGGCTAGTAAGCGTTAAAGTGAGCGAGGATTTTAAGCAAGCGACTTTAAGTGAGATTAATTCAGAAACTGATTTTGTAGCTAAAAACGAGCAATTTATCGCCTTAACTAAAGATACCACAGCTCACATTCAAGCTCAAGCTATCAGCACTACTGAAGAGCTTAATAAAAGCGTGATTAATGGCACTCCTTTTGAAGAATACCTTAAATCTCAAATCGCAACCATAGGTGAAAACCTTGTTGTGCGTAGATTAGCCACCTTAAAAGCTGGTAATAACGGCATAGTCAATGGCTATATCCACACTAATGGACGCGTTGGCGTTATCATCGCTGCAAGTGCTGAGAGTGAAGAGGGTGCGAAAAAAATCACTGATTTTTTAAAGCAACTTTGTATGCATATAGCTGCTATGAAGCCTGTATATCTTAGCTATAAAGACTTAGATATCAATTTTGTAGAGCAAGAATACAAAGCCTTAGTTGCCGAGCTTGAAAAGGATAATGAAGAGCGAAGAAGACTCAAAGATCCAAACAAGCCAGAGCATAAAATTCCAAAATACGCCAGCAGAAAGCAACTTAGCGAGGCTATCTTAAAGCAAGCCCAAGAGGATATCAAAGCTGAGCTTAAAGCTCAAAATAAACCAGAAAAAATTTGGGCAAATATTATCCCAGGTAAGCTCAATAGCTTCATCAGTGATAATTCTCAGCTTGATAGCAAGCTCACTTTAATGGGACAATTTTTTGTAATGGATGATAAAAAAACTATAGAGCAAGTTATAGAAGAAAAGATCAAAGAACTTGGCGTAAAATTTGAAATCATCGAGTTTATCCGCTTTGAAGTGGGCGAAGGACTTGAGAAAAAGTCTGAGGACTTTGCTGCTGAAGTAGCTGCACAAATGAGCTAAAATGGAACTTTTAAGAGCGGAAAATTTAAGCCACAGCTTTGATTATCCGCTTTTTAAGGATTTATGCTTTAGTCTTAATGAGGGACAAAGCATAGCCATACAAGGAAGTTCAGGTTGTGGAAAATCCACACTTTTACACATACTTTCTACACTTTTAAAACCAAATTCAGGAAAAGTTCTTTTTCAAAATCATGATCTGTATGCCTTAAGTGAAAGTGAAAGACTAAGGATAAGAAGGTATTTTTTTGGCATTATCTTTCAAACTCATTATCTTTTTAAGGGTTTTTCTGCTTTTGAAAACATAGAACTTGCTAGCGTCTTATCAGGACAAAGCTTAGATAAAAGTTTACTTGAAAAGCTTGGCATAGCTCATCTTTTACATCAAAAAATCGCTAAACTCAGCGGAGGACAGCAACAAAGAGTAAGTATAGCAAGGGTGCTTTGCAAAAAGCCTAAGATTATCTTTGCAGACGAGGCAACAGGAAATTTAGACAAAGAAAATGCCACTAATGTTATAGAAATTTTAAACAGCTATGTAAAAGAAAATGCAGGTGTTTTGATCTTTGTAACGCACGATAATTCGCTTGCTTTGCTTTGCGATGAGCAGTATAAGCTAAGTCAAAATGGAATTTGTTAATTATCTTGGCGATAAAAATGTCGCGGCTTTTTTCTTACTTTTTGCAAGAGTAGCTGGGATTTTTGTTTTTTTTCCTTTTTTTTCACACAATAATATCCCAAATATTATCAAAGCAACTCTAGCTTTGTTTTTGACTATGTTTTTATTTCCTTTAGCAAAGCTTGAAATGCCAAGTTATAATTCTTTTTTTATCTTGCAAATTTTAAGTGAAGCTTTGCTTGGAATGATAGCTGGACTTTTGCTGAGTATAGTTTTTGCTTTCGTGCAGTTTGCAGGCGAGCAAATGGCTTTTACTATGGGCTTTACTATGGCAAGCGTGCTTGATCCAAGTTCTGGAGCGAGTGTGCCTATTACTTCTCAAATTTTAAATTTACTTGCCTTGCTTATATTTTTAGCCTTTGATGGACATCATTTGATCTTGCTTTTTTTGAGTAATTCTTTAACTTATATTGATTTGGGCGGTTTTTATCCGGGCGAAAATTTGCTTCGTTATGTTAATACAAGTATGCTTAATATCTTTATGATAGGCTTTGCGATGGCTTTTCCGATCTTAGCGATTAATCTTTTAGCGGATTTAATCTTTGGGCTTTTGATGAAAACTATGCCTCAATTTAACCTTTTGGTTGTGGGTTATCCTATAAAAATTGCGCTTGGTTTTGTAGTTTTAGTTTCGATTTTAGCGATAATGATGCAGTATTTTAAAGAACTTATTTTAAAAGTTTTTTCAAATATGCAAACTTTATTCTTTATCTAAGCATTTAATAATAAAAAATATCTTAAAATATAGTTTTTCATCTTAAGGAATGGTGCATGAAAATCGTATTGCTCAATAAAAACCCTATCGTTTCAAAACTTGTGCGTTTGAGTGCTGAAAAAATAGCTTATGAATTTGAAGAGTTTGAAAATGCTGAGGACTTTCAAGGAAGAAGTGATATTATCATCATTGATAATGAAGTTGAAGCTGATATAAAAGAGCTTACTCAAAAATGCGAAAAGCTCATTTATTTGAGTCCAAAAAGTGCTGAAAATGTTGAAGGTGTAGAAAATTTACACAAGCCATTTTTGCCAACTGATTTGATAAAACTCATAGAAAATAAAACTATAGAAGAAGCTCAAGTTGTCGAAGAACCAAGCGTCAAAGAAGAAGATAAAGAGCCTGTAAATAAAGAAGAAAATCCTTATGATGATATGGAGCTTGATCTTGATGCTTTGAATTTTGAAGATATTGATGATACAAATACAGATAAAAAAGAGCAAGAAAATCAAGATGAAACAGCTTTGAAAGATGAAGCTAAAGAAGAATTAAATTCTCAAGATGAGCCTAAAATCCAAGATGAACCTTCATCAAATCAAACTCAAGATGAAGAAGAAAACAAAATACAAAAAGAAGATGAAGTGCAAGAGCCTCAAGTAGAAGATCTAAGCGAGCAAGAGAAAAAAATTACAAAGCTTGAAGGACAAGATGAGCATTTTGATGAAAATGATTTAGATAGAGTTTTCAAGATGAGCGATGAAGAAAAATCAGTTAGCAAGCCTGAAGAATTCGATGATGAAGAGCTGAAAGACTTTGATTTAAATCTTGATCAAACACAGCCTCAAGCTTTACCTGAAGAACTTAGCCAAGAAGAATCAGCACAAACTCAAGATGAAAATGCAGCCCAAACTCCTTCTTGGGCTGATGAACCTATAAATTTAGATGAATTAAGCCAAGATTTAGCTCAAGATGAGACAAAAGTTCATGAAGAGCTTGATTTACATAAGCCTAAAGAAATTTCACAAGAACCAGCTTTAGAACAAAGTGAAGCCTTGCAAGAAGATATGCAAGAAAACCAAGATAAAGCAGCTCAATCTCAAGAGACTGAAGCTCAAGATGAGACGGATAAGCTTGTTTCTAACGAAAAGAATAAGATAGGTGATTTGACTGATTTGCCTAAGCAAGAGCTTACAGAAGAAAAAATAAACGAAACTTCAAACGAACCAGAAACTCACGAGTCAGAAACTCAAGTTGAAACAAATACCGAGCAAGCCCCGCAAATTCAAGATGAAACAAAGGCTCAGCACTTAATGCAAGCAGAATTAAAAGATGAAACTCAAGATGAGCTTAAAACTCAAGATGAAAAAGAGTCCAACACTTCACAAGAAGTTCAAGATGAGCCAGCTCATGAGCCTTTCAGTGTCGAGGAAAAGCAAGAAAAGCAAATTGATTTTGATGATATACCAGAAGATGCGAAATTTTTAGGGCAACTTGAGACAAAAGAAGAGCAAAACGAGCCTCAACCTCAACTTATCGATGAAGAAGATTTAAAAGCTGATGAAAACTTAAGCGCTCAAGATAAAATCAAAGCCGAACTTGCTGCACTAAATGATTTGGATAAACAGGATTTGCAAAACGAAGAATCACCAAGCCCTAAACTAGAAAATGCTGAAATTCAAAAGGATATAGAACAACTCAATGAAAGAGAAATTCAGCTTGCATTGGGAGAAGAAGTGAGCGAGGAAGAACCAACGCAAGAGCCTATAGAGTCAGCACATACTCAAACAACACAAGAAACCCCAAGCCAAAAAAGCGATGAGATCATCGATGAACTTAGCAAAAGTATAGCCGCAGCTGTAAATGAAAGTATTAAAGATGATACTTTAAAAGCTGCTTTAAAGGGTATGAATATGAACATTAGCATTAACATCAAATTTGATGAGAAAGCTTAAACGTGCAAGGTGGTTATATACTTTTGATCTCTGGACCAAGCGGGGCAGGTAAATCCACGCTTTTAACCCGCTTGATGAGTGAATTTAAAGATGAGCTTTATTTTTCTATCTCTTGCACGACAAGAAAGCCTCGAGATGGCGAGATAGATGGGGTTCATTATCATTTTATAAGCGAAGAAAGCTTTCAAAAAGGTATAGATGAAGGAGCTTTTTTAGAATGGGCTAAGGTGCATAATAATTTTTATGGCACTTCTTTAAAACACACTCAAAAGGCTCTTTCTGAGGGTAGGGTGGTGATTTTTGACATCGATGTGCAAGGTTTTTGCATAGTTAAAGAAAAACTTAAAGATGAATTAAGCTCAGTTTTTATCACAACAAAGACAAAAAATGAGCTTGAGAAAAGACTTATTAATCGAAAAACTGATACAATAGACACGATTAAAAAACGCCTCATTGTAGCTGAAAATGAGATGAACTTCATCGCTCAGTATGATTTTTTAATCATCAATGAGGATTTAGAGCAAAGTTATAAAGAGCTCAAAGCTATCTTTGATGCATGCAAAAAACGCGTGCAAAATAAAAATATAGCTGAAATTCAAACTCAATGGTATAAAGGAGAATAAAATGGGTTTAAGTTCTATAGGACCGGGACAATGGCTGATTATCTTACTTATCATCGTGCTTTTATTTGGTGCTAAAAAAATTCCAGAACTTGCAAAAGGCTTGGGTAAAGGCATAAAAACCTTTAAAAGCGAGATGAGTAATGATGAAGATGAGGCAAATAAAAATTCTGCAAAGCTTGAAGAAAAACCAGATGCAAAGGTTTTTACAAGCGATGAGGGCATAAAAAGCGACGAGCAAAAGAAAGCTTAAGTTTTGAAAACAAGAGTGTATGAGTGCGTAAAGCAAGGCTTAGAGCAAGACTTTGTACTTGAAAGCCCAAAGGATAAGAATCTCGCTCATTTTGCAACCCCACTTGCCTTTTCTTTGGCTAAAGAATTAAGAAAAAATCCTAAGCTTATCGCTGAGGAATTAGCTAGTAAATTAAATAATGAAACACTTTTTGAAAAGGTTGAGGCTGTTAATGGCTATGTGAATTTCAAGCTTTCGCGTGAGTTTTTAAACGATGAAGCCACAAAGGCTTTAAGCAAGAGCGAGGATTTTGCAAAAGGAAGTGTTAAAAAGCAAAGTTTTTTGCTTGAATATGTGAGTGCAAATCCTACAGGACCGCTTCACATAGGACATGCTAGAGGGGCTGTTTTTGGTGATACTTTAGCTAGGGTAGCAAGGCATTTGGGTTTTAAATTTGACACTGAATATTATATCAATGATGCAGGCAATCAAATCGAGCTTCTAGGACTTTCAGTGCTTTTAGCTGTGCGTGAAAATGAGCTTAAGCAAAACGTTGTTTATCCTGAGCAGTATTATAAAGGTGAGTATATCAAAGAGCTTGCTAAGGAAGCTTTGGCTGAGTTTGGGGCGGATTTTTTTGAAGAAAAAAATATCCCTAAAATCGCTTCTTGGGCAAAGGATAAAATGCTTATTGAGATCAAAGCAACTTTAGCTACAGCACGTATAAAAATCGATCATTTCATCAGCGAATTAAGCTTGTATAAAGAGCTTAACGCTACTCTTGAGGCTTTAAAAGCAAATCATGCTAGCTATGAAAAAGAGGGTAAAATTTGGCTTAAGTCAAGTCAAAAAGGCGATGAAAAAGACCGCGTCATCGTGCGAGAAGATGGGCGAGGAACTTACCTTGCTGCTGATATAGTCTATCATAAAGATAAGCTAAGCAGAGGCTATGATAAGTGTATCAATATCTGGGGAGCTGATCATCACGGCTACATAGCTAGGATGAAAGCAGCGATGAGCTTTCTTGGTTTTGATGAGAATAAACTTGAAGTGATTTTAGCGCAAATGGTTTCCTTGCTCAAAGATGGCGAGCCTTATAAGATGAGTAAGAGGGCTGGAAATTTCATACTTATGCAAGAAGTGCTTGATGAGATAGGAGCTGATGCCTTGCGTTTTATTTTTTTAAGTAAGAAATGTGATACTCATCTTGAGTTTGACATTAATGAACTTAAAAAGCAAGATAGCTCAAATCCGGTTTTTTATATCAACTACGCACACGCGCGCATTCATCAAGTATTTGCAAAGTCTGGCAAGAGTGTAGAGCAAGTTATCAGCGCTGATCTAAGTAAACTCAATGATGAGGCTTTAAATTTGCTTTTTGAAAGCTTAAATTTACATGCTATTTTATGCGATGCCTTTGAAAATAGGGCTTTGCAAAAGATAGCAGACTACCTAAAAAGCCTTGCAGCAAGTTTTCATAAATTCTACAATGAAAACAAAGTGCTAGGCACAGATAATGAGGACGCCTTGCTAAAGCTCTTTGCAGTAGTAGCTCTAAGCATAAAAACAGCCTTAAAGCTTATGGGTATAGAAGCAAAAGATAAGATGAATGCTGATGAGTTGAAGTAGGATCTGTCTTTTTGCGTATTTTTTCTTAACACAAAAGTATTCAAGCCCATAAATTGGGCTTTTTCTTAAAATTTAAGTTTTTGTAAAATCATCATTCCAAAACTATAGCCCCAAAAACTACATAAGGTGTGTAAATTTCTATATCATAGTCGCCATATCGATGATAAATTTCCTCAATGCCAGCCTTTGCAATGCTCTCGCGCAGATCAAGCACCCCACAAAGCGCACCCATATAGCTACGACCATCTTTATAGTCAGCAAGCACTGCTTCTATATATTCAGGCACACTTTCTAGCTCATCATTTGTCATTATATGGTTTTTGTTTGCATACACTTGTATCGCAAAAGTTGCTACTTTTAAGCCCTCAAATTGCAATTTTTTAATATCTCTTATTTGCTCGCGTGCTTGTGAGATGATCTCAAGGCAAATCGTATTAAATTCAGCACTAGCTTTGATGCTTACATTAAGCCAAAGGTATTTGTGTTCTATCCATATCTGCAAAGCTTCCTCGCCTTTGCCTAGCTGACACCACAAATCCACACTACGCGTGTTTTTATCCTTGCCTTGTGCATTTTTTATAGGTTTTTTTTGAGCCTTTGCAATCAAGTCCTACTTCGCTATAAACATAAGGCGTGATTAGGTGCAAAGCGTGTGCCATGCTTGCATATCCAGTTCTTTCACCAAGTATAAAAGGAAATTCACCGATATCTTTTTGCATGGTTAGATTGATCTCAAATACTTTGTATGCAAAGTCGTTAAAGAATTTTTTAAATTTCCTACCATTGGTAAAACTATCGCTTTTGTAATGTTTATCAAGTAGATAATACTTTGCGTATTTAAAATTTTCCATTCTTTTTTCCTTGATTTGAATTGTTTATATAAGCTATTTTATCATAATTTTTCTTGCTTTGGCATCTTCTTTATTTTTAAGCTCATTTATCGTATCAATGATAATGCCAACGACGATATTAAGAACTACAAAGCTTGCCATGAGTATAAAGCTTATAAAAAGTATCCATGCATAAGGGTAGAGTTCTAAGATGGGACGCACTATATTTTCACTCCAGCCTTCTAAAGTCATGATTTGAAAAAGGGTGTAAAAACTTCTACCTAAATTTCCAAAATACTGCGGAAAATCAACCCCAAAAAACTCTACACAAAGCACCCCATATACATATAAAATAAAAAGTAAAACTACACCCGTGCAAGCAACACTTGGTAGAGATCTTAACATAACTGAAACGATAAAATTAACTTGTGGTAGTGTAGAAAACAAGCGAAATAAGATAAAAACTCGCAAAAAGCGAAGTATAGAAAGATCGCCAAGTATTGGTGAAGCAGAGATTGCGATAATAATAAGATCAAAGATATTTAGCTTTGATTTAAAAAAGCTTAAACGCAAAGCTAAAATTTTTACAAGCATTTCAATGCAGAAAAACCAAAGGCAAAGATTGTTTAAGTTTTGCAATATAGTATTTTGCTTTAAGTTGGTTTCAGTCATTAAACCTAAGATTATGGCATTAAAAAGCACAATAGATGAGATAAGATAATTTGTAAATTTTGAATTTATAAAATTTTCAAATTTGTGTAAAAGTTTAAGCATTTTAATCCTTTTCACCCTAAAAATTTAAGCTTATCTTACTTAACTTAAAATGGTTTGTGCCAAACTTGTAAAGCTATAATCTACCTCTAAATTGATTTGAACTCTTCCATTTTGCTTTATAGTCTTTATCAACAAACATAACTTTAAGTTGTGCGCTTGACTCATTTTTTACCCAAGTTATGGTTGAACTTGCACCATTTTCGTTGTCTGTATAAAACCACAAAGCGTCGTTTTTGGCTTTATAATCCTTATCTACAACATATACGAGTATATCAGCTCTATGTTCTGAAGTAACTTCGCAGCATTTTATTTTGGCTGTGCCTGTATTTTTAACGAAAATTTTTGCCATTTTTGCTCCTTGTTTGGAAAAATTGATTTGTAATCATAACAAATTATACTTAAACAATAATAAAATATATTTTATCAATAATTTAAAATTCTATAATAGTTTTTATGAAAGTATATGAAAGAATCAATGAAATTTTAAAAGCTAAAAAAATCACGAAAAAAGAGCTCGCCCAAAGACTTATAAACCTTGATATGAGAGCAAACAAAACCGGCGAAGTGCCGACTTTTTCAAGTATTTATGCGTATTTAAATGGCAATATAGACTTAAAAGCTGATATGCTCCCTTTTATCGCTGAGGCTTTAGGAGTGTGCGAGCAAGAGTTTTTTAGCACTGAAGATGAAAGCGATAAAATCATACAAAAAATTTATGCTAAAGATGAGAGTATGTATAAGTATAAAAAGATTATTGCTTTGCTAGAATACGCTTCGCCAAAAACGATTAAAGTCTTAGAACAAGCCCTTTTTCAGCACAAAATCAAAACCGATGAATTTAACAAAAATATACAAAAAATTTTTTAAAGTCTATATTTTAATGCAAATGTATATATTGTAAAATTAGATTTTTTCATTAAGCTATGTTTAAAATAAACACTTTTTAAACTCAGCAAATGAGAGGTTTTTATAAACTTGATTTTATATCTAAGTTATAAAAACCTAAATAACTTGAATTTAAAAATCAAAAAGCTCGCCAAGCCAGCTTTCTTTTTTCTTTTTATGATAGCTACCATGTTGATAGTTGTTATTGTAGTTTTGATTATAATTTTGTGGATTGTGATTGTGTTGAGTTTGCGCGCCATTTCGCTCGATGATTTTATCAAGCTCCCCGCGATCAAGCCAAACCCCACGACACTTAGGGCAGTAATCAATCTCCACGCCATTTCTCTCGCTCATAATTAAATCAACGCCATTGCATACAGGACAAAGCATATCTACTCCTTGTTTTTTGATAAGTTTTAATCTTAAGATTTTTTGGTAAATGCTATTTAAATTTTTCTTACAAAATATACCTTTTTTATTAAAAATATTTGCTTAATTCAGT
This sequence comes from Campylobacter sp. MIT 12-5580, assembly GCF_005406235.1. Lineage (NCBI taxonomy): Bacteria > Pseudomonadati > Campylobacterota > Epsilonproteobacteria > Campylobacterales > Campylobacteraceae > Campylobacter > Campylobacter sp. MIT 12-5580. Next base: position 80,747 of record NZ_NXLK01000001.1, read on the forward strand.
ATAATTTTAACCAAAAATAAAAGTTCAAAATGCTATAATTGCCCTCAAAATTCAAGGAAAAACCATGCCAAAAAGAAGTGATTTTCATACTATTTTGCTTATAGGTAGCGGTCCTATAGTTATAGGGCAGGCTTGTGAGTTTGATTATTCTGGCACTCAGGCGGCTAAAACGCTTAAGCAGTTAGGATATAAGGTTGTGCTGATTAATTCAAATCCAGCTACCATCATGACTGATCCAGAATTTGCTGATGCTACTTATATAGAGCCTATTAGTAAAGAAAGTATTTTAAGGATTATCAAGAAAGAAAAAATTGATGCGATTTTGCCTACTATGGGCGGACAGGTGGCTTTAAATGTGGCTATGGAACTTTTTGAAAGTGAAGATTTTAAGAAGGATTTTAGCCATGTGAAATTTCTTGGAGCAAAGCCAGAAGCCATTAAAAAGGGCGAGGATAGGCAGGTTTTTAAAGAATGTATGAAAAAAATTGGCATGGATTTACCAAAGTCTATGTATGCTTATGATTATGATGAGGCTTTAAAGGCAGTTGATGATATAGGCTTTCCTTTGATGATACGCGCTTCTTATACGCTTGGTGGGGCAGGTTCAGGAGTGGTGTATAATTTAGATGAGTTTAAAGAGCTTGCCACAGCAGCTTTAGCTCTTAGTCCAATCCATGAAATTCTCATAGAAGAAAGCTTGCTTGGCTGGAAAGAATATGAGATGGAAGTCATACGCGATAAAAATGATAATTGTATCATAGTGTGCAGTATAGAAAATTTTGATCCTATGGGCGTGCATACTGGAGATAGCATTACCATAGCTCCAGCTTTAACCTTAACCGATAAAGAATACCAAGTCATGCGAAATGCTAGCTTTGCCATTTTAAGAGAAATAGGCGTAGATACAGGCGGCTCAAATGTGCAATTTGCTGTCAATCCAAAAAATGGACGCATGATCGTTATAGAAATGAATCCAAGAGTATCTCGCTCCTCAGCTCTTGCAAGCAAGGCTACAGGCTATCCTATAGCAAAAGTAGCTACACTTTTAGCCGTAGGCTTTAGCTTAGATGAGATTAAAAATGACATCACAGGAACCCCAGCTAGCTTTGAGCCGGTGATTGATTATATAGTCACAAAAATTCCTCGTTTTGCCTTTGAGAAATTCCCAAATGCAGACTCAAAGCTTGGCACAGCGATGAAAAGTGTGGGCGAGGTGATGGCTATAGGAAGCACCTTTAAAGAAAGCATACAAAAAGCCCTTTGCTCACTTGAAAAAGGATATTTTGGTTTTAATTTTATAAAAGCTGATAAAAATGAGCTTGTTTTTAATATAAGAAATGCTAATGAAAAACGCTTGCTTTACCTAGCACAAGCTTTTAGAGAGGGCTTTAGTGTGGCTGAAGTTCATGAGCTTTGCAAGATTGATACTTGGTTTTTAGAGCAAATCAAAGAGATAGTGGAATTTGAAAAATGCATAGATATGGATATATTAAATGATAAAGCCTTGCTTAGAAAAGCTAAGGCTATGGGCTTTTCTGATAAAATGCTTGCCTTGCTTGTGAATTTAAAAGATAATTTAGAGCTTTCTCAAAATGATATATATTATGCAAGATTAAGACAAAAAATCAATCTTAATTATAATGAAGTAGATACTTGTGCAGGCGAGTTTAAAGCCCTTACGCCTTATCTTTACTCAAGTACAAGCATTAATGAATTTACTCAAAATAAAAATGAAACTCTAGCCAAAAAAGATAAAAAAGAAAAAAAAGTCATGATTATAGGAGGAGGACCTAACCGCATAGGACAAGGCATTGAGTTTGATTATGCTTGTGTGCATGCTTCTTTTGCCTTAAATGATCTAGGCATTAAAACTATTATGTATAATTGCAATCCAGAAACAGTAAGCACTGATTATGATACTAGCGATATTTTGTATTTTGAGCCTATTGATTTTGAGCATTTAAGGGCTGTAGTTGAAAGAGAAAAACCAGATGGAGTGATAGTGCATTTTGGGGGACAAACCCCTTTAAAATTTGCTAAACGTCTTAGTGCTTTTGGAGCTAAGATTATAGGCACTTCAGCAAGAGTGATAGATTTGGCTGAAGATAGAAAGAAATTTGCTGAATTTTGTGAAAAACTAGGTATAAAACAGCCTAAAAATGCCACTGCAACAAGTGTTGAAGAAGCTGTGCTTAAGGCAAGTGATATTGCTTATCCGGTTTTAGTTCGCCCAAGCTATGTTTTAGGCGGACGTGCGATGAGAGTGGTGCATAATGAAGCTGAGCTAAGACTTTACATGCAAGAAGCTGTTGATGTGAGTGATAAAAGCCCGGTTTTAATCGATCAGTTTTTAGATAATGCTACTGAGCTTGATGTTGATGCGCTTAGTGATGGTAAAGATGTGTATGTGGCTGGCATTATGGAGCATATTGAAGAAGCTGGCATTCATAGTGGGGATTCTGCTTGTTCTTTACCTCCGCTTAATATCAGTGAAAAAGTGCAAAATGAAATCAGAGAAAAAACCAAAGACATAGCCTTAAATTTAGGCGTTGTGGGCTTGCTTAATATACAATTTGCCCTTTTAAATGATGAGCTTTTTATGATAGAGGTTAATCCTAGAGCAAGCAGAACCGTGCCTTTTGTAAGCAAGGCTACAGGCGTGCCTTTAGCTAAGATTGCCACTAGAATAATGTGGCAAGGCAATTTAAAAGAAGCCTTGAAATTTTATGATAATTTTGCTGTGATTGAGGAAAAAAATGGCATTTTTGTGCCTAAGGATTTAGGCTTTGTGAGCGTAAAAGAAGCGGTATTTCCTTTTGCTAAGCTTAATGGAAGTGATTTAGACTTAGGACCTGAAATGCGTTCAACTGGCGAGGTTATGGGTATAAGCAAGGACTTTGCAAATTCTTACGCAAAAAGTCAAATTTCAGCCTTTAACCACCTACCAAAAAAAGGAAATGTGTTTATCTCTTTAAAAGAAGGCGATAAAAAATACGCCAAAAACCTTGCAAAAGCTTATAGTGATCTAGGCTTTAAGCTCATAGCCACAGCTGGCACTTGCAAAGAAATCCAAAATGCAGGCTTTGAATGCGAGCTAGTCTATAAAATTTCAGAAGGACGCCCAAATGTAGAGGATAAGCTCAAAAACAACGAGATAGCCCTAGTGATTAACACCAGCGATGAACACAGCTTTAAAGATGATACCAAAAAAATAAGAGCAAACATCATTCGCTTTAAAATTCCATATTTTACAAACCTAAGAGGAGCCCTAGCTGGCGCAAAGTCGATTAAAGCAGTGCAAAATGAAAGCTATTTAGAGGTAAAAAGCTTGCAGGATTATTTAAAAAAATGAAAAATAACTTAGATTTTAAGCAATTTTTAGCTACCTTAAAGCCTAGTAATAAAAATTTAGCCTTTTATGTTGATTGGCAAAAGTGCTTAAAAAACCGCGATGAAATAAGCATCTCTTTAAATCATTTAAATTTTTTACTTGGTAAAAATAGAGCAGAATTAAAACAAAATATAGCTAAACTTTTTAAGGAATACCCAAAAGCCTTTGAGTGCTTGCATATCATTTTGGCTGTGCGAGATAAAAAGGATGTTTTATTTGATAGTTTTGGTAGGCAAAGGGCTTTAAATTCGTATTTTTCTAGTGTAGATGGCATTTATGAGTTTATGTGTGAAAGTAGTTTGGCTGAGGTATTTACAGATCGAAAAATCAAAGATTTAAATGACTTTGTTTTTGGTGTAGAGGTTGGACTTGATAGTAATGCGCGAAAAAATCGTAGTGGCAGCACAATGGAAAATCTCATTGCTCAAATTTTTAAAAAGGCTAGTTTGGAATTTAAAGAACAAGTCTATATCACAGATTTTACAGACTTGCACAAGGCTTTTGGAGAGGATATTAAAAAGTTTGACTTTGTAGTTTTTGGTAAAGAAAAAACTTATTTTATAGAATGCAATTTTTATTCAAGTGGGGGAAGCAAACTTAATGAAACTTCAAGAGCTTATCAGGATTTAGCTCCTAAATTTGATATTTTTGAAAATTATGAGTTTATTTGGATAACTGACGGACAAGGTTGGTTACAAGCTAAAAATAAACTTGAAGAAGCTTATAAAAGTGTAGAGCTTTACAATCTTAGTAATATACAAGATTTTATCTCAAAGGTCAAAAATGACAAGCCCTCACACTAAGCCTTCAACTTTTGAAAGTAAAGACAAGCAATTTAGTCTTTATCAAGGTGATTGCAATGAGCTTTTACCCCAGTTTAAAGGCTGTTTTGATTTGCTTTTTGCTGATCCGCCTTATTTTCTTTCAAACGATGGCTTAAGCATACAAAGTGGTAGAATCGTAAGTGTAAATAAGGGCGAATGGGACAAAGAAGAAAACATAAGTGATATTGATGAGTTTAATACCCAGTGGATACAAAATGCTAAACTTGCTTTAAAAGACACAGGAAGCTTACTTATAAGTGGGACTTATCATAATATTTTTTCTCTTGGCAGGGTTTTGCAAAAACTTGATTTTAAAATTTTAAATATCATCACTTGGCAAAAAACTAACCCACCACCAAATTTTAGCTGTCGTTATCTTACGCATAGCACTGAGCAGATTATCTGGGCTCGAAAATCTGCCAAACACAAACACATATTTAATTATGAACTTTTAAAAAGGCTAAATGATAACAAACAAATGCGTGATGTATGGGCTTTTCCTGCGATAGCTCCATGGGAAAAAACTAATGGCAAACACCCAACACAAAAGCCTTTAGCTTTACTTGTCAGACTTCTTTTGATGACAAGTGAGGCAAACTCACTGATTGGCGATCCTTTTAGTGGTAGTGCAAGCACAGGCATAGCAGCAAATTTATTAGGACGCAAATTCATAGGCTTTGAGAAAGAAAATGAATATATAAAAATCTCAGTAGCAAGAAAATTAGAGCTTGAAAAAAATATCCAAATGATGAAAAACAAGATAAATGATATAAAAATCTTGCAGAATTTGGGCTTGTTTTAAAAACATTCATGATCTGCTTTGATTCTTTGCATTATAGACATAAAGAATGTTTTTCTTAAGAATTATTTTATATTTAGTGCTATAATTTTTGCAAATTTATATTATAATGAGAAACAATGAAAACAAAGGCTTTATTTTTAGATCGTGATGGTGTGATTAATATTGATAAAAAATATGTGTATAAACAAGAAGATTTTGAGTTTTGTGAAGGGATTTTTCCTTTGTGCGAATTTTTTATACAAGAAGGCTTTAAAATCTTTGTGATCACGAATCAATCAGGCATCGCAAGGGGCTATTACACTGAAGCTGATTTTGCAAAGTTAAGCCAATTTATGTGCGAAGGTTTTAAAAAACAGGGCATACAAATCACTAAAATATATCATTGCCCTCACCTAGAAAATTGTGAGTGCAGAAAACCAAAGCCGGGTATGCTTTTAAAAGCCCAGCTTGAATTTGACATCAATATGCAAGATTCAGTTTTTATAGGCGATAATTTAAGCGATATGCAAGCAGGTTTAGCCGCAAAAGTTGGCACCTTAGTGCTTTTAAGTGAAGATGAAAAAATAAATAATGAACCAACAAAAGAGCATTTTGAAATTTGCAAAAACTTAAATTTGGCTTTGGTATTTTTAAAAAAGAAATTGAAAGGATAAAATGAAGATAGTTATCACAGGAGGAGCTGGATTTATAGGCTCGCAACTTGCTTTAGCCTTGCAAGATAAACATGAAATTTTAGTGATTGATAAGATGAGAAATGAGGAAAAATTTAGCAACGGAAACCTCAAAAGTCTAGGACATTTTAAAAACCTACTTGGCTTTAAAGGCGAGCTTTTTGTGGGTGATATAAATGAGCCTTGTGTTTTTGAAAAGATTGAGGATTTTAAAGCTGAAGTGATCTTTCATCAAGCAGCCATTTCAGATACCACAGCAGACGATGAAAGTCTTATTTTACGCACAAACTTAAACAGCTTTAAAAACTTTATAGACTTAAGCATAAAGCTTAAAGCAAGACTTATTTACGCAAGTTCAGCTTCAGTGTATGGGGACGCAGTTAGTCCGCAAATCGTAGGAAAAGATGAGATGCCTAAAAATCCTTATGCTTTTTCAAAGCTTATGATGGATCATTTGGCTTTTAAATACAGCCAAAAGCTTGATATAGTAGGGCTTAGATATTTTAATGTTTATGGTAAGGGTGAGTTTTTCAAGGGCAAAACAGCGTCGATGATCTTGCAATTTGGCTTGCAAATTTTAAGTGGACAAAATCCGCGTTTGTTTGAGGGAAGTGAAAAAATTTTTAGGGATTTTGTGTATATTAAAGATGTGATAAATGCGAATTTAAAGGCTTTAGAAGCAAAAAGTGGGGTGTATAATGTGGCAACTTCCATTCCAAGAAGCTTTCAAGATATCGTTGATATTTTACAAATTGAGCTTGGCACAACTTTGCCTTGCGAATATATCAAAAATCCTTATGCAAAGGCTTATCAGTTTCATACTCAAGCTGATTTGAGTAATTGGGGTGGGTTGTATGAGCCTAAGTTTAGCTTAGAAGAGGGCATTAAGGACTATATAAGCGAAATTAAACGCATTCATGAAAAGGAAGTAAATGCTTGATTTTCTAGCTGATAAAAGCCCTAAAATCCTTGTTGTTGGGGATTTGATGGTGGATAATTATATTTGGTGTGATTGTGAGCGTGTAAGTCCTGAAGCCCCTGTTTTAGTAATGAAATCAAAAAGCCAAGATAAAAGGCTTGGCGGAGCAGCAAATGTTTATGCGAATTTAAAGGCTTTAAATGCTAATGTCAAGGCTTTAAGTGTAGTGGGCGATGATGAGGCTGGGGAATTTCTAAAGACAAGGATTGATGGGGTTTTACTCACTCAAAAAGGACGCAAAACTTCGCTCAAAAACCGCATTATTTCTCACTCTCAGCAGGTTTTACGCCTTGATGATGAAAGCACTGAGTATATCAGCTTAGAAGATGAGCTGATCGCTGAGTTTGAAGCATGTGTCAAAGAGTATCAAAGCGTGGTTTTAAGTGATTATGGAAAGGGTGTTTTAAGTCCTAAGGTAACAAGGGCGCTCATTAGAAAAGCAAACGAGTTAAACATACCCATACTCATTGATCCAAAGGGGAGTGATTATTCAAAATATACAGGGGCAACCTTACTTACTCCAAATAAAAAAGAAGCCCTAGAAGCCCTTAAAATGAGCGATTTAGATGGGGATAATCTTAAAAAAGGTATTAAAGAGCTTAAAGAAAAGTTTCAGCTTAAATTCTCACTCATCACTCTTTCAGAAGCTGGTATAGCTGTGTTTGATGATGATTTGCATATCATTGAGGCTACGGCAAGAGAGGTTTTTGATGTAACAGGGGCTGGAGATAGCGTCATAGCCATGCTTGCCTTTTGTTTTGCGCTTAAAGTACCACTTATAAAAGCTTGTGAGCTAGCAAATGCAGCCGCTGCCGTTGTGGTAAGCAAAGTAGGAAGTGTGAGTGTGAGTTTTGAGGAGATTAAAAACTACGGCAAAACAAGCTTTGAAGCTAAGATTATCACAAAAAATGCCCTTGCTAAAAGACTTGCCCATCTTGGCAAAAAGGTGGTTTTTACTAATGGTTGTTTTGATATTTTGCATTTTGGACATATCAAATACCTTGAAAAAGCAAGAAATTTAGGCGATTTGCTCGTGGTGGGGTTAAACTCAGATGCCAGTGTAAAGCGTTTAAAAGGCAAAACGCGTCCTGTAAATAGCCAGTTTCAAAGAGCGGCTTTGCTTGCAGCACTTTATTTTGTGGATTTTGTCGTGATTTTTGATGAGGATACGCCTTATGAGTTGATTCAAGCTTTAAAGCCAGATATTTTGGTTAAAGGGGCTGATTATGAGGGTAAAGAAGTTGTCGGGGCTGATTTGGTTGAAAGAGTTGAGCTTATAGCCTTTGAAGAGGGCTTTAGTACGAGTTTGATTATAGATAAAATAAAGGAGAATAAATGCTAAGTATCATAGAAAAAGAGTTTGAAGAACATCAAAAAACCCTTGAGGCAAGTAAGCTTTTAAAGGAACAAATCGCAAAAATTTCTAGTATGCTTATCACTTGCCTTAAAAATGGCGGAAAAGTGCTAATTTGTGGCAATGGAGGTTCAGCAGCAGACGCTCAACACTTCGCAGCTGAATTAAGCGGGCGTTACAAAAAAGAACGCAAAGCCTTAACTGGCATAGCTTTGACAACTGATACATCAGCTCTTAGTGCTATAGGCAATGATTATGGTTTTGAGTTTGTGTTTTCAAGACAGGTTGAGGCTTTGGGGCGAGAAGAAGACATTTTAATAGGCATTTCAACCAGTGGAAAAAGCCCTAATGTGCTTGAAGCTTTTAAAAAAGCAAAAAGCTTAAATATGCACTGCATAGGACTTAGCGGCAAGGGTGGAGGAGCTATGAATGAGCTTTGCGAGCTTAATTTAGTCGTTCCAAGCGATGATACAGCAAGGATTCAAGAAATGCATATCTTAAGCATACATGCTATTTGTCAGCTTATCGATGAGGCGTTTTGAAGAAGTGCTAAAAATTTAAAGAGTGTTTTAAAAAGGAGCAAAGATGAAAAAATACATTTTTTTGGTAGTGTGTGTATTTTTGGGTGCGTGCGCGTTTAAAAATAGTCCAAAATACATTAGCGAGGATTATTTTAAGGCGGTGCAAGAAGACGATTTTCGCAGGATAAAGTCCTATGTATATGTGCCAGCAAGCGTTCAAAGCGAGTTAAGCACTAAAGAAATCGATGAAAAGCTTAATGAAAGATTAAGCAAGCTTAAAGAAAAGCTTGCTCAACACGGCGGCGTTAAAGAAGTTAAAATCGTTGATAAAAAAGAGCTAAATAGCGAGCTTACAGAGCTTCAAATCGAGCTTATTTATAACGATAAAAGCATAGATGATGAGCGTTTAAATGCCGTGAAAATCGATGGAGTTTGGAAGATTATCTTTACTCTTTAAGTAAGCTTTTTGCTTCTTTGATGACAAGTTCAGGCTTTAGCTCTTGCATGCAAGCGTGGTGCTTTAAAGGGCACACTCGTTTCATGCAAGGCATACAGGCTAGATTTAAATGTACAAGCCTTGCGTTTTCATTATGCCAAGGCGAAGTTTGAGTGAATTTTGTAGGTCCAAACACCGCTATAGTAGGCGTTTTATATACAGCTGCTACATGCATAGCACCGCTGTCGTTACTGATGAAAAGATCAAGGCTAGAAATAAGCTCGCAAAGCTCTTTTATACTTGTTTTAGCACATAAATTTAAAGCTTTTATGCCATTTTTTTGAAGCAAAAGCTCGATTTTGTCGCAAAGTTCTTGTTCGCTTGCTACGCCAAAGATAAGAATTTCATGACTTTTGCTAAACTCAAGAGCAACCTTTGCAAAATACTCTTCATTCCAACGCTTGGCACTGCCGTATTTTGCCCCAGCATTTATACCTAAAAATTTCTTGTTCATATCAAGTTTAAAATGCTCGCAAAGCTTTTTTTGCTCGTTTTTATTTAAGTCTTTATAGGCTTTTATAGGTAAAAAAAGTTCATCTTGCACTGCTTCTTTAAGCTTGAGTGAGTTTTTGATAAATTCAAGGTATTTTAGCACTTGATGAGCGTTTTTGTTGCGCTTTTTATCAAAGATAAATTTATGCTTTGAAGGCAGTAAAAAAAGCATAAATTTAGCTGAAAATGCCCCTCTAAAAGAAAAGGCGTAATCAACCCTACCCAAAATTTTAGTAAGTTTATAAAAATTTAAATATCTTGATTTTTTATCTTCTATAAAAATCCGTGTATTTTCACACTCTTTAAAAAGCTTGCACGCCACAAAAGAGCCATGAAGTATAAACTCAGTTTTTTTATCAAGCTTTGTAAAATATTCAAACACAAGCTTTAAAGCCGCACTTGCCATAACAGCATCGCCAAGCCAGGTTGGAAGGTGGATAAAAATTTTCAAGCCTTGCCTTTTTGTTAAATTGAAAAATTATAGCAAATATTGACTGAAAATTTATAAATACCTGTTGTAATGTCTTTTGAAGTATTTTTTAAACCATAAATGCCTTTGAGGTAGATAAAGTCTTAGTTTTCTTAATTTCTTTTCTTTAAAAAAATCTTTACAATAAGGAAGTTGTCGTGCTCTTTTTGCAATTAAATCAAGATTTTTAAATTTTCGTGTATTGATAAAGCAATATTTTAAAAGCATTTCTTTACAATTTGCCCATTCATTGTCCGTAAAGAAAAGTTCTAAGAACTTATCTTTTCGTGTTTGAAGTATTTGTCCAAGATATTCATCTGCTCTTTTAAATTCATTGTTACAGATGAGAGTATCAAGGATATAAATTCTATATTTATCGTTTTCATAGTCATATTTTAAGGCTTGTTCAAGTAAAGAGATAAGTTTTTCAAACTCTTCTCCACTTGCCCTTGCAGCAAGATAAGTATAAAAAAGAGTTTGAGCTTTATGAGCGTCATGAAGATCAAGTTTGCCAAAGTTTTCTTTATAAATTTGATAAATTTTGTTGGCTGGGTAGATTGTGTGAGGATTGATAAGTTCTACACCGCCTATAGTAGCAGCAAAATTGGCAACTGCTGAGTGTGTGCCATATATTTTTTTAGCATGTGACATTAAAACAGTATCAAAAAGGAAAAGCTCGGTATTTGAAAATTGATGATAATCTCTAAATTCTTCAGCTAAAAAGATATTTTTGCTATTTAATACTCTTTTGAGTTCTTCAACAGAGTTAATATCATCGCTAAAAATGATGACTTTAGTTTCTTTAGCTAAATCTTTGATTATTTCATAAGCAAGTTCTATAGGCGTGGGGTGAAAATTTACACAGGGCATTTTTCTAAAATCTGCAAAAGGATATACAGCATCTCCAGCTCTTATATGAAAGGCTGTTAATGCCCCCCCCCCATTAGTATTTGTTAGTTCTGCAGCTTTTAGATGAGCTTGTTTGATGATATTTGCTACTTTTTCTGTAAAAATTATATTATTAAAAATTTCAGCTGCACTTTGGGTATAATCGCATATATCCAAATCTTTTCATATATCTTTTATATAATCTTCCGTTCGAGTGATTTCATAATAGTCGTAGTTTGTGTTTAGAATGTAATTTTTAAATTTTTTAAGATATCGGAATTTTTCATCAGTAGTAAGAGAAAGCGAGCTTTTATCTTCGTAAGTGAGGCAGTGTTCTTGGATAAAATTTTTACTAAAAATATTTTCTTTGGTATCAAGGGCAGTTGAAATGAAACGCTGTTTATTGAAGTTTTTGTAATCTTCTATGAGTAGATGAGCTTTGCTCACTGCGTCCCAAGTAAACATTGGCTTTTGATTGCATTGTTTGGCAATGTAAAATGCATTGATAATACCTATAAATCTATTTCCATTAGAATCTTTTCTATCGCTAAGTATTTTTTTGCGCTTCACTAATTTCCTTTTTTTGTTTTTTTAAAAAATATGTTATCATAACACAGACAAGTAAAGGAGTAGTTTTATGAATATAAGAAGGTTTATAGAGTGGTGTTGTTCGGTTAAAAATGTTTTTGAAAAAGGAAGCAAGCACAAAATTTTAACATTATTTGGTATGAAAATAAAGCTTGACTTTCTTTTACAAGACGAAAAATATACTCAAGCCAGTAGTATATATGGAAAAATTTACCTTCCTACTTACAATGTAGGGGTTAAATTTTTTTATGAAAAACCACAAATTTTTAATAAAAATGGCAAGCAAATGGATATATTTTTCTTAAGAGATCATAATTCTAATTTTTGTCCTTATGGAACTTTGAGCCAGTATTTTTTATGGGATAGATATAATTTTGCTTTGAATACTCATTTTTATACAGGAAGGGCTATATTTGAAACTATAGCTAAGCCACTTCATAAATTTGGTATGCTTGTAGAGCCTAGAGCTATTGAGTTTGATGTTTATAAAGCTCTTAATGAATGCAAGGATAATGTGAAAGATTTTGAAAAAATTCTTACTCATGATGAAAAAATTCTCGATGATTTTGCTAATGCAGATTTTTTTATGTGTGTGCAAAATTGGTGTTATAATGAAAAAGGAGATAGTTTAAAGCCTAGTGCAGAAAATTATGAAAATAAAACAAAAAATATTTCCATGGTTTGTTCTGGCAAAACTCTTACCCCAATTCACCTTATAAGAAATGATATAGCTTCTAAATTAAGCAAAATTTCAAAAGATTATGGGGGGGGGGCATTAGGACTTTTTGGAGCCTTTTTTAATAATCCCATCGCATTTAAGTCGCAAAGCCTGCACGAATATCGCTATCAAATCGTAGTTGAAAATCAAATCAGTAAATATTATTTTACTGAAAAAATTCTTGATTGTTTTATTTCTATGTGTGTGCCTATTTACTTAGGAGCAAGTGATATAGGAAAATTTTTTAATACTGATGGCATTATCATCATCAATGAAAAAGATGATATACATAAAATTTTAAAACAATGTACACCTCAAGATTATGAGCAAAGAAAAGAAGCTATTCTTGATAATTATCAAAGAAGTCTTAAATATCAAAATGTGGATGATAGGCTTTATGAAACTTTCTTTTTGAGATAAGAAATTTTTATGTTATAATAGTTGTTTTTTGATCCAATTTTTTAGGAAAAATATGAATATAGTAAAAATTCAAGGCGGTTTAGGTAATCAATTCTTTCAATATGCCTTTGCAAGAGCTTTGAAAGAAAAATTTCATGATGAAGTTTTACTTGATATAAGCTGGTTTGAAGATCAAACTTCAAATCCACAAAATTTTGGTGCTTTTGCGCTTGATCATTTTAATATCGACTTAGCCTGCATAGATTCTCAAGAACTTAAAAAATATACCCTAAAAGGCTCTTGGATACCAAAATTTGCAAGAAAGTATTTTAAAGAAGAAGTACTTGAAGAGTATGAAAAGGCTGGGGTGTATTGCCCTGAGTTATTGAGAAAAACGAGAAAAAATACCTTCTATGAAGGTTTTTTTCAAAGTCAAAAATACTCAGCTCATATTTGGGATAGCATTACTCAAGACTTAAACTTAAAAGAAAAGCTTAATGATGAAAATTTAAAGCTTTTAGAACAAATTCAAGCTTTAAACTCGGTAAGCTTGCATATACGAAGAGGAGATTATCTAAGCTTACCTGAGTTTAATGTCTGCACGCTTGAGTATTATCAAAAAGCTATAACTTATATCAACGAAAGAGTGGAAAATCCTCATTATTTTATCTTTTCAAATGATCTTGCTTGGGTAAAAGAACATTTTAATGCTAAAAATATGAGTATCGTCTCGTGCAATCAAGACAAAAATTATTTTGATTTAGAGTTAATGAAGCATTGCAAGCATAATATCATCGCAAATTCAACCTTTTCTTGGTGGGGCGCAGCACTAAACGCAAATAAAGATAAGATCATCATCGCCCCAAAAATTTGGTATCGTGGAGATATACGCTTTGACGATATATTGTCTCAGCAATGGATAAAGCTTTGATAACAAGGGAAAGATATGCAAAATATAAATCCTAAAATTTCCATAATAATGCCCGTTTACAATGTCGAGGCTTTTATAGCACAAGCTCTAAATTCTTGCATAAATCAAACTTTTAAGGATGTAGAGATAATCATCATTGATGATTGCGGACAAGATAGGAGTATAGAAATTGCTAAGGAATTTGCTCTAAAAGATGAGAGGATAAAAATTATCCATAATGAAGAAAATCAAGGGCTTTTACAAGCTAGACTTGAAGGCGTAAAAATCGCAAAAGGAGAATATATCCTAAACCTTGATAGTGATGATTTTTTAGACATAAAAACTTGCGAGCTTGCTTACAAGGCAAGTAAAAACGGGTTGGCTGATATAGTAAGTTTTGGAGCTTTTAAAATTTGTGATAATCAAAGCAACATTTTATATCAGTTTAAAAATGCTTCTTTTTCAAAAATAGAGCTTCATCATCATTTTTTGCGCAATTTTTCTTTTAGGTGGAATGTTTGGGCAAAGCTCATCAAAACAGAAAAATACAAACAAGTTGTGCCGTATTTTGATAAGTTAAGCACCAAAATCACAATCGCTGAAGATGTCTTGCAATCTTTTGTTTTATATAGCATTTGTGAAAATTTTATAAACATAAATAAAGTTTTGTATTTTTATAGAATCAACCCTCAATCATCAACCAACAATCAAGAATCTACAAATACTCTTAAAATAATACAAAGTCATGAACTAGTCATCAAAGAAATAATCCACCTGAAAGAAACTTATCCTGAAATTTTTAGTCCTATTTTATACAAATTATTTCTCTATTTTTTAAAAAGAGAACATTTTCTTTATACCAATATATTAAAAAAGCAAGAAAGGAATTTTAAACTCTTAGATAGGATCAAAGAAAAAATCAATAAAAAAACATTTAAAATAAAACGCTTTTTAGCTTCCAAAGGCGTAATATGAGCAATAAAATAAAATTCTCAATCATACTTCCAACTTATAATGTCGAAAAGTTTATAACACAAGCTCTAAATTCTTGTATAAATCAGACCTTTAAAGATATAGAAATCATTGTCGTCGATGATTGTGGGCAAGATAAAAGCATAGAAATTGCTAAGGAATTTGCTTTGAAAGATGAGAGGGTAAAGATTGTTTATAATAAAGAAAATCAAGGCACTTTTACAGCTCGAAATAATGGAGTTTTAACTGCAAAAGGAGAATATTTGTTGTTTTTAGATCCAGATGATTATCTTGATGAAAAAACTTGTGAGAGGTTGTTTGAAATTTTAGAGCAAAATAAGGACTTTAAACTTGATTTTATCATGTTTAATTTTTATCAGCAAGATGAAAAATATCATTTTTTCAAGCAAGATACTATCACAAAAAACAAGCTCCTGACAAAGCAAGAATTTCAAAGACTCTATTTTAACAAAGATGCAAATTGTTACAATGTTTGCGGCAAGTGTATTAAGAAGCAAGTATATTTAAAGGCCATTGACACTCTAGCTGTTTCTCATAAATTCACTGTTGCTGAGGATATACTTGTTTGTATGGGGATTTTGCTTATGAGTGATCGCATTTATCTGCTTAATGAGCATTTATATTATTATTGTTACAATCCAAAATCTAGCAGAGATTTGACAAAAATTCCTCAAGCAAATAAAGACTGCGAATTTGTGCAAAATGAGCTAGCAAAGCTGGCTTTAAAAGGTGATGATGATTATAAATTTTTTGTCCAAGAAATTATTTTGATTTTAAAAATTCACAATGCGAATAGAAGTTATAAATATGGCGTATGGCGGTATCCTTATTTTAAATTTGTACATAGGTTTATTTTGAGTTTAAAGAAAAGGTATTTAAACTTTTTTAGAAAAAAAATAGTAAGAAAATCAGGCTTTTAAATTTTTAAAAAGCTCTTCCCATTTTTTTAAGACAACTTCTTTGCTAAATTCTTTTTTTATCTTTTCCTTGGCATTTTTACCAAATTGTTCTCTTAAACTTTCGTCTTTCATTAAAAGTTTAAGCTTTTGTGCAAAATCTTGTAAATCATCATCTTGCACCAGAAATCCTGTTTTTTCATTTTCTATGATATCGCTTGGTCCTGTTCTTATATCAAAAGAAATCGGAGTTAATGCGTAAGAGCAAGCCTCCAAAAGCACCATAGGTAAGCCTTCAAAATGAGAACTCATCGCGTAAATACTTGCATTCAAATACTCTTTTTCTACCTCTTTTGTGAAAGGCTTTAAGATGATGTTTTTTTCTAAATTCAAATCTCTTATTTGTTTTTCCAAATCTTCCTTCAATTTTCCATCACCTACAATAATAAGCTTCCACTGTCTAAATTCTTGTTTAAAATTCTCATCTTGAGCAAGTAAATTCCAAATTTCGATAAGGCGATTAAAACCTTTTTCTTTGGATAGTTTCCCCACGGCAATAACTTGTTTTTGTTTTAGGTTTGTATTTAAATTGGGGATATGAGGAATAAAATTTGGTATAACCGCAACACACTTATAAAAATTTTGCCAAATTTTAAGCTCTTTTGATGAAAGGATAACCAAAGCATCATATAATTTATTTCTTTTGGAGCCTTGTGTTGCAAGCATGTGTTGTATGGCTATATAGCGCGTATTTTTATTTTTAAAATATGGAAAATAATTACTTGAATTGCTGATGATAAAATCAACTTCAGGATACATTGTTTTTATTTTATAGCTTAGAAATATTTTATAAAAATTTTTAATATAAA
Source organism: Campylobacter sp. MIT 12-5580 (assembly GCF_005406235.1). Classification (NCBI taxonomy): domain Bacteria; kingdom Pseudomonadati; phylum Campylobacterota; class Epsilonproteobacteria; order Campylobacterales; family Campylobacteraceae; genus Campylobacter; species Campylobacter sp. MIT 12-5580. The sequence continues at coordinate 97,007 of NZ_NXLK01000001.1, forward strand.
AACGATATAAAAAATTTTTATCTTTTTTTTGGTTTTCTTCTGAAAAAGGGTTTATATAACTTAATTTTACACTAGGAGAAATTTCAAAAGGAGAATTTAAATCTCCTTTAAAAAAGCTAAGGAGTTCAACTTTGTGTCCTTGTTCGCTAAAGGCATTGGCTAGATTAACAGCAACCCGTTCCGCTCCTCTTGCGATATTTAAATCCCCTATTGTTATAAGTATATTCATGATTTAACCTAAAATAAATATTTGTAAAGTGCATTATAGCATTTTTATCGCTATATCAAATACAAATATGTTATAATTTCAGTATTTAAAGCTTGAAGGTAAAAAATTTGCAAAATACTTTAGTTTCTATCATCGTTCCAATTTTCAATGTTAAAGCTTATCTTAAAGAATGTCTTCTTAGCTTTATCAATCAAAGTTATAAAAACTTAGATATTATCTTAGTTGATGATGGAAGTGATGATGAGAGTTTAGAAATCGCTTTAGAATTTGCTAGTAAAGATGAAAGAATTTTAGTGCTTTCAAAGCCAAATTCAGGGCAAGCTTCAGCTCGCAACTTAGGACTTGAGTTTATCAAAGGTTCTGCTTTAAGAGAGTTTTTAGAAAGTGAAAGTTTTATACAAAAAAATAATGATTTCAATTCAAATGAAAACTCAAGCATACAATCTTTTCTAAAAACCCATACTTTTGATAAAATCACAAAAGAAATTTCTCATACAGAAATTCAAAAACATTTTATAAAAATTGCTTCAAATTTCATCAAAACAGACTTAGAAAATATAAATGAACTTTTAGTGCAAAACTTACCCTCAAGGATTATTCATTTTGTAGATAGTGATGATTATATCAAGCCTGATTGTATAGAACTTTGTGTTAAAAATATGCTTGAAAAAAACTTAGAAATTTTAGTTCATAATCTTGTTGAATTTCATGAAAGCGCGAAAGAATTTAAAAATAAGCCCAAGCTTCCCACCCTTAAAAAACTTAACAAAGATGAGTATAATAGTGGCTTAGAGCTTTTAAGTGAAAATAAAATTTATGATTTTTATTTTGCTTGGCAGGGAAGCTTTAAGAGTGAAATTTTAAACCGCTACAATTTGCGTTTTACACACGCAATTTTTCACGAAGATCATGACTTTGGCACGATTTTATTTGCTTTAGCAAAAAAGATCGCTTATATAAATGAAGCTCTTTATGTGTATAGAGTAAGAGTAGCTTCTACTATGAGCGGGCAAAAGGTAAAACAAATGCCTCAAAAAATGCCTAGCTTTTTACTTGAGTTAAAGCCTTATTTTAAAGATTATCAAAGCTTAAGGGCGTATTTTAAAGCATATTGTTTTGTTAGGCTTGCTCTTGTAATCGAGGATTTTTACAATCAAATGTCTTTACAAGATGAGAATTTTAAGCTTAAATTTAAAACCTTTTTTACTCTAAGCACACTCACTTATCTTAAAATCTTTAAAATTTCCTTACAAAATGATCCCCTTGATATCAAAGCCTTTTTAGCAAAATTCAAGCTTTCAAAGGCTACAATTCTTTCACATTTTTTTAAAGATTTACACAGACAGCCTAAAAAACTGAAGTTTATATCAAATTTAAAGTATTTGCTTAAAAAGGATAATCAATGATTTTCATCGACGCTTGTTTTAAAAAGCCTACTCCTTACACTCCGGTGTGGATGATGCGTCAAGCTGGGCGTTATCTGCCTGAGTATATGGCAGTTCGCACTAAGGCTGGGGATTTTCTCTCACTTTGTAAGGATTATAAGCTTGCTAGTGAAGTGAGCTTGCAGCCTGTGGATATTCTAGGTGTTGATGCGGCGATTATTTTTTCTGATATTTTAGTTGTGCCTTTAGAAATGGGTATGAAACTTCGCTTTGAAAAGGGCGAGGGGCCTGTGTTTGATGAGCCTCTTTCTACCTTAGAGCAAATCAATGCCCTTGATACTCAAAAGGCTGTAAAAAATCTAAGTTATGTTTATGATGCCCTTTCTTTAACCCGTGAAAAACTGCCCCAAGATAAGGCTCTTATTGGCTTTTGTGGCTCGCCTTGGACTATAGCAACTTATATGCTTGAGGGCAGGGGCAGTAAAAATTATGCTAAATCTAAAAAAATTCTTTATGAAAATCCAGAGCTTTTACACAGCTTGCTTAAAAAGCTTACTCAAACCTTAAAGCTTTATCTTGAAGCACAGATTAAAGCTGGAGCAAATGCGGTGCAAATCTTTGATAGCTGGGCAAGTGCTTTAGAAAAAGAGGCTTTTTTTGAGTTTTCTTTTTCTTATATGCTTGAACTTTCAAATTTTATCAAGCAAAAATACCCTCATATCCCTGTGATCTTATTTCCTAAGGGTGTGAGTGGGTATTTAGCTCATATAAAAGGCGATTTTGATGTGTTTGGAGTGTCTTGGGATACGCCTTTAGAGCTTGCAAGAGATATTTTAAGCAAAGATTATACCTTGCAAGGCAATCTTGAACCTTGTCGTTTATACTCAAAAGAAGCCATCACAAAAGGCGTAAAAGAAATTTTAAGCATAATGAAGGGCAAAAATCATATCTTTAACCTAGGACATGGCATTTTACCAGATATACCTGTAGAAAATGCAAAATACTTTATCCACCTCGTGCAAGAAAGCTCAGCTCTTTGAATGATATAGTCTTTGGTCCTGTAAGCTCAAGACGTTTTGGACTTTCTTTGGGCGTGGATTTAAGTCCTTTTGGCAAGCAATGTAATTTTGATTGTGTGTATTGTGAGCTTGAGCCTAAAAAAGCTCAAAGCAAACAAACACAAAGTGCAAGCCTTGAACATATCATTAAAAGCGTGCAAGCTAAGATAGCTGAGGGCGTAAAATTTGATTTTATCACCCTTACTGCAAATGGCGAACCAAGCATGTATGAAAAGCTAGATGAGCTTATACAAGCCCTTCAAAGCATAAAAAAAGACAAAAAGCTTCTCATCTTAAGCAATGGCACAGCAGTTTTAGATGAGGCTAAATTTCAAGCTCTTTTAGCTCTTGATGTGGTGAAATTTAGCCTTGATAGTGCAGTGCAAAAGACTTTTTTGCGAGTAGATAAAGCCTTAAAAGGCATAGAAGTAAAAACACTTATAGAAAAGATGAGTGAGTTTAGCAAGGCTTTTAAAGGACAACTTGTGATGGAAGTGCTTGTGGTGCAGGGTTTAAATGATACAAAGGCTGAGTTTGAAGCCTTAAATGAAGCTTTTTTACACATACAACCAGATCGCATTGACATAAGCACCATAGATCGCCCTCCAGCCTATGCTGTAAAGGGTGTAAGTGAAGATAAGCTTAGTGAGCTTAGTGAGTATATCAGGGCTTTTCCTTGCGTAATCGCTAAAAGACATTATATAAAAGAAGAGCTTGATTTAAGTGAAAATGAGCTTTTAAAAATGCTTCATCTTCGTCCACAAAGCAAGCAAGATATACAGATGAAATTAAGCCTAAAAAGCCAAAAGCTACTTCAAAATCTTGTCAAAGAAGGCAAGGTTTATACTCAAAAACTTGCTTCAATGCTCTTTTATAGGGCTTAAGTTTGCTTTTAAGCCAAGCACTTTTTGATAAAATAAATGCGTTAAAAAAATCACAAAAAACACCTGCAAAAACAAGCCAGCCAAAGGCACAGAAGAAATAAGATAAAACACAAGGGTGCTTAGCTTAAACTCAAGTGGCGAGCTTTTAGCATAAAAGGCTTTAAATTCATTATCATTAAGCATAGAGCTTGCTACATCAAGGATTAAAAGCTTATGAAAAAGATAATAAAATACAAGATAAAACACAAATAAATTCACAAAAGGCACAAGATAAAGCAGGCAAGCACAGCCAAATAAAAGCAAAAATTTCACAAAGATGACAAGCATTTTAAATAAGGCTTTAAAAAAGGAAACTTCGTCTTTAAGCTCGTGTTGGTAATACTTAGCATTAATTTCTTTGCAGATAAAAGGTGTTAAAAAGCTCACCACTAAAATCGCAAAAAATACTGAAGCAAACACCACTAAAAAAGAAGCTGACATGATGCCAAGCAAAGCAAGGATAAACTGAAAAATCGCAAAGCTATAAAGCCAGGCTAAAAACGAGCCTTCTTCTGCATTTGCAAATAAAGCATCAAAATATTCAAACAAAAAATTAAAAGCAAAATACGCTAAAATCACAAATAAAAAAAAGCTTAAAATCAAAGGCACCAGAGAAAATTTTAAAAATTTCTTTGTAAAAAAGTCCTTTAAGGCAAGTGAAAAAACTTCAGTCATGAAAATAGCCTTGTTTGCTTGATGAAAGCAAATTTGTTAGCCTTGCTAAAAATTTACAAAAGTCTAAAAAATACACAAATTTTAGCATACTTATGCACTTTATCTTTTAAGCTGAGTATAAAGCTTTTCTAGCTCTTGATATATAGTGTCAAACTCAAGTTGAGCTTTTAAAATTTCATTTAAAATTTCATTATCTTCTTTGCCGTCCCATATTTTTTGATACTTTCCTTCTTTGTAGCCGTGATCTTGTCGGAATTTATTTAAGACATTTTTGCCTATATAGGCTTTATAAAGGCTGTGTAAATTTAAACCACACTTCATTGACAAGGTAAAAAATGCCGATAAAAGCTCGCCCATATCAAAGCCAAAACCACTACATTTGTGGATAATCAGCTCTATATCATTGATAATGCCATAAATATCATCTTCTTTTGGTTCGCCAGCTTCTTTGCAAAAGTCATTAAATGCACTTACCGAGCTAAGTTCTTCGGCTATAAATGCTTTATCATCAATGCCTTTATTTTTGTACTCTTCAAGCGTTAAAGAAAGTATAAAATGCCAAATATCCACAAGCTCTATACGCACATTATCCCAATTCGTCGGCGCTGTGATACTTTTCCAATGCTTCCAAGCAAAAGAATCAATAAGCTCAGCACATTCCATATAAATGCACCTTCTAAAGCTGATGAGCTTACCTTCTTTAGTATAGCCTTGTTCCCAGTCCTTGCCGTTTGTTTCATCATTTAGCTTTTGTTGCAAAAGAAGCATTTTTTCGATGATTTTGTTTTGAGTCATTTTTTTTCCTTGAATAAAGTTTTATTATAGCAGATTTTTAGCTTAAATTGTATATACTTAAGCCTTTAAAATTTCTGATTAAAAGTAAAAATAATGCAAAGACTCATTTTAGCAAGTAGAGATGATGGTTTAGGCGAGAGATTAAGAGCTATGCTTAATGCACTTTATTTGGCTCATCGTTTTAATTTAGAATTTGGTTTTGTATGGCATGCTTTGCAAGGTAGCACTAAAGAACTTTGTGCAAACGAGCTTGCACCAATCATAGTACCTGCCCAAGAAGAAATTTTTACTCAAGAATTTATTCAAAAATATTCTTTTAATGGTCAATTTGAAGATGCTCTTGATGAATTTGGTCGCTTTAAACGCAAAAGTATTCAAGAATTTATCACAACTGCGGCTTTAAATCCGCCTTATCGTGCCACTCAAAAAAGACTTGATACTATATTTAATGATATTAATACCCAAGAATATAAAAAGCAAATGTCTTATCTTTTTACTCAAATTGGTTTTAATGAAACTTTTACAAAACTCATAGAAAAAGCCAAGATAAAAGCTAAAAATTTAGCTAAAAATACACAATTAAGTGTCTTGCACATTAGAGCTGGAGATGCTATTTTTAAAAAATCAAATCAAAATGGGGTTGTAAGATCAAGTATTTATTTTAGGGCATTAAGCTTTCCTTTAGCTGTAGAAATCATTAAAGAAGAAATTGAGGCAAATAATACCTTGCTTGTATTTAGCGATGATTTAAGCTTACTTAAAACTTTAAAAAAAGATTTGCCAGTTTTGTTTGGTTTTACTCAAGAGCAAAATAATAATTTGCTTTTTTCTATTGATTTATATGAAAATGATGAGCTTGAAAATCCTGCACATAAAGCCTTTTATGAAAATGTTTTAATGTCTTATGCTGATAGAATTTATTGTACAAAAAATTCAGGCTATGCCAATTTAGCTGTTTTAACAGGGAAGCCAAAAGAAGAAATTATTGTTTATGAATACTTTGATTTACAAAGTCAATACAAACTCACAGAAAAATACCTTGATAAAATCAATGCTCATAATTTTGAAAAAGTTTTTGCTTGTTTTCAAGCTTTTAGACTTTCTAAAGAGCTTAAAATGCCTCTTGAGCTTTCTAAAACTTGGCTTAGCAAGGCTTTAACTTATGATAATGAAAATGAAGCATATCGTATTTTGTGGCTGGATTGTCTTTTTTTACAAGGAAAAATACAAGAAGCAGAAAATATGCTTGAGAAAATTTTATTTGAACGCAAGCAAAGCTTTTTGCATGCTTTGTTTTCAGGCCAGCCTAAACGCTATGATTATAGCTTTACTTTTAAGCATTATTTAAATCATATTAAACCCCATTTACCCTATATAAGCTTTGTAGCCTTACAAATTGCTTGGAATTTAGGCTATGATGATTTGGTATATAAAAATTTAAAAGATTTTCAAAGCACTAAAAACTCATTTATTCATTCACTTTTTAACACACTTGAAAAACCACTCATGCCTCTTGGAGCTGAATACAGAATGAAAAATCATCTTAGCTATAGGCTTGGAGAAATTATGGTAAAAAATTCTTATAGTATTTTTGGCATAATAAAAATGCCTTTTATATTGCTTCAAACATATCTTGATTTTAAACAAAAACGATTAAAAGCTTGCGTTTCTTTGCGTGATTATAAGGACTATGAAAGGGCTTTAAAATTTGTAAAAAATCATGCTTTTTATAAACTGGGCTTTTCTTTGATTAAAGCGCAAAAAACCTGGTATAAGGGAGGGTATTTTTATTTTTTTAAGGAAGTAAGAAAACTTGCACTTGAATATGAAAAAGAGAGAAAAGCTTTTAAGAAAAATTCATTTGAAGGCTGAAATTACATATTTGCAAGCTGTAATAAGCTTGCAAAAGCACTAAGCGAGTAGATTTATAGCATTTTCATCTTTATTTTGAAGTTCTTGTTGCTGTTCTTTAAGCTTTTCTTGAATTTTTTCTAAAATTTCTTCGATGAGTTTTTTGCTATCTTCAAGCATATTGGTATTTTCTTGTGGCAAGCTGCTTTGGTGTTCTTTGATGAGAGAATTAAATTTATCAACCAAAGAACTCATTGTTGCATTTGCGGTATTTTCATCACTTGGAGTTGGTAAGAGATTGGCGATTTTCATTGCATTTTGAATGAAATCTTTTGGTTTTAAGTCCCCAACCTTTGAGCTTTCTAAAAAGTCGCTGATGAGCGGTTCTATCTCTTTCATTGCATTTTGAATTTCATCTAAATCTTGCTGAGTAAGCTGTGAGCCTTGATAGCTAAAGCTAAAGCCGTATTCTCGGCGTAAATTTAAGTTTTGTTTATCACCTTCTTGAGTGTAGCTTACGCTTTGGTTGTCAAACATTGTCATAGAAAGGTTTTTACCACTACTTGTGGTGTATGAAAAGGCCAAATTTTGGTTTTTGCTTGCATCAACTTGCATTTTTTATCCTTGATTTTAAGTTATGCTTTTATATCGGCAGTATTTTAATTTTTTTTAACTTTTTTGGTTATAATTTTTTATGCACGAAACAATCAAGCACTTTATCCATAAAATGAGGCTTTTAAGCCTTGCAAGTATCGATGATATGACTTTTAATATAAAAATTTCAAGTCAAACTCCTTTAAGCGTGTATGTAGCCAATGCTTTTTATGCCTTTGATGAAGAGAGTTTAAGCCTTATTATCGCTTCTGATTGTAATTCAAAGCATGTAAAATTAAGCTTAAAGTATCCAAATATAGCCGTAAATATCGCCAAAGACAGCAAAATCGCTCTTTTAAAAGGAGTGCAAATCAAAGCTATTTTTGAAAAAGCAAGTGAGGCGCAAAAAAAGATTTATCTAAAACGTTTTATTTTCGCAAGGTTTGCAAAGACTGATTTTTACGCTCTAAAGATAGTATGGGCGAAATTTACGGATAATCAGCTGAGCGAAAAAATTTATTTTCCATAAAGTCTTTGTTTTTTTACCTTAATTTTTCTATATTTTTGGAGCGGTTTTAATCATCTTTTTGCGTTTAAAGTTAGGTGTTAAAGCATTTTAAAATATAAAAAACTTTAGGAATTTGAGTTTGATTAAATCTTTTTGGTTACAATCTAAAAATTTAATTTTCAAAGTTAAGGATAGCATTTGGGGTATTTAAAAGGCGAAAAACACAATGTTTAATGTCATTTACGCACTTTTTTTTAGAGAGCTAAAAACACGCTTTGGTAAAAATAGACGCTTAGGTTATATCTGGGTAGTTGGCGAGCCTATGACTCAAATTTTTGTGATTTTAAGCGTAGTAACTTTGATCCGCGAGCAAACACATATGGTTGTTCCTGATGGTATATCGATCTTTATGTTTTTAGCAAGTGGAATTATCCCCTTTTTTATGTTTCGAAATATACTCACTCAAATGATGAGTGGCATTATGTCAAATTTGGGGCTTTTTGCGTATAAGCCGGTTAAGCCTATTCATGTATTTATCGCAAGGACTTTGGTTGAATCGTGCGTGTATTTTTTTATCTTTGTGATTTTAATGGTTCTTGTGGGCTGGTTTAGCTCGATCAATGTCCTGCCATATCACTTTTTAGAAGTGTATTTGTGCTTTTTGTTTTTAGTCTTTTCTGGTTTTTGTTTAGGGCTTTGTATGAGTATATTAAATCACCTTATTGATGTGTTAAAGTCTGTTTTGCCTTATGTTGGCATAGTTCTTTATATCGCTTCAGCTGTGGTTTATCCAAGCTGGATCGTGCCTGAGGCTTTGTTTGAAGTTTTACTTTATAATCCATATTTGCATATTATGGAGACTTTAAGAATGAATTATTTTGAAAACTACCCTGCACGAGAAGGTATAACTTTGCTATATCCTTTGGTTGTTAATGTGGTGCTATTACTTGTGGGGCTTTGGTTTTATTATCATAAAAGACAAGAACTTTCAGCGAGTAAAGTATGATAAAGCTTGATCGTATCACGAAATTTTACCCTTTAACAAATGGTGGCAAACACTATGTTTTTAGGGATTTTACCTTTGAATTTCCAGATGGCTGTTCTATTGGTTTGATGGGTAAAAATGGGGCTGGAAAATCAACTTTGATGAATATGCTTAGCGGGGCTGAAGTGCCAAATAAAGGCAAAATTCTCACTAATGTGCGAATTTCTTGGCCTCTTGGGCTTGGTGGGGGCTTTCAAAGTTCATTAACAGCAAGAGAAAATATAGCTTTTGTGGCACGAGTTTATGGCTGTAGAGGCAAAAAATTACGCGAGAAGATCGAGTTTGTGCAAGACTTTGCTGAGATTGGTAAATTTTTTGATGAGCCGATGAGTACTTATTCAAGTGGTATGCGTTCGCGCATAGGTTTTGGTTTGAGTATGGCTTTTGACTTTGATTATTATTTGATCGATGAGGCTGGTGCTGTGGGCGATCCAGCATTTGCGAAAAAAAGTCGCAAGTTATATGAAGAAAAGCTTTCAAGCTCAAAAGTGATTATGGTTTCTCATAATATTGCTGAGATTAAGCAGTGGTGTGATAAGATTATCTTGCTTCATGATGGTATTGTTGATGTGTATGATGATGTTGATGAGGGCATAGCTGTGTATCAAGGCGAGATTAAGGGTATAACGCATGAAAAAAAATAATATCATCGCTCGTATCAAAAACAAAGAAGTGCTTGCTAAATTGAAGCAATTTAATTCAGCAAAAACCTTTAGAACCATTCAAGAAAATTCTTTCTCACAAAAGCTTAAAAGCTTTCTTTTGCTTGATACTTATAAAGTCGTGCTTGTTTTGATGGCTTTTATTTTGGGGTATTATTATTTTATCGCAGCTAATCGTTATGTGAGCGAAAGTGTGATAAGCGTGCGTTCTACAAATTCTGATTCAAGCTCAGCTTCTTTAAGTGGCTTAACAACTTTACTTGGTGCAAGCGGGGCAACTTCAAATGAAGATATTACTTATCTTAAGACTTATATTTTGTCTTTGGATATGCTTCAAATTTTAGATCAAAAGATAGGTATTCGCAAATTTTATGAAGCTCAAAAGCTCGATCCTTTCTTTTCTCTTAGTTCCTCAGCCGATCAAGAAAGTTTTTTGAAATTTTATCAAGCTCGGGTAAAAATCACGGATAATAACGGCTTACTCGTCTTACAAGTTGAGGGTTTTACTCCAGAACAAGCCCATCTTATCGCTCAAAGCATACTTGATGAAAGCGAGCGTTTTGTGAATGAGGTTTCACACAAAGGTGCAAGAGAGCAGCTTGCTTTTGCTGAAGAAGAGTTGATAAAATACAAGATTAAATATCAACAAAGTGCTGATGCACTCACAGCTTTTCAAAACGAACATGGTGTGTTTGATCCTTTAAAAGAAGCTGAATCAAGAGCAAGCTTTATCGCCCAAATGGAAGGCAATATCGCTGAAAAAGAAGCCAAACTTTTAGCCATGCAAAGCTATATCAACGAAAATGCTCCCCAGTTAAGCACCTTAAAAGCTGAGATTAGCGCGTTAAAACAACAGCTTGAGATTGAAAAATCACGCATTGCTTCAAGTTCAAACGCATCAAAGCTCAATGATTTAGCTGCTGATTTTCAAAAACTTACTATTGAAGCTGGTTTTGCTGAAAGTGCCTATACAGCGGCTTTAAAAGCATTTGAAACAACAAGGATAGAAGCTATACGAAAGATCAAACAACTTGTCATCATTCAAAATCCCACCACTCCACAAAGTGCGATGTATCCTAAAAAGCTGTATAATATCATCACGATTTTTGTGATCTTAAGCCTTGTTTTTGGGGTAGCAAAGCTTATAAAAACGATTATAGAGGAGCATAAATACTAATGAAAAAGATTATAATAAGCCTCATTTTTCCACTATTAGTCTTGGCTGTTGATATATCACAAATTGCTGGAACGACAAGCACAAGCGTTTTAGCAAATGATTTAAACACTAGCTCAAATACCACTTTTGAAAACAATGTCTCAGCACAATCAAATTTCATTCAAGCTCCAGTCATTCAAGTCTTTGGCTCGCATTTATTTGGTGGAAATTTCAGCAAAAATACCCAGCATGTGTATAATCCAGACTATAAAATCGCTGTTGGCGATCAAATTAGCCTTAAAATTTGGGGTGCGGTTGAGTTTGAACGCAATTTAGTTGTGGATTCTCAAGGTAATATTTTCGTGCCTCAAGTTGGAGCGATTAAGGTTTTGGGCGTAAGAAATGCTGATTTGCTCAAAGTTATTCAAGCTAGCGTAAGTAAAATTTATAAAAATAATGTCTTTGTGTATGCAGATATGAATGCTTATCAAAGCGTGAGCGTTTTTGTAACAGGAAATGTCAATGCGCCCGGACTTTATCAAGGGCTCAGTTCAGACTCGATAATCCAATACCTTGATAAAGCAAATGGCATAAATTTAGACTATGGAAGTTTTCGAAATATACGCATTTTAAGAGATGATAAACTTGTGGAAGAGCTTGATTTGTATGATTTTTTGCTTAAGGGCAAGATGAGCTTATTTGCTTTTAGGACGGGCGATGTCGTGTTTGTAGATAGCGTGCAAAAATACGCTTTTGCAAGCGGAGATGTGCAAAAACCCTTTCGCTTTGAGCTTAAAAATGATATACTTACCCTGCAAGATTTAGCCATAGCTGCTGGAGCAAAGCCTATCGTTACAAATGCTATCGTTAAAAGCTACGCAGCCAATCATGCTTTAGAAGTAAAATCCTATACAAAAAAAGACTTTGCAAATGTAAAGTTAAATACTGCCGATGTGGTGGAATTTCGTCCTGATTATACCGCTCAAAGCGTGAGTGTGAGGATAGAAGGCGAACATAACGGACTTCATTCTGTGGTAGTAAGAAAAGGCACTACGCTTGAAGAAGTAGTTCGAAGTATCATCACAAACGCCCAATCAGATATTAACTCCGTGCAAGTGTTTCGAAAAAGCGTTGCGCTGACACAAAAAAAGCTCATAGAAGCCCAACTTAAAGAGCTTGAAACACTAGCCTTAACAGCTCCTGCGGTTAATGCTGATATAGCAGCTGTGCGTGCAACCCAAGCAAAAACTATACTTGAGTTTATCCAAAGAGCAAAACAAGTAGAGCCAAAAGGACAAATCATCATCGATGATGCAAGAGCTTATAAAAGTATAGTCCTTGAAGAAGATGATCTCATCGTCGTTCCAAGCAAAAATAATCTTGTTTTAGTTCAAGGTGAAGTTGCTTTGCCCGGAGCTTTTGTGTATATGAATAATGAAAAAATGCGTTATTACATACAACTTGCCGGTGATTTTAGTCAAAGGGCTGATAAATCAAGAGTTCTTGTCATACGCTCAAGCGGTAAGGCTGAAAAATACACCGCAAGCTTTTTTGGCTCAGGCACGAGCATAAAGCCCGGAGATAGCATACTTGTCCTACCAAAAGTTGATAGTCAAAATCTTCAAGTTGTCAGTATGCTTACTCAAATTTTATATCAAATCGCCATTGCGACTAATGTTGTGCTGAATTTATGATGAGGAAAAATGATGGAAAATGCTATCTTAAATATCGCTAAAGAAGTCTTTGAGATCGAAGCTAAAACCCTACAAGATTTGGCTTTAAGGCTTGATGAGAAATTTGTAAAAGCTATAGAATTAATCCTAACAATCAAAGGGCGTTGTGTTATCAGTGGTATGGGTAAATCAGGGCATATAGGAGCAAAAATCGCCGCAACCCTAGCAAGCACCGGCACACCAAGCTTTTTTATGCACCCAGCCGAAGCTTTGCATGGCGATCTTGGAATGCTTACAAGTGAAGATTTGCTTTTAGCGATCTCAAATTCAGGCGAAACAGAAGAGATTTTAAAGCTTATACCAGCAGTGAAAAGACGTCAAATTCCACTCATTGCAATGTGTGGCGTGGCTAAATCAACCTTAGCCAAGCAAGCTGATATTTTTTTAGATATTTATGTCAAAAAAGAAGCATGTCCTTTGCAACTTGCCCCTATGAGTAGCACTACAGCCACGCTTGCTATGGGCGATGCAATCGCTGCTGCTTTGATGAAAGAGAGGAAATTCAAACCAGATGATTTTGCCTTGTTTCATCCGGGCGGAAGTTTGGGGCGAAAATTACTCACAAAAGTAGGGGATTTGATGGTGAAAAAACTCCCTATAGTCAGCCCAGAAACGAATTTTAATGAACTTGTTGATGTAATGACAAGTGGAAAATTAGGACTTTGCATAGTTTTAGAAGATGAAAAGCTCGTAGGTATCATCACAGATGGGGACTTAAGAAGGGCTTTAAAGGCAAATGATAAGCCAAGATTTGATTTTTTAGCTAAAGAAATTATGAGTAAAAACCCAAAAACAATAGATGCAAATGCTATGGCAACAGAAGCTGAAGAGCTCATGATAAAGCACAAAATCAAAGAAATCCCAGTATCAAAAAAAGGCAAAATCGTAGGCATCATCCAGCTTTACGATATAGGCAGGGTGTGAGAACGAAAATAATAACAAACTAAAAATCAAGATCAAAACAATATTTTTGTAAATAAAATGAAAATACAGGCATTTTCTACAAATAAAAAAATAATGGTCTAATGATTGGAGTTTGATATTTGCTTTAAAATACTAAAATTTTTACATTTTTTAAGTATAATACAATTTCTTAACAAAAAATAAAGATTTTTAATGACAAATATACTTTTATGCGGTGGTAGTGGCACTAGGCTTTGGCCTCTTTCAAGAGAGCTTATGCCTAAGCAGTTTTTGAGGCTTTTTGATGAGAATTCTTTATTTGAGCTTTGCCTTCAAAGAAATGCCTCTTTTTGCTCTCAAAGCCTTATTGTTTCAAATGAACAGCAGTATTTTTTAGCTCTTGATCAATGTGAAAATTTGCAAAATCAAGGCAAGATTTTACAAGATAGCTTTTCTTTTTTGCTTGAGCCCTTAGCTAAAAATACAGCTGCAGCGATCACCTTAGCCACCTTAGCTTTAGATAAAGATGAGTTGTGTCTGGTTAGCCCAAGCGATCATTTGATAAAAGACTTAAAAGCCTATGAAAAAGTGCTTACTAGAGCTTGTGAATTAGCACAACACAATTTTTTAGTTACCTTTGGTATCAAGCCAAATTATGCTGAAACAGGTTATGGTTATATAGAAGCAAAGGGCGAAGAAGTGCTTGCCTTTCATGAAAAGCCTGATTTAAATACTGCTCAAGCTTATCTTACAAAGGGAAATTTTTTCTGGAATAGTGGTATGTTTGTCTTTAAGGCTGGTTTCTTCTTAGAACAGATGAGTGAATTTGCCCCTGATATACTTAAGGCTTGTAAAAAAGCTTATGAAAACGCTTATGAAGAAAAAGCCTTGCTTAGGATTAAAAGAGAGTATATGTTAAACATACCTGAGCTAAGCATTGATTATGCTTTGATGGAAAAATCAAATAAAGTCAAAATGGTTCAAAGCGATATACAATGGAGTGATGTAGGCAGTTTTGATGCGCTTTATGATGAGTTTGACAAAGATGAGCATAACAATGCTATAAAGGCTCAAACTCTTATGCTTGAAAGTAAAAACAATCTCATATTTTGTTCAAATTCAAAAAAGCTCATTGCCACTACAAATTTAGAAAATCTCATCATCATAGACACAGAAGATGCCTTAATGATCTGCCCTAAAAGCAAGTCCCAAAATGTTAAAAATTTAGTTTCTAAGCTCAAAGATCAAGGAGAGATTTGTAAAATTCATCTTACAGCACATCGCCCTTGGGGAACTTATACTGTGCTTGAAGATGAAAAGGGCTATAAACTTAAACGCATAGAGGTAAAACCGGGTAAAAGGCTTTCTTTGCAAAAGCATTTTCACCGCAATGAGCATTGGATAGTCGTAAGTGGCACAGCAAGCGTTGAGATAGAAGGCACATTAAGCCTTGTGCGTCCAAATGAAAGCATATATATCAAAATGGGACAAAAGCACAGGCTAAGCAATGAAGGTAAAATTCCAGTCATCTTGATCGAAGCTCAAGTAGGAGAATACACAGGAGAAGATGATATAGTGCGAATTGATGATGATTTTAAACGCCAATGAGTGCAGTATTAAATAAAGGAGAATATAAATGAAAAAAGCCTTAATCACAGGTGTTACAGGACAAGATGGGGCGTATTTGAGTGAGTTTTTACTCTCAAAAGGCTATGAAGTGCACGGCATAAAACGTCGTAGCTCACTTTTTAACACCGATAGGATAGATCATCTTTTTGAAGATCAGCACAATAAAAGCAATAATTTTTACCTACATTATGGGGATATGACTGATAGTATGAATCTTACTCGCATTATAGCTGAGATAAAACCAGATGAAATTTATAATCTTGCTGCTATGAGCCATGTGCATGTGAGCTTTGATACCCCAGAATACACAGCAAATGCTGATGGCATAGGTACCTTACGCATACTTGATGCGGTGCGATTTTTAGGACTTGTTGATAAAACACGCATTTATCAAGCTTCAACTTCTGAGCTTTATGGACTAGTTCAAGGTGTGCCTCAAAGTGAGAAAACACCTTTTTATCCTCGCTCTCCTTATGCTTGTGCTAAACTTTATGCGTATTGGATTAGCGTAAATTATAGAGAAGCGTATGGGGTGTTTGCAAGCAATGGAATTTTGTTTAACCATGAAAGTCCTATAAGGGGTGAAACCTTTGTTACAAGAAAGATTACAAGAGCTGCAGCAAAAATAGCCTTAAATTTACAAGATAAACTCTATCTTGGCAATCTCTCAGCCAAAAGAGACTGGGGGCATGCAAAAGACTATGTAAAGGCTATGTGGCTTATCTTGCAGCATGAAAAGGCTGATGATTTTGTTATCGCTACAGGAGAAACTACTGAGGTAAGGGATTTTGTGCGTTTAGCCTTTGCTTATCTTGGTTTAAAACTTGAGTTTAAGGGCAAGGGCGTTGATGAAGTGGGCTTTATCGCTAGTATAGATGAAGATAGGGCTAAGGCTTTGGGGCTTGATTATACACATTTGAGTTTAAATCAAGAATTAGTTTGTGTGGATAAGAGGTATTTTCGCCCAAGTGAGGTGGATTTGCTTTTAGGTGATCCACGCAAGGCTCAAACCGAGCTTGGCTGGAGCAGGGAGTATGATTTACAAGATTTGGTAAATGATATGATGAGTAGTGATTTAAAGCTTATGAGTAAAGATATGTATCTTAAAGAAGGTGGATACAAGATTATGCGGTATTTTGAGTAAGAAGCAATGAAAAATAAAAAAACCTTGCTCATCACCGGTGCAAGTGGTATGGTGGGACAAAATATCATCACTCATACAAAAGCAAAGCTTTATAATATACTTGCTCCAAGCAGTAAAGAACTTGATCTTTTATCTCAAGAAAGTATTAATGCTTTCTTGCAAGAACATAGCATTGATTGTGTTATTCATTGTGCAGGACTTGTTGGGGGCATCATGGCAAATATCAAAAATCCAAGCTCTTTTTTAAGTCAAAATGCTTATATGGGCTTGAATTTAATCAACGGCGCTCATCAAAAAGGTATTAAAAATTTACTCAATTTAGCAAGTTCTTGTATGTATCCAAGAAATGCTGGCAATCCTCTTAAAGAAGAGTTAATCTTAAGTGGCGAGCTAGAACCTACAAATGAGGGCTATGCTCTAGCAAAAATTCTTTGTGTAAGGCTTTGTGAGTATATCAGCCAAGATACAAATTTTTTATATAAAAGCCTTATCCCTTGTAACTTATATGGCAAATTTGATAAATTTGACAGCCTTAATGCTCATCTTATCCCAGCCATTATCGCTAAAGTTCATCTAGCTAAGATTAAAGGCTTAAAAGAGCTTGAAATTTGGGGCGATGGTAGTGCTAGACGTGAGTTTATGTATGCTGAGGATTTGGCAGATTTTGTTTTTGAGGCTCTTGAACGTTTTGAGGAGTTACCACAGAATTTAAATGTGGGCATAGGAAAAGACTATACTATAAATGAGTATTATGAAGCAGTAGCAAAGGTGCTTGGTTTTAAGGGTAAATTTAAGCATGATTTAAGTAAGCCAAGCGGAATGAAACAAAAACTCATCGATAATACCCGCTTAAAAGCCTTTGATTTTGAACCTAAAACCTCACTTGAAGAAGGCATAGCAAAAACTTATGAGTATTATTTAAAAGGAGAAAAACAAATGCAAGGATATGCTCTTGCTAGCTCAACTTGGGATGAAAAAGAGCTTGAGGCTATACAAGAAGTCATTGATAGTGATATTTTTACTATGGGTAAAAAAGTGGCTAAATTTGAAAAAGATTTTGCTAAATTCGTTGGCTCAAAATATGCTGTGATGACAAGCTCAGGCTCAACAGCAAACTTAATCGCCACTGCGGCTTTATTTTACACCAAAACACCAAAACTTAAAAGAGGCGATGAGGTTATAGTGCCAGCTGTTTCTTGGAGCACGACTTATTATCCGCTTTATCAATACGGACTTAAACTTAAATTTGTAGATATTGATTTATATACGCTAAATTATGATCTTTTGGCTTTAAAAGAGGCAATTAATGATAAAACAAAGATGATAATGTGTGTGAATTTACTGGGTAATGCAAATGATTTTGATGCGATTAAGGCTATGATTGAGGGCAAAGATATTATCTTGCTTGAGGATAATTGCGAGTCTATGGGTGCTGAGTATAAGGGTAAGCAGGCTGGAACTTTTGGCATTATGGGGACTTTTTCTACTTTTTATTCTCATCATATGGCGACTATGGAGGGTGGTTTTGTAGTAAGTGATGATGAAGAACTTTACCATATCTTGCTTTCTTTAAGAGCACATGGCTGGACAAGGAATTTGCCAAAGCATAATTTAGTAAGCGGAACAAAAAGTGATGATTATTTTGAAGAAGCCTTTAAATTTGTTTTGCCCGGATATAATGTGCGTCCAGTTGAAATGAGTGGAGCCATAGGCATACAACAGCTTAAAAAGCTACCTTTGTTTTTAAAAAATCGCCGTGAAAATGCAAGTTATTTTGTAGAGCTTTTTAAAGATGATAAGGATTTTATCATCCAGCAAGAAATAGGCTTAAGTTCTTGGTTTGGCTTTTCTTTCATCATCAAGCCTCAAAGTAAGATCACAAGAGAAGAAGTGATTAAAGCCTTTAAAGAGGCAAATATAGAAGTGCGTCCTATAGTAACAGGGGATTTTACCCAAAATGAGGTGATAAAATACTTTGATTATGAGCTTTTTGGTGAGCTTAAAAATGCCAAGCTTTTACATACAAATGGCTTTTTTGTAGGCAATCATCAAGTCAATATCAAAGCTCAAATCGATTTGCTTTATAAAACTTTAAACAAGCTTACTCATAGAGGGGGGGGGGCATTAAGATATAAACTTCTAAGTCCTTTAAAAGACAGCCCTATAAACAACCTTTCTTTCAAGAAAGGATTGTTCTATGCGTAAAGAAAGTAAAATTTTTATCGCTGGGCATAAAGGGCTTGTGGGTTCAGCCTTGCTTAGAGCTTTACAGGCTCAAGGCTTTGTTAATTTAATCACTAAAACACATGCTGAGCTTAATTTGTGCGATCAAAAAGCAGTGGCTGAGTTTTTTGAAAAAACAAAGCCTGAGTATGTCTTTTTAGCTGCAGCAAAAGTTGGTGGTATAGAAGCCAATAACACTTTTAGAGCTGATTTTATCTATGAAAATTTACAAATTCAAAACAATGTCATTCATCAAGCATATAAAAATAAAGTCAAAAAACTACTCTTTTTAGGTTCAACTTGCATTTATCCTAAAAATGCCCCTCAGCCAATTAGCGAAGAAAGCCTTCTTAGTTCAGAACTTGAATACACAAACGAACCTTATGCTATAGCTAAAATAGCCGGACTTAAACTATGTGAAAGCTATAATCTCCAATACGGCACAAATTTCTTAAGCGTTATGCCTACGAATTTATATGGTATAAATGATAATTTTGATTTAAAAAGCTCTCATGTTTTACCGGCTTTATTAAGAAAAATCTATCTTGCGAAATTGCTTGATGAGGGCAAAAATGAGCTTGTATTAAATAATCTTAAAATAAAGAGTATTGATGAAGCTAGAGCGTATCTGGCTAACTTTGGAGTGAGTGAAAAAAGTGTTGAAATTTGGGGTAGTGGCAAGCCAAGAAGGGAATTTTTATATGTTGATGATATGGCCGAGGCTTGTATTTTCATCATGCAAAATATTGATTTTAAAGACTTATCAAACAAAAACTCAAAGGAAATCAAAAATACACACCTAAACATAGGCGCAGGAAAAGACATCAGTATAAAAGAACTCGCAGAACTTATACAAAACATAATTGGCTTTAAAGGCAAACTCATTTTTAATACTTTAAAGCCAGATGGCACGATGAGAAAGCTTAGTGATGTATCAAAGCTAAAGAATTTGGGCTGGGGTGCCACAACAAAGTTAGAGCAAGGCATTAAAAATATATATGAATGGTATAAACTAGCTCATGGGGGGGGGCGTTTGATTTAAAAGCTTCTCAGTCTTTACAGCCTTCCTTTGTGGAGGCTGCTTAATGGCTATAGAATTTAATATTAAACAAAGCACCAAGCTTCAAGGTGTATATATCATCACACCAAATATTTCTAGCGATCTTCGTGGCAATATCTACACTTCATTTTTAAAAGATGAGATAGACAAGCTTCTACCAAAAGGGCTTTTCTTTAAGCATGATAAATTTTCTCTTTCAAGGCAAAATGTTTTACGCGGCATACACGGAGATACTAAATCTTACAAATTTGTAAGTTGTGTGTATGGAGAAATTTTGCAAGTTGTGGTTGATTGTAGAAAAGAAAGTCCTAGCTATTTACAATATGAGAAATTTATTATCAACCAAAATGAGCAAAAATTCATACTCATACCACCACATATGGGAAATGCTTATTATGTTAAAAGTAAAGAGGCTTTATATCATTACAAGCTCGCCTATGAAGGTGAATATTTTGATGCACCAGATCAATTTTCACTTGCTTATGATGATAATCGTATAGGCATTGATTGGGACTTAAATAATCAAAAACCCATACTCTCAAACAGGGACTTACAAAGTTTAAATTCAGCAAAAAAGGAGAATAAATGAGAGAAATTAAAGAAAAAGATATAGTCTTAGCAAGACATATCAAGGAAGAAGATTGTATCGAGGGATTAAATTTCTTTTCACAAGATGAAGAGTTTATTCAAGTTGGTACTTGGGGCTATAATAAAGGCAAAAAACTCTTAGCTCATATTCATAATGAAGTAGAGCGCAAGGTGTATTGGACGCAAGAGGTTCTTTTTATCAAAAAAGGTAGCATAAAAGTGCGTGTATATAATACAAATGCCCAGTTTTTAGAAGAATTTATCGCTCAAGCCGGAGATATACTTATCATGCTAAGAGGCGGACATGGCTATGATATACTTGAAGATGGCACAAAAGTAGTTGAAATCAAAAATGGTCCTTATGTAGGTGCTGATCTTGATAGAAGAAGGATAGAAAGTGAGTGAAAATATACAGGCTTCTTGTGTTGATATCAAGCAATGCGCCATAATTCATCTTTAAAATAATCTATACTAGTGTTGATTATGACGAGTTAAAAGCAGGCAAAAAAGCGTTAAGTTGCCAGTCTAAGTGAGCTTTAACGCATCGTCTAAAATTATCAAAAGATGTAAAATTTAATTTACTTTCACAGAGGAGAATATAAAAAATTGCTGTAAATGATATATTTAGGATCAAAAAAGAATTTCAGAACAAAAAGGAGAAAAAATGAATATAAATTCTATGTTTTTTTCACGCGAAGAACTTGAAGCGATGAATTTTAAAAGTTTGGGTGAAAATGTGCTTATCGATAGACTTACACCTATTTATCGTCCAGAAAAGATAAGCATTGGTTCAAATGTAAGAATAGGAAGCTTTTGTATATTAAGTGGAGATATAAAAATTGGAGATTATGTACATATTGCTTCATATTGTTTTTTGAATGCTTCAAATTTGGGTATTGAAATAGGCAATTTTGTGAATATCGGTTCGTATTCGCGCTTGCTCTGTGAAAGCGATGATTATTCAGGGCAAAGCTTGGTCAGTGCTGATGTGCCAGCACATTTGAAAAATACTCAAAGGGGCAGTATAGTTTTAAAAAACCATTGCCTTGTGGGTTCAGGGGTGCTTATTTTACCCAGAGTTGTTTTGGAACAAGGCACGAGTGTTGGTGCTATGAGCATGATGAAGGTATCAACTGAACCTTTTGGAATTTATGCAGGGATTCCGGCTAAAAAGATAAAGCAAAGAAGTAAAAATTTACTTAAATTTGAGAAGGAATTTCTACATACTTTAGCTATAGCTGAGGTGTAAGTGTGAGCTATTAAAGTTTTATTTTATTGGGAAGGAAAAATATTTTGTGAGTGATTTTAAATCATATCAAAAACTAATCAAATCTAAAGGAGAATAAATGGATTTCATTATGCAAATGAGACCACTTTTTGGTGCTGAGGAAAAGAAGGCTTTATGTGAATATATGGACGAAGATGGCTTTTTAACCGAGTTTAAAAGGACGGAAAAATTTGAGCAAATGATAGCTGAGTTTACAGGAGCAAAGCATTGTATAGTTGTAAATAATGGCACCATAAGCCTTACCTTAGCTGCTCTTAGCGTAGGTATAAAAGCAGATGATGAAGTGCTTGTGCCAAACTATGCCATGATAGCAACACCAAATTCTGTAAAAATGTTTGGTGCTAAGCCTATATTTGTTGATGTTGAGCGTGAAACACTTTGTATGGATATACAAAAAGCTAGAAAAGCTATCACAGCCAAGACAAAAGCCATAATGCTTGTAAGTGCAAATGGACGCTCTCCAAAAGCTGGAATCGAAGCTTTTAAAAATTTATGTAAGGAAAATGGGCTTATTTTAATCGAAGACGCGGCTCAAAGTTTGGGAAGTTTTTATCCAAATGGTAAGCATATCGGCACAAAAGGGCTTGTGGGTAGCTTTTCTTTTTCTGCACCTAAGATCATTTCTACAGGACAAGGTGGAGCTTTGATCACAAATGATGATAAAATCGCTTCAAACTTACGCAAACTTAAGGATTTTGGACGAAGTCAAGGAGGCAATGATTTTCACGATAGTATAGGTTATAATTTTAAATTTACAGAACTTCAAGCTTGTGTAGGTATAGAGCAAATGAAGAAACTTTCTTTGCGAATAAAACGCAAAAAAGAACTTTATGGACTTTATAAAAAAGGGCTTGATGGTATTTCTCAGGTACAAATTTTTGATCAGGATTTGCAATACACTACTCCTTGGTTTTATGATATATTGTGTGAAGATCGTAAAGGGCTTATCGAGTTTTTAAAACAGAACAATATAGGCACAAGGCTTATGTATGGTCCTATCAACAAACAAATCGCTTATCAAGTAAAAGGCGAATATGAAGTATCAAATTTAGTAGGTGAAAAAGGACTTTGGTTGCCTTCAGCCGTGCAGCTTAAAGATGATGAGATACAATACATCTGCGAGAAAATAAGAGAATTTTATCAATAAATCTTTAAACAGCTGGGCTAAAATATTAAAAATGCTCCTAATAAATTGTTATATCTAGGAGCACAACTTATTTACGCTAAGAATAAAAACTCTAATTTTATAAAAATAAACTCATAAAACAACACTTGGGCTTTCTTTATAGTTGTCTTAGAATTTAATTCCCCAAAAGTGTATAAGTTTTGCTAGCTAGGCTTTTAAAAGCATTTTGTGTGCTTAAGGCAACGCAGGCTTTGCTTTGACTTTGACTTGTGAAATCAGCGTTTAAAAGCGCGTTTTGAGCTGTTGTGTAGGCATTTTTAGCGTTTGTATCGTTTGGGTTTGCTTTTAGGGAATTTTCAGCTGCGGCTAGGTTTGTGATCAAGGTTTTGATATTTGCATTTGATGCAAAGCCAAAGATGAGGGTGTGGCTTGAGTTGATAAAGACAAGCTCTATACAATCATTTGCCCCAGCAACGCTAAAATTTACGATTCTTGTGCCGTTAAAATTACTCAGATCGACATTTTCTATATTGCTAACATTACTCATCAAATGCGTTGAGGCTAGAGCGTCGTTTTTAAGAGCGTAGGAGCTAAAATCACTGACTAAGGTTTTAAGATTGCTTATTGCTTTGCTTATTTCTGCTTCGTCTTTACTTGAACTAAGACGCGGTAGGGCTATGGCGGCTAAAATGCCAAGTATGATGATGACAAAGATAAGCTCAAGGACGCTAAAGGCTTTTTTCACGCTTTTTCCTTTTTAAAGCATTATACCTAATTTGTTTCAAATACAGCCTAAATTTTCGCTTCTTGTGCGTAAAATATCCATTTTTATACTTGTAAATTCTTGTTTTTTAAATTTCTCACATGCTGCTCTTGCGATCATTAAAGCATTATCAGAGCAATGACTAAGCGGGGCAAGCTTGAGCGTGCAATCATATTTTTTGCAAAGTGCTTCAAGTCTTGATCTTAGACTTAAATTCGCACTTGCTCCACCCACAACACCAAAACTTTTAAAGCGATGAAGGAAAAATATTTTTTCAAGTTTATCAAGTATATGAGTAATGGCTGCGTTTTGAAAGGCAAAGGCTATTTCACTTTTTGTGTTTTCATCAACTTTTTCGTGTTTTAAAAGCTCAAGTCTTACAGCGTTTTTAAGTCCAGAAAAGCTATAGTTTAAGTCTTTGCTGTGCTTTAAAGGGATATTAAAACAGAGTTTTTTTTCTGTGGCTTTTAGGGCAAGTCTTTCGATCGCATTTCCGCCCGGATAGCCTAGTCCCATCATCTTAGCAACCTTATCAAAACTTTCTCCAAAGCTATCATCAAGCGTTTTAGCCAGCTCATTAACTCTGCCTTGTTTATCGATAAAAAGCACCATAGTATGCCCGCCGCTAACAAGCAAAACACCCATATCAAAGCTTGCTTTTTCATCTAAAAACAGCGAGTAAATATGCCCTGCAAGGTGATTGATCGCCAAAAGGGGTAAATTTAAGCTTAAAGCCAAGGTTTTAGCCATGCTAATACCACCAATCAAACTCACGCTCAAACCCGGCTCACTTGTAACAGCTATGGCACAAAGCCTATTTAAAAAGGATTTGGCTTGCTCTAGAATTTGTGGTAAAGCAGCAGTATGAAGACGCGCGGCAAGTTCTGGCACGACGCCTCCATACCGGCAGTGCTGCAATTCTTGAGAGATTTTTTTTTCAAAAACACAGCTTAAGTCGTCCTTGTTGATGATGGCAAGCGAGCTATCATCACAAGAACTTTCTATAGCTAAGATGAGGTTTTTCATTCAAACTCAACAAGTATAGAGCCAAGAAATTTGTCTTTTTTTAGAGCTTGTTTATATACTGCTTCGCTTGGCATCGGAGCGTTTTTGATGATTTTATTTGATGGAAGATTAGTCACTTGATTTAAGAGATTAGCGTAACGCAACTCATAAAATTCTATACGAAAAACCTTGCCAGCTGTATCAAGCGAATATCTTGGAATCATCTTGTTTTTAGTGACAACAATACCACTTTCATCGCGCCCCATATCAAGTCCTATGATATTGACACGCACCTTGTTAATGCGTGGGATCATAAATTCTTTTTTGACTTTGATCTTGCTTGCAAAAGGAATGATTTTGTTTTCTCCATCTATAAGAATTTGAAATTCATTAAAAGCATCGCTAAATTCGAAGTATTCAGGGTATATCCTGCTTTGAAAGCGGTTGCCATACTGGATATAAAATGAGTTTTGTTCAGCAATAACAGCAGTAAGCTCGTTGCTTGTTTCATAATCAAGTTCTCTATAGAGTGGAAAAGGCAGGTAGTTAATCACGCTTCTTGGTTTATCAAGCTCAAGGAGAATTTTTTTGCGGAAAAGTTTAAGCAAGAGTTCTTTGTTGATAACTTTTTTTACGCCCTCAGGACTGAGTTCAAAGCTCCTTTGAAATTCTATGCCAGCTGTTTTTAAATAATGCTCAATCGCCACTAAATGATAATAAGTTCTTAAATTTACCGGCAGATTTTTACTCGCTTCATTCGCAAAAGCAGCCTTGTTGTTTGAGATTACAAAATAAGTTAAAGCCTTAAGCATCTCAGTATCATCAAGCTCTTCTGTTCTAGTATTTTTAAGGAAGTATTGGTGTTTTGGATCAATGAGCGAGGAATTTACGCTTTCAACGGTGCTTTGAGCGATTTTTTCAAGCTCGCCATATCTGCTTGCGTTAATCTCGCTTGTATCAATCACGCTTGAGTTGCCCCATCTTTTAGGATTTTGCTCGGCATTGATATACTCAGGACGATAAAAGCCCCATCCATCATGAAGATTGATTACCATACCTACTTCAGGGCGTAAGATCAACTCTTTGATGCGTTGCACGGTTTCATAATCTGGATCATTTGGCTTAAGCTTTGCAAATTTGCGGTTTAAATCCCCCTTGGCACCTCTGCTTCTTTTGATAATGCTATCAAAAGCTAAATTTGGCGCAACGATGATTTTGCCCTTTGTGATATTATAATCACTTATCAGCAAGCTTGCTGCATGAAAGCCACCCGGCTCATCGCCTTGTATGCCACCAAAAATTAAAATGGTATTATTATCATCAAGACTTTTGCCATTCTCGCTTACGCTAAATTCTAAAGCAAAACTTAATGCAAAGCTTAGTAATAACACAATCAGTTTTTTCATACTCGCACCTTTATAAATTCCCTTACTTTTTTATCCAGCTCAAAAACCTCTTCTATATCCTTTATATAAGGATTTTCAAAGCGATCAAGTGCTTTAAATATGCCACTAGCAATATCTAAAAATTTACATTCATTGTTTAAAAACTTTCTCACCAAAACTTCATTTGCAGCGTTTATAATCACACCTAAATCCACATTTTCAAGCAAAGCTTTTTTGAGCGAAAAAATGGGATATTTTTTCAAATTTATATGGTGGAATTTTAAACTAGCAAGCTTAACAAAGTCTAGTGATTGTAAAATTTTTTGATTCTTTTTTTTCAGTATGGCTTGAGAGATAGCTAGTTTCATATCTGCTTTTGAAAAATATACGCTAGCCCCACCATCTTTAAATTCACAAATAGCATGAGCTAAGGACTTTGGCTCTATAATCGCATCAAGGTTTTTAAAGCCAAAAAGATGGTAAGCTTCAATGATCTCAAATAGTTTATTTGCCATAGTTGCACTATCTATAGTGATCTTTGCTCCCATGCTCCAATTTGGGTGCTTTAAGGCTTCTTTTGCACTGACTTGACTCAGCTCTTCAATCTTATGCTTAAAAAAAGCTCCTCCGCTTGCGGTGATATAAAGCTTTTCTATGTTTTTTTGTCCTTTAAGCAAACATTTTAGCGCGGCGTGTTCGCTGTCTATGGGTTTGATTTTTGTATGCTTAAAAAATTTCCCAGCTACAACAAGACTTTCTTTATTTGCAAGAGCAAGAGTTTTTTTTAATTTGCTTGCTTGTATGCTTGCACGAAGTCCCGCAAAACCCACTATGGCATTTACTACAAGCTTAGAATTACTGATATTTAAAATCTGCTCTAAGCCTTCTTGGGCGTAAAAAATTTTTTTGGGATTAAAATCAAGCTCGTGCCTGTCTTGTTTGTTTTTAATGCAAATAAATTCTGGCTTAAACTCAGCAATTTGTTTTTTAAAGAGCTTGATATTTTCCCCACATGCAAGAGCATTGATCTTGATCTTGTGCTTTTTGGCTAAAAAAAGCACATTTTGCCCTATACTACCAGTGCTTCCAAAAAGGATCATAAAAGAGCAACCATGACAAAAGCAGCGATGATTAAAGCATCAATCCTATCTAAAATTCCACCATGTCCGGGTATGAGATTGCCACTATCTTTAATCTTTGCTTTGCGTTTAAAATAGCTTTCTAACAAGTCCCCAATTACTGCAAAAACAGCACTTAAAAAAGAAACAGCAAGACTAAGCAAAAAGCTATATCCAAAAAGTCCAATAAGCGTGCCAAAAATGGTTGCAAACACCAAACCACCGATGACGCCTTCTCTTGTTTTATTTGGGCTTGTTGGTGAAAAAGGTGTGCTACCTATCATTTTACCGACAAAATACGCGCTACTATCGCACACTGCTACGATAAAAATAAGCCAAAACAAAGCAAACACGCCATGCTCTAAATACAACTGCCAAAGTGCTAAGATAGGCAGAGTCGGATAAAGATAAATCAAACTTTGCTGTAAATTTTTCTCTTTTTTATACACCAAAAATCCCACCACAAGTATAAAAAACAACGCGCCTACAAGCAAAGGCTCTTTAAGCACGCTTCCTATCACAAAGACAAGTAAGCCAAGCCAAACATTCGCACTTTGTTCTTTAAAAAGTGCTTTACCTTCGTTAAAAGCAAGGTAAAATAAAAGTGCAAAGACTACAAAATTAAGGGCTAGTTCATTAATGAGCAAGATCAAAATCACCCCAGCTGCTAAAACCACCCCGCTAATAATCCGTGTCGTATCAAACAAAGCTTTCTCCTTATCTTAAATGCTTAAATCAAGTCTGTGAAGCTTGTGCGCGCTTTTAAACTCATCTTCTTCACTTGCTTCTTCTTCATTTTCATTATGTTCTTGTTCTTCTTTAGCGTGTTTGCGTTTCTTTTCTTCTTCATCAGCCCTTTCTTTAATCTCATCTTGCACCTCTTGGCTTTGAGCGACTTTTTCAAGCCTTTCAACTGCTTTTTCTTTTGCAGCAAACTCAGCTAAATTTGCCATATTTGCAAAGCCTTCTTTAGCAGCTTCATTGCTTGCTTGAGTTGATACTGCGCCGACATTTTGGTTGATGAAATTAAGATTTCCTAAAGGACTGACTGGCATTTTTACTCCTTTAAAACGCTTAAGCTTTTGAAATTTGTATAATTTACGAAAGCCTTTTGTTTTATTTTAACAAATTTTCTTTGCGTATAATCGACTAAATATGCCCCAGAGTTTAACTTCGAGAAATTTACACACAATTTCGCCGCAAATTGTAACACTTCTTCACTTAGTTTTTGTTTATTTGAGATGATAAAAGCGTGTGAGGAGGGTAAGTTTTGCACATGCAGCCACATATCATCTTTTTTTGTGTTGTGTAGTAAAAACTCATTTGCTTTTTCGTTTTTGCCGATAAGAATTTTACATTCATTAAAATAAAAACTTGCCACACCCTCATCACTTTTTTTTACTTTTTTTTCTGTATTTGTTTGCTTTTTTGGCACTAAAATTTCAAGTTCTACGCTTGAGTTTGAATGCGTGATAAGTGTTAAAAGATTGTCATAAAAGCTGATTTTTTCAAGCAGTGAGTTTTTTTCGATGAAGATATTTTTAGCTTTTTGTTTGAGTTTTTTTGAAAGTTTAAAAAGCCTTTGAGCTTCCATTTTTGGAGTATTTTCAAGCTCAAAAAAAAGCTCTTTGCCCTCAAAATCTTTTAAAGAAAAATGACGTTCATAGTCTTTTAAATGATATAAATTTGCATTTAAAACTTGGGCTTTGTATTCATAATTTCGGGCTTGTTTTTCAAGTGTATTTTCATCATCAAGCTTGCTTAAATGCTCTTTTAAGTTGGTGATTTTTTTCAGCACTTGTTTGCTTTTGCTTTCTTTTAGGGCATTGATTTTGAGTTGGTTTTGCTCTTTAAAAGCAAGAGTAAAATATGCTTTAAAGTCTTTGATCTCAAAGGCTTTTTCTTCGATCTTAAAAGGCTTTAAAGGCTCAAGTTTTTGTCCTATTTTTACGCTTCTGTAGGATTTTTCAATATGTCTTAAAGCTTCGATAATGATGTCATTTTCATCGGTAATGATAGCGTTTGTATTTTTGCCTGTAAATTCAAAATAGATTTTGTTTGTGAAGTTTTTGTATGCTTTTTGTATTTGAGTGTGAAAACATAAGACTCTATTATTTTCAAGCACTTTTATATCTAAAATTTCAGCACCGCTAAAGTATTTTTGAAGCATAAAATCAAATGGGGCATTGTATTTTTTTTCTAAAAGTTTAGCTTCATAAATAGCGCTTTTAAAACGGCTTAGATCAAAAATGAGGCAGAGTTTATTAAACTCAAGCTTAAAGACATTATCATCTATGCGTTTGATAGAATAGAGTTTTTTATAAGCTTTAAGATAATTTGCGATTTGGATTAAAACTTGGTATTTCATAACTTTAATTATAGAGTATTTTTTATGTTATTTTAATGTAAAATGTTTAAAATTTCAAAATTTATATTTTAAGGAAAAAAAATGCACTTTGATCTTCAAACTCTGCCTTGTGTGATTTTGTGTGGTGGCAAATCAAGTCGTATGGGGCAAGATAAGTGTTTTTTGCCTTTTCATAATCAAAGCTTGATTGAATT
This sequence comes from Campylobacter sp. MIT 12-5580, assembly GCF_005406235.1. Taxonomy (NCBI): domain Bacteria; kingdom Pseudomonadati; phylum Campylobacterota; class Epsilonproteobacteria; order Campylobacterales; family Campylobacteraceae; genus Campylobacter; species Campylobacter sp. MIT 12-5580. The sequence continues at coordinate 126,415 of NZ_NXLK01000001.1, forward strand.
TCAATTTTCAAGGCTTAGCAGGTTTTTTCAAAGCTGTTTTCTTTCGTGCAAAGAGGATAAATTTAAGGCTCATTTTGAACAACTTATTTTTGATAAAAAGCTTGAAGATGTGGAGTTTTCGCCTATGCTTGCACTTTTTAGTGTGCTTGATTATTTTAAAGATACTTTTGTTTTTGTGATCAGTGTTGATATGCCAAGTGTAGAAAAAGAACACATTACTACTCTTGCAAAGCACCTTGATCAATCCTTAATCATCTTACCACGAAGCAAAGGGTATATCCACGCTTTGTGTGGCTTTTATCATAGTTCTTTATCTAGCAAATGTCTTGAGCTTTTAAAACAAAAAAAACACAAAATTCAAAGCTTATGCGAGCAAAATAATGCTTTTGTGCTTGATTTTAATGACGATAAAGCCTTTGTGAATTTAAATGACTTTGAAAGTTATGTAAGATTTAAAAATGAAATGTTTTAAATTTTTATGTGCTGTGTGCGTAGTTATAAGTCTTGTGAGAGCTGAAACAAGCACAAGATTAGAGCAAAACTTAAGAGAAGAAAGAGACTTGGCAGTTTTAAATTTACAAAATTATCTTGGTGAGATAAAAAGAGAAAATTTTTTACAGATTAGCGAGCATGGGGCAAATTATTTTTTACCTTTTTCTTATACTTTTAAAGGCAAATATCCGCGACACAAACGCACTGAAGCGAAATTTCAAATCAGCCTTAAAAAGCCCTTGTTTGAAAATATTTTTGGTTTTGATGAAAAATTTTATTTTGCTTACACACAAACTGCTTGGTGGCAGCTTTATAAGGACTCTTCGCCTTTTAGAGAGATTAACTATCAGCCTGAATTTTTTGTTTCTGTGCCACTTTATATAGATCAGTTTGAAAATTTAAAAAATGTCCGCATATCCTTGCTTCACGAATCAAACGGCAAAGATGATACCGAGCTTCAATCACGCTCATGGAATAGAGTGTATATAAGCACTTTGCTTGTTTATGATCGCTTTTTTATCACGCCAAGGTTATGGTATAGGCTGCCTGAAAAAGATGATGATAATAAAGACATCACAAGTTATATGGGAAATTTTGATTTGGCTGTGAGTTATTTGGCGAAGGATTATTTTACAAGCGTACTTGTGAGAAATAACTTGAATTTTAAGCGAAACAAAGGAGCGTTGCAGTTTGATGCGGGCTTTGATTTTTGGGGCAATGGAGTGTTTTTGTATGTGCAGTATTTTAATGGCTATGGGGAAAGTTTGATTGATTATAACCGATATTTACACAAGTTTTCTTTAGGTTTTTATATAGCGTATTGATACAAAGCTTGCGAGAAAAGTCGCAAGCTTGAAGCAAAATTTGAATTTATTGTAAGAGTTGAAGCACATATTGTTGTGATTGATTGGCTTGTGCAAGAGCGTAGCTACCACTTTGAGCGAGTATGTTTTGCTTAGAGAAATTCGCACTTTCACTTGCAAAATCCACATCTCGTATGGTGCTTTCAGCTGATTTAACATTAACTTGTGTGGTGCTGATATTAGTTATCGTAACTTCAAGTTGTTGTTGAACCGAACCTATATCAGCGCGCACTTGATCAAGATTTAAGATCGCAGTTTCTGCTATATCCATTACCGCCATTGCTCCTTTAAGCGTAGTTACACCGGCTGTGTTATCAGCTATGCCAAGCTCAAGCGTTTTCATCGGTGCGTAATTTGACAAACCAGAACCTTGTGAAAACCCTGATCCTGCTGAGACTTGATAGGCATTTGAAAAGGCTGAGGCAGCTGAGATAAACACACCAATATCACCCAATAAAACAGAATAGTTGTTTCCAGAACCTACAGAAAAACCTGAACCAGCTGAAAAGCCTGAACCAGCACTGCTCATAAAAGCCTGAACTGATGAAAATCCTGTGATGATATATCTACTTCCACCCGGATATGCAAAAAAGCCCATAGCATCAGCCATATTACCTTCAATGCGCCCTTTTGATTCGCGCAAAGAAACAGAGCTTTGAGAAACAAAATCCCCGGCTGTTACTGTAAAGCCAAAGCCAGTGCCTGATATAGCGATATCTTGTCCGCTGTTTTTAATGAGTGAGAGGCGTCCAAAATTTGAGTATTGGCTGTTAATTACGCCTGAACCTACACCTATACTTCCTCCTATAACTATGCCTCTTCCTTCAGTTGAGGTTAAAACGAGCTTGCCATTTGCATCTTTGGCTGCTTGCACGCCTGTAGTATCTTTTACAGCATTGATTGCTGATATAAGTTGTCCATTCTCATCAGCTGCTTTGTAATCAATCTGTCCTATAACTACGCCATTGATTGAAAAATTATCACTTGTTTTTCCTTCTTGTATAGGATAGGTGCCATAAGTTTGCACGGTAAAGCTTGCACGAACACCTGTTTTATCAGCTACTCTGTTGATCTCTTCAGCTAAAGCTCCAACACCTGTGCCAACGCTGTATGAAATTTGAATTTCAGCAAAGTCAAAGTCATCAACACCATTATAATTCACAATAGTCATATTTGCAGGTCCTGAAGCAGTGATAGTTGCTCCTGTTTCAAACCTTGTTACACCGATCTTTGAGCTTTGAGTTGAGCCTATAGTTGCTTTTATAGTTTGATTTGAGCTTGAGCCGATTTGAAATTCTTGGTTGATAAAGCCACCTGATAGGAGTTGTTTGCCATTAAAAACGGTGGTATTAGCGATATTGTCAAGTTCTTCCATAAGGCGGTTGATATCAGCTTGAAGCATATTTCTTGTTTTAAGACTTTGCCCATCTTGTGCAGCTTGTGTTGCTTTAGTCTTAATCATATCTAAGATTTTTACCTGCTCGTCCATCGCTTTATCAGCGGTGGCAAGTATACCTATGGCGTCATTGCCGTTGTTGATAGCTTGTCCTAGCGTAGAAGCTTGAGAGCGAAGCTGATCAGCGATGGCTAAACCTGAAGCATCATCTTTGGCTGAGTTGATCCTAAGCCCTGTGCTTAACCTGTTAAGAGAATTGTCAAGTGCGTTAGAAGTCATATTTAACGCATTGTGAGCATTAAGCGAACCAATGTTCGTGTTTATTCTTAAACTCATTTTAAATCCTTTCAAAATATTGCTTAGCCCTTTTAAAGCAAGAAGTGTTCCAACTTTTAATTTTATGCCTAAAATAAGGAATTTGAAAGGGATATAACAAAGTGCAGTATAAGCAAAATATAAATAGAATTTGATTTTTTAAATTAAATTGGTGTAAAAAAATAAAATAGATTAAAAAAAAAGTCAAGCCTTAGACTTGACTTTTTTAAGCAATATTTTGAAAAGATTCAATCTCTATATCGGCAAAGTGAAAATTAACTTGAGTGTTTTTGAAAATATTTTTGAATTTAAGCAAGTTGTTTTGTAGTTTATTTGTTGTATGGATTGCAAGCCGTGTAAATATGGCTTGCAATGAAACCCTTTTTATAAAAGCTTTCTTTTTTCCAAAGCTTCTCTTAAAGGCACGATATCAGCTTTCATCTTTTCTTCCATAATACTTAAAAAATCAATGATTTCTTCAAGCCAAGCTTCATGAGAGGAAATCCACGCCATAAGCTTGTTTTGTCGTTCGCCTTCGTTGTTGAAATTTTGGACATAAAGAGGAGCTGATTGAAGTTCTTGATGAAACAAGCTTGGTCCTAAGAGTTCTTTAAAATAAAGCGTTTTTTTGCTATCAAAGGCTTTTTTGATCTCATCAATACTTTTATTTATATCATCAAGCGTGCTTTTTTGCACACCTCTGGTAAGTCCTTGAAGCTGTTTTTGAATTTTTTTAGATTTTTTGATAAATCTTTGACTTGTTCGCATACCCTTTTTGATCTTTTCATATGCTTTAAGCATATATTCATTGCTTTCTTTGCGGCTTGGTTTTTGAAGCTTTGGTAAGCGTTTTTTTACTTCTTTGCTTAAAAACTGCTCGCAAGCTTCTTTAAAAGGCATTTCTATGCTTCCTTCTATCCTTGCTCCACCTTCAGTGCAGTTGTAAAACTTTACATCTTTTGGTTGTTTAGCGATGAGGTTTTCAAAAAAGCCTTTAAAGAGCATCCATACTTCACTAGTTTTAACCTCGCCCTTGCCCCCATAAGCTGTAACTTTAAGATCATCTCTTTTTTTGCTTTTTACGCTTGCACCAAATTTGGCAAACATATAATCATCTGGGTGTGATTTACCCTCTTCATTATAAGCTAAATCCTGTCCTATAAAAAAAAGATTTTTATAGCCAAGCGTTATGGCAAGTTCATGAGCCATATTCATCACGCTCATCCCACCACCTAAATAGCCAAAATCCTTAAGATCAAGATAGCTTGAATACGCAAGACTTCTTTGGGTAAGCATATAAGCTCTTTTGTTTCTTTCAAGATTTTTAATCGTATTTGGGTGTGTTAGAACAAAAAGTATGAAGAGTATATTTTTATCAAATTCGCCAAAATCGTTATCAAAAAGCTTTGAAGTGTTCGTGATCCTTTCCAAAGACAAAACATAATCTGGTTTTATGCCTTGTTTGTGAAGTAAAGCATAAGAGCTATCAGCGCAAAAGATCACAGCATTATCTTTGTATTTTTTAAGTAAGTCGAATTGTTTGCTTAAACTTGGTCCAGTGGCTACAAAGATAGCGTTTTTACCTTTGTTTTTACGTTTTTTAAGTAGCTCTTTAAAAGTAGGGTGTGTAAGCATATAGGGTAAATTTAAAGTAAAGTTTTCTATGCCCATGAGTGCATCGGCTGGATCGTTGCCATGCTTTAGGGTAACTGATCGAATGGCTTGCAAGTTGATTTCGTTGATATGCTTGAGTTCTTTGCTTTGATTTTCATAATATGCACAATGAATACGCAAGTTATATAGTTTCAAAAACAACACCACGCCTTGCAAAGAAAAAATATCTGTAGCTAGGTTAAAATCATAATTTTGAGTATAAATGATGATAATTTGTCCTTTTAAAAGGGCTTCGCTAAAATCAATGAGATTAAAAGCCATATAAATAAGCTCAAGTTCTTTTTCAAAAATGACAATGCGTCTGTGCTTTTCATTTTGTGCTAAAACCTTGTATAAAATGCCATTACCCATGCCATAAAAAAACAAGGCATCATAACGTTTAAACTCGTCCTTAAAAGGTTCTAAGCTTTCTTCAAGCTCACGAAGTGGTGCTTGATACATTTTTCTTTGTGTTTGCAGATCAATGATGTTAGTATTTAAAGTATCTTTAGGATCAAATTCGTATTTGAATTTATGCACGACTTTTATCTTTAAAAGCTCATCTTTAAGTTCTTTGTAAGATACGCCTTTTAAAGCATCAATGTTCTTTTCAAATAAAGTTGTTTGTTGCATATCTTCTCCTTAAATAGTATATTCTTTTATGCATTCTAAAATGGCATTGTTTTGTGTATAGATATATTCACCTAGTTCGATAAAAAATCGTCCTTGCGTTTCTAAAAAAAGGATTAAAAGCTCTTTTTCTTCGTGTTCGTTTTTGCTCATCACGCTTTCAAGGCGGACAAGTTCGCATTCATTGTGAAAATACACAGCATGCAAGGTTTCAGTAAAAATAACCTTTTGTTTAAGCACTTGAATGAGTTTTAAAAGTCTTTCTTTTGACTTTTTTAAAGCCTCAAAATCAAGCTTTTCAAAAACATAATCCCTTGGTAACAAGCTCTGCAAAAGCTCAAGTTCTTTTTTAATCTCTTCAAGAAAGTCATCAGCTTTTTTTACCTTTGCCTGCAAATCTTCTTTGCTTTGCTTAAGTAGCGCTTTAGCCTTGTTTTCATCATATCTTGGTGGCATGGCAAAGGGTTTTTGCACATTTTCTTTTAAAAGTGTTTCGCAAAGCTCTTTAAAAGGTCTTTCTATGCTTCCTTTGATGTGTGCGCCGCCTTCAGTGGCGTTATAAGTGTTTATACCAAGCTTAAGCTTGCTTAGCGTTATATCACTTTCTAAAGCGTGTCTAAATAAATTCCAAGTAATTTGAGTTCTTACTTGTCCTTTTTGTCCATACGCGAGCGTGTAAAGATCACGCCTTTGATCGCTTTCAAACTCAGCTCCATGCTGATAGTCTTTTGGGTGTGAGCTGCCATCATCAGCGTATGCTAAATCTTGTCCTATAAAAATGATATTTTCATGTCTTAAAGCTGCTGCGAGCTCGTATGCCATATTTGCCACGCTATGTCCTACACCTAAGTAACCAAACTCATCAAGCCCTAAACTTACTGCAAAAAGCAAAGGGCGAGAAACGATCATATAATTTCTGTTATTTTTTTCAAGGTATTTTGTAGCGTTTTTATCCACCACTGAAGTAAGGATAAATAAAATCCCATCATCAAATTCTTTAAAATCATTATTAAAAAATTCAGCCGTAAAATCCGTGCGTTCAAGCATAAAAACAAAGTCCGGTTTAATGCCATTTTTAGCAAGTATAGGATAAGCAGAATCCGCACACATAATGCTTGCTTTATTTGCATATTCTTTAAGCAAAGGTAGTTGCTTACTTAAACTTGGTCCGGTTGAGACGATGATAGCATTTTTAACCTGTTTAAATCTTTGTTTTAAGAAAGCTTTAAAAATGCCGTGCCTTAACATCTTAGGAAGATTAATCAAGATATTTTTAATACCAATGATAGAATCAAGCGGATCATTTCCTCTTTTTAAAAAGCTAAATTTGATCTGCTCTATGAGTTCTTGATGAATTTTTTCTATCTCATTTTTATAATGCTTTTCATAAAATTCACATTGAATATGAAAATTATAAGTTTTAAGTGAAGTTTCTATATCAGGATAAGCAAAAAGAGTTTGAAATTGCGCTGGATTAAGGTTTGGTGTATAAAATAATATCAACCTTTCTTGTTCTATATCCTTGCTAAAATCAAGCTCTTGTAAAGCAAGGTAAAAAAGCTCAAGTTCGCTTTCAAAGACGATAATTCTTTTATGCTTTTTGTTTTCAAGTAAATATTTAAGTAAGATACCATTACCAAGCCCGTAAAAAAACATCACAGGATACTTTGCAAAGTTTTGATCAAAATACTCTTTTTTTTCTTTAAAATGAGCCTCAAAGTCTTCATACACAAGCTCATTTTCTGGCAAAAAGATAAGTTTTTTCCCTTCATTTTTAAATTTCACAAGTTTTGAAATTTGCCTTAACATTACGCTTAAAGGTTGATCGACTCTAAAAATAGCATTGAGGTTTTGAGTAAAAGTCTTGTTTAGTAAAACATGAGGCATGATTTTCCTTTTTGTGCTTTTTCATCAATCATCTTCATTTTCGCTTCAAAAATTTGCCCTCTTTGTTTTAAAAGGCTAACTAAAGGCTTTGAGTTTTCATTTAAGGCTTTAACTTGAGCTTCAAGATGAGAGCCAACAAGTCTTATCCATGATATATGTTTATCAAGCCAAAGAATCATTTTTTGCTGTTTTTCTGCTTCATTTTGTGGATTATAAACAAATAGCGGAGCGATATTGATTTCAAACTGATTAAGTAAGGGGAATAAAATTTCAGTGGCTGAAACGAAATGCTTTTTATCCTCAACGATTTCTTTTGCCTCATCGATATGCTCTGAAAGTGTGTTAAATATGAGTTTATTTTCTTCGTAGTTTTTGTTTGTATCGATATTTTTAGCTTCTTCAATACATGCTTCTAAAATTTCTTTAAGTCTTTTAATCATCTCTTCGCAAATCACGATGCTTTTTTTGATCTTTGCATAAGCTTTTAAAAGAAGTTCATTTTGTTTTGTCAAGCTTAAAGGTTCAAGTTTTTCAAAATGTTTGGGCTCTTGTTTTTGAAAAAATTTTTCACAGACTTCTTTAAAAGGTATTTCCGTGCAGCCTTCTATCCTCGCTCCACCTTCTGTGGCATTATAAAATGTGATCTTTTTATTTCTGAGCTTATACACTATGATATTTCTTTCGATGATATCTTTGAATGCAAGCCAAATGTGATGAGTTCTTACCTCTTTTGTCCCTCCCCATGCAGGTATATTTGTAAGCATATCATCTTCATACATTGAGCTTTCAAAATTTGCAGAATGCTGATAGTCTTTTGGATGCGAGCTGCCATCATCAGCGTATGCTAAATCTTGTCCTATAAAAATAATATTTGTGTATTCTAAACCAAAAGCAAGTTCTTGAGCCATGTGAGCTACGCTCATACCAGTTATATGCTTAAACTGCGTAAAATGTAAATACTCACAAAAGTGAAGTTTTTTAGGCATAAGCAAATAATTTCTATTATACTGCTCGCAGTAAGCTACAGCATTAGGATGGACTAAATTTAAAAGCACAAAAATGATATTTTTATCAATCTCTTTAAAATCATGGTTAAAAAACTCAGCTGTAAAATCAGTCCTTTCAAGCATACATACATAATCTGGTTTTATATCATTTTGAGCAAGTATAGGATAAGCAGAATCCGCACAAAAGATAGTGACTTTATCTTGGTATTTTTTAAGTAAAGGAAGCTGTTTGCTTAGACTTGGTCCGGTTGAGACGATCAAAGCGCATTTGCCAACTTGTTTTCCTCTTTTTTGTAAAAGCTTTTTGCTTGTTGGGTGAGTAAGCTGAGCTGGGAGATTATAAACTTGTTGCGCTAAGCCTTGTAAAGCATCAAGAGGATCATTACCCATCTCTATAGCAGTTTGTTTTTGAGCGGCTACAAGAGTTTTGTTAAGCTCAATGATCTTTTCACTTTTCTTTTCATAATAATGACTATGAAGCTCTAAAAAATAAGCTTTATACATTTTACAAAAGGGATCAGAAGTAAAAATGGCGTGATAATCGTTCATTTTTGTAAGCTTAGGAGCAAAAATAAGAAGCTTTTTGCTTTCAAACTCACTTGAAAAATCAATAATATGAAACATCAAAAAAATCAGCTCAAGCTCATCTTCAAAAACAACACAATGTTTTAAATTTGGATTTTGAAGCAAGGCTTTATAAAGTATGCCATTGCCAAAGCCGTAAAAATAAAGCACCGGATATAAGGGGTATTTTTTTTGATATACATCAAGCTTGCTGTTAAGTTCATCAAGGGCATTTTCATACATAAGGCTTTTATCTTTGCTATCTTGTATGTTAATATCAAGTGAATCGTTGCCAAATTTAAGTGTAAAACGAGAGCATTTTTTGATCTTTTTAAGCTCTTTAATCAGGGGTTTGTTTAAACATGCCTTGCAGTTTTTTTTAAAAAGTTCTTTTTGTGCCTCATTAAATTTCATCTTTTGTCCTTTTTATTTTTTGTGAGCTAAAGTCCGAGCAATCCATTGAAATTTGAGTAAAATTTTTCATTTTTTATTCTTTGTAGTTTGCTTTTTGTGTATATTACATTCTTTTGGCTCATTTTATGATAAATTCCTAACTTCATTTTCCATCATCAAAGCCCCCAGCCATCAGCGACTATGAGATTTGCTCCTGTGATAAACTTGCTCTCATCGCTAAGCAAAAAAGCTATTGTTCCGCTTATATCCTTTGCTTCAAGCATGCCCTTGCTTGCACAGCAGTTTCTATAGGCGTTTAAAAAGCTTTCAGGCTGATGATCAAGTATGCCTCCACTTGAGAGTGTATTGACGCGTATATTGGTGTTGAATAACTCTTTTGCTAGCCATACTCCAAGATGATTAATGCCAGCTTTTATGACGCTGTATTCTAAAGAACTTTGCATATTTGTGTTTTTGTAATTTTCAAATTTAGGTGCATATACGCCCATGATGGAGCTAAGATTGATGATATTGCCCCAGCCTTGTTCTTTAAAAAATTTTACAAATTCTTGAGCTGCAAGCATAAAACCGCCCAAATGCAAATTCAAACTCTCACAAAGTTGCTCATACTCAAGCTCATAATAAGGCGTTTTGCCCCAATCCTTACCCATAGGATAGCTCGTATTGACAAAGCCATCTATCTTGCCAAAATGCTTATTTGCCTTAGTTATACCCTCATCTAAACTTTGTTTGCTTGTAATATCAAGCTTGGTGCTTAGAATTTTTGCTTTTAGGGCAGGATTTTTAGCTAAGTTTTGCTCGAGCTTGCTTAATTTTGCTTCATCAATATCAGCTAAAATGAGGCTAGCATTGCACTCTAAAAGCAGTTTTTCACAAAGTGCGGTGCCTATACGCCCGCAGGCTCCAGCGATGAAAATCACTTTTTTGCTTAGCATTAAAATTCCTCTTGTTTTAGCTTTTTGCTTTTGATTAAAAACTCAACTATCTTAAAGTCAAATTCACTATCCACATCAAAAGCACTTTCTTCATTCATCACATATAAAGCAGTTTTCGTTCCAAAAACACTATCACTTTCAAGTAGTCTTTGTCTTTGAAAAATATAAATGCTTGCGTTCATATCATAGCATTTTGGAGCATCTTGACGCGTAGTTGAAGCATAAGTTTTTGCTGTATCAATGGCACCATTTTCTTTTATTTCTATGAGATTAAAATAAGGATTGCGTCTTGCAGGCACTGCTGTGATTAAATTTTCCTTGCCACTTTGCTTAAAAAGCTCATAGGCTTTTTTTATATCCTCGCTCCTTCTTAAAGGCGCACTTGCATCAAGATCGATTAGGGTATCAAAAGTGGTATTAAAATGCGCTTCACTTTGAAGCAAAGCATCACGCATAACAGGCACTTTAGCTGCCTTATCACTTGCAAGCTCAGCCTTTCTTTTAAAAAAAACCTCGCCTCCATATTTTAAGGCTACATGAGCTATATCATCACTATCTGTGCTAATGACTATATGTTTAAAAAGCCCTGAGTTTTTAGCCTGTATAATGCTATAAGCTATAAGCTCAAGTCCTTCTATCTTTTTAATATTTTTATTTTTAACACCCTTGCTTCCAGCTCTAGCACAAATGGTGCAAAGTATATTATTATTCATTTTTTGCCTTTTTTATGAGTTTTAAAAGCTTTTTTGCTTCTTTTAAAGAACATAGTTTTTTATCTTTTTTTAATACTGCTTTATGCAAGCTTTCAAGTGTTTTTATGGTGTTATCCTCGGTTTTGATTAGGGTGCAGTTTTGTTTTGTGTCATAAATTTTTATAAAATTTTCATTTAAATTAAGCTCAAAGCTTTTTGAGGGTGTGCTAATTTGTATCACTCTTTGATTAAATTTACTAAAATAATCAAGCTGGATATGAATTATAGGGCATTTTTTAGAACTTAGTGCCAAAAAAGCAAAATCATCGCTATTTATTTCAAGCTCTGAAATTTGCTTGCTTTGAGCAAAGCTAAGTTTAAGCTTATCAAAGAAAAATAAAGCCAAATCAAGCTCATGAGAAAGATCAAGCATAACCCCGCCGCCAAGCTCTTTTTTTGCGCTATAATTTTGCCTATAATCAAGCTTTCTCCAAGAAGGCAGATAAGAATGACACACAAAACTTGCAAAATAAGGCATTTGCCCCTTTTGAATTTCTTCTTCTAAAAGTGCTTTTAAACGCATAATGCTTTGATTAAAGCGAAGCAAATAGGCGATGAAAATTTCATTTTTTCCACTTGGAGTAAATTTTTTATAGTTTTCAAACAAAGGTTTTTCTACAAGTATGATTTTATCTTGCACTTTTTTATCAAGAAAACTAAGCGTATCAAAATGGGCTGTGGTAATGTTTGCTATAATGAAAAGCTTGTATTTATTTAAATCAAGCTCTTTAAGGCTTTTATAAATTTGTGTATTTTCAAGTAGGGTAGGGTTTGAAAGTTCTTTAAATTCAGCTTTTAAACTTGAAAAATCAGCAGATTTTGAGACTATATCAACGCTTAAGTTTTGCTTATTAAGGGCTAAAAAATGCTTTTTTCCTATGCTTCCAAAGCCTATGATTAAAACTTTTTTAGGACTTAAACTCATCATTTGCCCTTTGGTATTCATCAAATCTTCCTATATCTATCCAATAATCCTTAATCTCATAACTAACTAGCTTTTTTTGCTCTTTTAAAAGCAGGCTAAATAAATCAGGCATATCCAAATACTCATTTTGCTTTAAAAAGTCCAAAATTCCAGGCTCTAAAACATAAATTCCAGCACTAACTAAAAACTCAAAACTCGGTTTTTCTTCTATGCTAAGAATTTGTTCCTCATCGCAATTTACCACCCCATAAGGCACTTGATAGCTAAATTTTCTCACACACATACTCGCATGTGCTTCTTTTCTTTTGTGCTGTTTTAAAATAGCGTTAAAATCAAGCTCGGCTAAAATGTCTCCATTCATCACAAAAAAGCTTTCATTTAATAAATTCTTATCAAGTAAAGACAAAGCCCCAGCTGTGCCAAGCCTTTTTTGCTCGTGTATATACTCTATATTTACGCCAAATTCACTGCCATTTTTAAAATACGCTTCTATCATCTCGCTTTTATAATTAACACAAAAGATAAAATTACAAAAGCCTTGTTTAGCAAAGCGTTCAACTATGGTTTGTAAAATGGGCTTTGAGCCAACTTTAAGCAAGGGTTTTGGCGTATCGTTTGTAAGTGGAGCTAGGCGACTGCCAAGTCCGCCAAGCATTAAAACGACTTTATTGCTTCGCTTTTTGGTTTCAAGCATTTTTGCAACGCTTAAGATTTTTACAACCCTACCTTCTTGATCAAGCACAGGAAAATCATAAATATCATATCTTGAAGCAAGGGCAAAAATTTCATCATTGCTTGTTTTAGAAGTGATGGTTTTGGGATTTTGAGTATAAATATTTGCTATGCTTGAGTTTAGATCATAGCCCTCAAGTAAGGCTTTTCGTAAATCCGCATCAGTGATAACGCCAATGAGCTTGTCCTCATCATTCATCACCAAAGCTATCCTAGCTCTTTCTTTACCAAGAACCTTTAAGGCTTCTTTACCACTTGAGTTTATCTTAAGCTTAAGGGCATTTACATTCATCTTTTGCTCATTTTAAATCAATAAATTTTTTTTGTAAAATTGTGCTTAAATCGACTTTTTTTAATACTTCTTTAATCATTTTGCTTGCGTTTTTGTTTTTATAAGGATTTTTAAGATTTTGTAATTTTGCTTTAAAAGCCTTATTTTCAAGCATTTCAAAGGCTTTTTTAAGCTCATTCATAGGTGTATCGATGATATTGATTGTTCTTAGACGTCCTTTTTGGCGATCGCCTATGTTAATGCAAGGGCTTTTAAAAAACACAGCCTCGCTAATGCCACTTGAGGAATTGCCTACAACAGCCTTTGCTATTTTCATCAGGCTGAGGTATTTTTGTGAGCCAAGATTATCAAAAAGCCTTGCTTTATGAGCGTTTTTTTCGCAGTAACTTTGAAGCTTTTCATTTATAAAAAGCCCCATTTCATCAGCATTTGCCTTAGTAAAAATAAGGCTTGCATTTTCAAGTGTATCTAAGCTATCAAGTAGCATTTTAACTTCATATTGCAGGCTTTGAAGCTTTAAGGTTGTTGGGTGATAAGTGATGAGATAAATATTTTTATCAAAGCTAAAATTAAGGCTTTTTTCAAGCTCTTTTTTGCTTAAAAGTTTTGTATTTAAAATAAGCTCGCCAGCTAAAGAGCCTACATTAAAGACTTTTGAACTCTCCTCGCCAAGCTGTTCTACCCGCTTTTTATAAAGGGACGTGCTTACAAAATGAAGATGAGCCATTTTCGTAATAGCATGCCTTATACTATCATCAAATGCCCCTAAAGTAAGCTCTCCACCGCATAAATGAGCCAAAGGTATATGAAGGAGTAAGCAGGTGCTAGCCACTGCAAGCATTTCATAACGATCGCCTAAGATAAGGGCGATGTCTGGACTAAGTTCTGCTAAAGCCTCGCTTAAAGAGATAAAAGCTAAGCCCATAGTCTTGCAAAGTGCTATTTTATCATCATTTGCTAGTAGAATTTGAATTTTTTTATTGATTTTAAATTCTTGCTCTATCTCTTTATAAGTTAGCCCTTGATTTTGGCTTAAATGTGCTCCAGTTATGATAAGCTGAAGTTCTAAGTTTTCATCAGCTTGTATTTCTTTACAAAGCTTTGAAAGTAAATACCACTCCGCCCTTGTAGCTGTTATCACACAAATTTTTCTTTTTTGCATTTTGTTATTTGTTGCTTTTAAAGGGCTTGTTTTCATTCTTGTATCAATTCATCTTTTTTATAATCTTTATTTGCCCTGCGTCCTATAAACTCATCATAACGCATAGCACTTATGCCATTTGCTGGGCGTTTGGTGCTTAAATTAAGCTCAGTAAAAAGCTCACCTTTTTTAATCTCTTTCTTTGCAACAAGGCTTTTTCTCGCAATGCATAGATTTTCTTTTTCGCTAGCACTGATTTTTTTGATCCCATCTCCTAAGGCAAGCTCACATTCTCTTATAGCTTTTATCATAGCTTTTAACTCATGAGGTTCAAGGCTAGCCTTATGATCTGGTCCAGCTAAGTTTTTATCAAGGGTAAAATGCTTTTCTATAATGCTAGCTCCCAAAGCTACCGCAGCTACAGCACAGTGCAAGCCAAGGCTGTGATCTGAAAGTCCGATTTTGTGTTTGCTAAAGGTTTTTTGTAGGCTTTTTATGGCATTTAAGTTCATATCCTCAAAAGGGGTTGGATAGGCTGTATTAGCATGTAAAATGCTGATATTTTCAGCCTTTGTGCCATTTTGTATCAAGATACTTAAAGCATTTTTTATCTCGTTTATATCACTCATTCCTGTGCTTAAAATCACTTTTTTATTTAGTTTTGCTATGGCTTTAAGTAGGGGTAAATTCGTGATTTCTCCACTTGGAATTTTAAAAATATCAAGTCCTAGTTCATCTAAAAGAGCAATGCTAGGTAGATCAAAAGGGGTAGAAAGAAAGGCAATGCCGCATTTTTTGCAATGTTTAATAAGCTCTAAATGAGCCTTTTTATCAAGTTCAAGCTTTTTAATCATCTCAAATTGGCTTTCATTTTTATCAAGGGCATTTTCAAGCTGATAAGCAGCTTTTGGAGCATTTAGGCTGACAACTTCTTCGGTTTTAAAGCTTTGAAATTTCACAAAATCAGCCCCAGCCTCGCAAGCTACTTCAATAAGCTTTTTTGCCATGTTTAAATCCCCATTATGATTTACCCCAGCTTCAGCGATAATGAGCGTTTTTTGCATTTTTATCCTTTTTAAAAAAAGATAATAGCATAATTTAAGTCAAAATGAAATAAATTTACACTCGTTTAGCTTTTAAAATACTTGTTTTTCTTAGTATTGGCTAAAGATGGGTTATGCTTTTTTTGGTATAGTTCTCCAGCCTTGCTTAAGCATTGGCAAGATGAGCTTTTCACTAGGGCAAATGGAGAAAAACTAAGCGATATAGATACTTGTATTTTTTCTATTAGAAAAAGCTTTGACAATGAAGTTATAGGTGCTCTTGCTCAAAAGTCTTTTGCCATTTTTAATACCCACACTGCAGATTTTAAACTTCCACTTGATGAGTATCTTGCTTATTTGAAGTCTTTTTAGGCAAAAAGCGTGATTTTTCACGCTTTAAGGCTTGGCATTTTTTAAGAACTCAAGGGCTAAATCAGGAAAATCAGTAAATACCCCATCAGCATTTGCTTTAAATAAGACGGCTTCAAAAAGTTCATTGATATTTGAAGCATAGCTTGGTAAATTATCCTTTCTTAGAGTATAAGGATGCACTAAGAGCTTATGTTTGTGGGCGTTTTTTACAAGATCGTTAATGACTATCTTGCCTTTTTTGCTTTTTTGTGTATCAAAAAGCATATCATAACTTGGTCCTAAACCATCGACTATTTTAGCTATTTCACTCATATTTTTTTCATCTAAAAGAGTGTTAAAATCATAGCTTTGCCATTTTCCATCTTTAAGTTCATAAGTTTCATTCCACTCATTTTTGCCTATTAAGGCTATGAGTTTAAGCTCCATTCCTAGCTCTTTCATCAAGGTATTTTTGACATAGAGTAAATTTGGATAATCAAAACTTTGAAAAAATACCTTTGAATCTTTGCTAGTAAGCCCATATTTTTTAAGTGTTAAAAGTGTGGCTTTGGCTATATCTTTGCCCTCTTGAGTGTGAAACCAAGGCATTTTTATCTCAACATAAAGCCCCACATCCTTGCCCATACTTTTGTTAAGTCCTTGTATAAACTCTATCTCTTCTTCAAAGCTATGGATTTTAAAGCTTGATTTATCCATAGGAAAGCGATCTTTATAAACTTGCACCTTTTTACCATTTTTATATTCAAAACCCTCAGTAAAATTTAGGCTCTTAATCTCAGCTAAGGTAAAATCAATGACATAATAGCGTCCATCTTTTCTAGCTCTATTTGGAAAAACACTAGCTACATTAGAAATTCTATCCAAATAAATATCATGCACCACCACAAGCTTATCATCTTTTGTCATAGCTAAGTCTTGTTCTAAATAAGGCACACCAAAACCATAAGCAAGTGCCTTTGAAGCTAAGGTATGCTCAGGCAAATACCCACTTGCACCCCTATGAGCAATGATAAGTTTTTCACTAGCTAAAGCCTCACAAGAAAGCAAAAGCAAGATCAAAAAAGATATTTTTTTAAACATCCTGTCCTCCTTTTTTTGGATTAAGTTTAAAAAAAAGGAGAAACTTTTTGGAAACTTAGCTTTTAAAATTTTTATTCTTTTATACCCACAAAGATAAAATGATGAGCACTGCCTTCAAAGTCATAAAAATTTATAGGATCGTATTCACCTAAAAACAAAGGCTTAAAAGGCTTGAAAAGCTCGCAAAGCTCTTTGGTGTCTTTCACAAAATGTATATAGCTTGTTTCATTGAGTCTGCCCTCAAGCTTTACTTCTCTTAAGCCATTTTGAGCTTCTTTTAAGGCGTGTTTAAAATAATAATTTTTTTCACTCATCATAGTAGCAAAAAGTATGGCTTTTTCATTGGCAAGTTCGTAAAATTCAGCTATGGTTTTAGAAAAATTTTCACGAGGTAAATAATAAAGGCTTTGATTGGCGACAATCAAATCCATTTTTTCGCTAAATAAATGCTTAAAACTCACATTCGCTTCTATGATATGACATTCACCTTTTAATGCACCCCCCCCCCCTGTGAGACTTTCATAAGCTTGCTTTAAGCTTGGCACTATGTCTATACCAAAGGGCTTGTAACCTTTGCTTTGAAAGTATTTTGAATGCACTCCATTACCACAACCAAAATCAAGCATGGTTTTACCTTTAAAATTAAGCTTGTATTTTAGAATTCTCTCATAAAAACGCACTATATGTCCATCAGGAAAACTTAAGCCATAGCCTTGTTTGTCGTATTTGTCTGTATAAGCCTGAGTTGAATTTGTCATCTTTTCTCCTTTTAAATTAATGGGTTTTTAAGCTTAAACTCGCCATATTCGTTTTGATAGAATAAGTCTTTGTTATAGTGCTTTTCTAAGACTTTGTAAAACTCACTTTTAGTATAGCCCACAAAAGAGCAAAAATCCTCTACGACTTTATTATCAAGCTTATGATCTCTTTCATTTACAAGTTTTACAGCTTCTTGCCTACTTAAAAGATTATATCTTACAAAACGAGCCGCATAATCACTTGCCATAGCGTGTCCAAATTTAGGGTATTTCATCCAAGCGTGTAAAATGTAGCCTATGGTATCGATTTGATCAAAATTCTCAGCACAATGGCTTCTATCCCACTCACCTTGTAAGTCTGTAAAGCCTCTGCTTTTTGCAAAAATATAGTTTTGATAGGAATTCCACTTCACAAAATAGCTTAGATATATAGGCTCAAGTTTTTCTAAATCAGCCTTGTTTTTGTTTGGATCAAAGAAAAGTTGTAAATTTTGCTCTTTAATGTCCTCATCTAAAAACTCGTGAATGTCTAAATCACTTGCCACTCCATTTAAAAAAATGCCTTTTGCACTAGGCGTTTCAACACTATCTGTGCCACCATACTCATAACTTACATTTTCGCCATACACCAAAAGAGGAGTGTTAAACTTAGCTGCCATGGCAAAAGGATAGCTATAAATTAAGCGATCGATGAACCAAGTTGGCTTACCATATTTTTCAAAGGTTTTTCGCATAATCTTTTTTTGAGTAAAAATATCTGGTTTTAAGCTAATGATATGGCATTTAAACTCCTCGCTTAAATTGCGTAAGTTTTTCTTGCCAGCTTCAGTCATGGTAAAATTATCCTCAACGCTAAAAAGCACAGGATTCATACCAAGTTTTTCTTTCATAATATGCACTTGAAAATGACTATCCTTGCCCCCACTTACAGCTATTGCACAATCATATTCAAATTTGCCATTTCTATGCCTGTGTTTATCGCACAGCTCTTCAAGCTCTTTAAAGCGGGTTTTATAATCAACCTCATCTTTTTTAGCATGATTTACACAAGCTGAACATAGCCATTTGCCCCCCCCCATGTCGCTAAATTTAATACCCGGACGAGTATTTGGCATCACACACTTTGAGCAATATTGTACTTGCATGTTTTCTCCTTTTAAAATAAATTTGTAAATCGGCAAAAACTTCAATCACTTGATATGTTTTGCAAAGTCCATGAATTCTTGATAATACTTCCAAGAACTGACTATATCAGCCCTGTTTTGCTTGATATGCTTAAGATTGTTTTGCAAAATATACAATAATTTTTTACTTAAAGTCTTATTTTCAAAAAGATAATTTAAAATATCTTCTTCTTTATAGAGCTTATTTTGCTCGGTGTTTATACGCTCTTTTAAGGCTCTTAAAAAATCCTGTAAATAACTTTTTATTTGCTTTAAAAGCTTATTTTCTTTAAGCACAAGTTCTAACTCATCTTGAGCTAAGTATAAAAGCATGTTTTCAAAAGCCAAGTCTTTTTCATCTAAAAGCTCATTACAATGCTTTAAATGAGGATGAATTTGATGAGTGCTTAAGGTGATTTTGATGGCTTTTTTTGCTTTATTTTTTAAAGGAAGCTCTAGGAAAATGGGAAAATAAGTAATGAGCTTGCCATTAATCTGTCCTTTAAAAAGTGCCTTATCTTTTTTAGGAGCTTTAAAATCAAATTTTAAAGCCAGTTTGCTTAAACTATCAAAAGCCTTATCAGGCATAATTTCACTCATATCCATATAAAAAAATTCATGATGTTTTAAATTTTTTACAAAAAAATCTTGACAAAAAATAAGTTCATTGATCCACTTAGGCAAAGAATGTAAATTTGGAGCTTGTCCTAGCACTTTTTTATTTTTAAGGGCATTTGAAGCAAAGCCATTGATATAGTATTTTTTGATATTTAAAATAGAGCTAAAATCTTCATCAAGCTTTAAAACTCGCTTTGCTCCACCACTACTTGGATGATTTATCCCAGTTTTTAGTATAGAGATAGGATCACGCACCAAAGATAAAACAGGAACTTCTTTTTTTATGCTTGCAAGAAAATCAGCTCTTTGCTTTAAATTTAAATTCCAATGCTCTATATAGCTGATAATTTTATATGAAGCTGGGCTTTGAAGCCTTTTAAAATGTTCAAAATAAAGCCCCTTAGCACTTTTTCTTAAACTCTCATCGCATAAAGTGATATGACAAGCTTGCAAAAATTTCACCAAAGCAGATGAGCCACAAAGCCCAGTAGCAATGAGTATGAACTCATAGTTTAAAGGCAAAGCAATGTTTTTAGCCCATAAAAGATTTTTAAGGCTTTCATCATTTAAAAGCTTTGAGTGTATTAGTGTTTGTATGTGCATTTTAAACTTCCTTTATTGAGAGTAAAAAGTCTTTGATTTTGGTTTTATTTTTCCTGCCAAGTATGCCAAGTTCAAGGGCTTTTTTAAAACTTTTTGGATAATAAAAACTTTCATCATCTTCATGTAAATTCAAGCAAATTTGATCACAAATTTCAATGCCTATAATATCAATTATGCTTAAAATATCTCTTTTTTCATAAAGCTTTTCATACACTAGCTCACATTCTTGCAAGCTATAATCAAGCTTTTCTATCATCTTAAAGAAAGTTGCAATTTCATTAAATAAAAGCAAATTTGCTAAATTACCTCTATTTCCCTTAGCCTTGATAAGACAAAAATCAAGCTTTTTTAATTCTTGTATCAACACTAAAGCTTCATTTTTAGGATCATAAAGTTCAGCCAGTTTTAAATATATGGGATTAAAAAAATGAAGCAAGCCACACCCTAAATCCTTACTTGAAAAAGAGCTTGAATTTGAAAATATAGCCCTTTCATGAGAGCTTTGAAATTCTTTTATGCACCTTTGCTTAAGCTCTAAATTTTCAGGCAAGCACTCTATACAAAGTGCTTCAGGCAGGCTTTTAATACGAGTATAAAAACAAAAACTGCCCTTTTGACTAGGCTCTAAATTAAGCTTTTTGCTAAGGACTTTAGCTTGAAACTCAAGCTCCTTAAGCCTTGTTTTGTGCGTATAAATGCAAACTTCAAAGCCAAGATTATAAAATAAAGCGCTAATTTGCGTTCCCATAGTGCCACAAGCTAAGATATTAAGCCTTTTCATTTTGTTTTACCTTTAAAGTTCTTAAATTAAATATGAGCTGATTATCTTTGTATGATTTTGAAAGCATAACACCTGCACTTAAAACGCAGTTATTTCCAAGTCTAGCCTTAGGCAGCAAACTTGCGCCAGTGCCTAAAAAGCAATTCTTACCTGTTTTGGCTTCTCCGTTTAAGGTAGCGTAAGGACAAAGTATTGAGTTTTCACCTACCACACAATCATGAGCCACTGAAGCATAGATATTTAAAAGCACAAAGTCTTCAAGTTTTGCACCAGCATTAAGCATGCTATGTGGACAAAGCACTACGCCCTCACCAAGCAAAGCATCACTAGCTACAATGGCACTTGAGTGAATAAAGCTAAAAAAATTCGCCCCTCTAGCTTTAAGCTTAGCGATGATACTGGCTCTTAACTCAACTTGTCCTATACCAAGTAAAAAACTTGCCTCTTTAAAAAAGCTTTGATGTATGCTTCCTTCATCGCCTAAATAAGAAAGTTCGTAAAAAGCACTTTTTTGCTTGTCTATATAGCCTAAAATTTCATGATCGGTGTTTTGAAGGTATTGATAAAGCTCTTTAGCAAAGCCACCTGAGCCAACTAAGATAAGCTTATTCATGCGCACTCCTTTTTTTCATGAGGAAGATACCTTGGAATGAAGCTTAAGAAAATCAATGCCCCCCCCTATAGGCTAAAAAATAAGAATTTTTATAATTTTTACACAAGTTCGTATAAGTATTGTGATCAAAAATCATTCCCCCTATACAAAAATAAGTCCAAAGTGTAGAAAAACGTTCTTTAAAATAATACAAACTATCATCATCTTGCATACCTCCTCCAAGTATGCAAAACTTCACTCCTTTGCTGGATCCGTATTCAAAAGCAAAGTCAAGTAAAGCAGCACTAGCGTTTGAATGCTTGGAATTTGCACTTAAATGATAATACGCAAAGTTTTCATTCATAAAAAAAGAAGCATAGGCTTTGTTGCCTTCTTTATCTAAGGCTTTGAAAAGTTTGTATTCTTTAAAATCAAAAAGTGCGTCAAAATATGTCTTGTCAAAATAATAAAAACTCCCAGCTTTATTTCTTTGCATGGTTTGCGTATAAAGCTCTATAAAAGCTTGATTTTCATCTTTAAAGCATTCTTGTATCTTAATCTCAGTTCTTGCTTTTTTAATATAGCTTTTAATGCGAGGGCTGTAATTTGAGCGTATGTGAGTTATGCCATTTTCAAGAGGCACTAGGACGATTTTTTTATCTTTTTTGAAAAATTCAAGCTCATTTTCATACAAGGATAAATTATCATCAAAAGGGTGAAAACGCACGAAAAAAGCAATGATCTTTTCTTTCAAGGCTTTTTCTTTGAGAGCTTTTAAAGCCCGAGTTAAAAAGGCTTTATCATCAGTATTTGCATAAAAACCACTATAGCCATATGGGCTTTGTAGATCGAAAAATGGTGTATTTGTAATCTTGCTTTTAATGCCTAAGCTTTTAAAAACAAAGCCCTTGCTTTTAAACTCAAACTCAAAGACTTCCCCATAAAGCCTTGCATAGCTTGCTTTAAAATAAATATCATGCTCATACGATAGCTTTTTTTGATGACGGGTATCTAAAAAGCTTTGAAGTGAAATTTTACTCATTTTCCAAAGCTCTTGTTTTGAGATATGGTACTGGTTTGAATTTTTGTAATGCCCCCCCCCTAGCATTTCACACCCTCTACTATATAAAGCTTATCAATTATGGTTTTATCTTGCTCTAATATACTTGTAAGTATATTTTCTATCTTAAAATTTTTATCTTTATAAAGTCTTTTTAGGCTATTTTTATCCTCAAAACGAAGTGAGCCAACATGAGTGTAAATGCCTTCTTTTGGCTCTTGAAAGGCTGGCTTAGTTTTGTCATACCCTAAAAGTCCTTTAGCTAGAGTCGAGGAATAAAACTTGCCTTTGGTTTTAAGCTTTTTGATAAGCTTGCTAAAAATCAGCCTTGTTTTATCAAAATCATTGCAGGTTAAAGAAGCTACATCGATGATAGCATCAAAGCTTTCATCTTCAAGCTCATCAAGTTTTTGTGCGTAATCACCTTGCAAAAGTGTGTCAATTTGTCCGATTAAGTGTTCTTCTTGCATTCTTTTTTGAAATCTTTCAATCCCACTTTTGCTCCACTCAATCCCACTTACCCTAAAACCTTCTCTTGCACAAAACCACAAATTTGCTCCTGTGCCAAGTCCAAGTTCTAGGATTTTAACCTTGTTTCTATCTTTAACTTTATAAAAATTTCTAGCTATAAAGCGTATGAGATTTTCTGGCGGGTATTTGCCCCATTCTCTGCTTGAAAAAATATCCTCCCAAATTTGCTTAGCCATGTTTTACCCCTGTAATGATAAATAAGTCATTTTCCACAACGCCCTTACTTGAGTGCGTGAGCTTGCTAATGCTTTGCACTTCATAGTCCTTGCCCTCATAAAGCTTTTTAATGTCCTCTTCATCGCAAAAGCGAATTACGCCTGTGAAAGCATCGCTTCCCTCAACTGGGCGGCAGCAGTGATGTCCTAAGCTTTTATCTTCCTTAAAGCCAAAATTATTTGCACTTGGGGTAATGGAGAGGAATTTTCCGCCCTTTTTAAGCTTTTTTACTGCTTTTTCAATGATATTTTTTGTTTTTTCAAAATCATTATAGGCGAGTGAATAAGAATCCATAAAAGCATCAAAGCTTTCATCTTCAAGCTCATCAAGTTTTTGTGCGTAATCACCTTGCAAAAGTGTGTCAATTTGTCCGCTCAAATGCTCTTCTTGCATTCTTTTTTCAAATCTTTCAATCCCGCTTTTGCTCCACTCAATCCCACTTACCCTAAAACCTTCTCTAGCACAAAACCACAAATTTGCTCCTGTGCCAAGCCCAAGTTCGAGCACTTTTACGCTGTTTCTATCTTTTGCATTGTAAAAATTTCTAGCGATAAAGCGGATAATGGCTTCGCTTGGGTATTTGCCCCATTCTTTATGTGTGTAAATTTGTTCCCAAATTTCATCAGGGCTACCTAAACCTGTGCTGATTTCAGCATTGCTAATAAATTTTTTCATGTATTCTCCTTATGTTGAATTGTGTTTTTTGTATAAAAAAGAGTGTAAAAATATAAGAAAATGTATAAATATATAAAAAGAAAGTATGAGGAAGGGCTATAAATAAAAATGATAAATTTAAATGCCCCCCCCCCATTATCAAATTTAAGATAGTTTGTTCTGTGCTGGGTATTTTCTTGTGGTGAGGCTTTAAGTCTATAGCCTATTTTTATTTGTCCTTCAAAGTGAAAAGCTGTGATTTTAAGCACGCTATCTTTAGTTTTAACTAAGAAACAATCTTTTCCAAGCCCCACAACTGCACCTTCTATAGCTTTGTAATTGGGTGCTTTAATAAGTTTGCTTTTAAACATAGTGATGATTTTATCCTCGATAAAAGCCTTTGCTCCTAAATTTGGGGCATTTAAAGCACGGATAAAATTAAAACATTCTCTTGAGCTTTGATGAAAGTCTATAAACTCATCGCCCTTTATGCGAGCTGGGCAGTAAAAGCCCATTTTACCTTGTTTTTTTGCCCTAACTTCGCCTTTAACAAAGAGCTTTAAAGCCTCAAAAAGCACATTTGCACACTCTATATGAGCTTTTTTAAGCAAACTTGAATAATCATCCCTATCACTTATTGCAAAGCATTTTTGCAAAATAATATCGCCTGTATCAATGCCTAAATCCACAAAATGAACACTTATGCCAAATTCTTTTTCATCATTGATTAAAACCCAGTTTAATATATTTCTACCCCTGTAAAAAGGGAGTTTTCCAGCATGACAATTAACGATTTTATTTTTAAAATGAGCCAATAAATCAGCCTTAAAAATTTGATCAAAGCTCATTGAAACAAGTAAATTTGGCTTAAAAGCTAAAATTTCCTTGATGAAGTTTGTATCATTGATATCTTTGACGATGAAGATGGGGATTTTATGTTTTTTAGCAAGTTTGATTAAACTTAAATCAGGATTTTTATACCGCAAGACTATGAATTTTATACTCATATCTTGATGTGAAATGATCTTTAAAAAGCAATTATACGCCCATTTGCCATCTGCAAAATAGCCTATATTAAGCTGCATTCTTACTCCTTTTAAGAGGAGTAAATTTTATGAATTTATAAAGCCCCCCCCCCATGTTAGATTTTTACCAGCAAAAAATACGCTTTGTTCTGCTAGGTTTTGAGTATGTTTAAGCATGGAATTTGAGCCTACAAAGCTTTTTTGAGCCACTTTACACTCTCCATTGACTACAGCAGCTGTTGAGATATGACAAAAATCCTCCACCACTGCATCATGTTCTATCAAGGCTTTGGTATTGATAATGCAGGCTTTTCCTATCTTAGCATTTGTATTGATTAAGGCTTGATGCATGATGATACTTGCTTCATTTGAGATAAAAGCATGTTTAGAAACATAAGCAAGAGGCGAGATGATAGTAGGTAAAACAAAACCTATGCTTTTTAGACGTTCAAAAAGCTTCATTCTAAGTTCAGGGCTTTTGATCTGTCCTATACCCAAAAAAGCAAATTTACAAAGCTTAAAAAGACGAGGTAAATCATCATCACAGCCCAAAATTTCATAACCTAAAATGTTTTTTGACTTGGTATTATTATCCACAAAACCAAGAATTTCAAATTTAGCTTCTTTTTCAATCACATCAACGCAAGATTTAGCGTGTCCTCCAGCACCGATGATGAGTAGTTTTTCTTTCATTTTTTCTTGTCCTAAAAAAGTTTGCTATGAGAGCCTATGCTTATACAAGTAAGCACTAAAATAGTATTTTGTTTTTGATAAATTAAAAGTAAATCAGGCCTAATATGGCATTCTTTATAATCTTTATATTTGCCTTTTAAGTGATGATCTTTATATTTTGGTTCTAAAACTGCACCACTAAGTAATTTTTCTATAAGCTCTAAGCTTAATTTTTTATCTTTTTGAGATAATTTTTTATATTGCTTATCAAATTTATGAGTAGTTTCAAGTTTATACATTCATAGCCTTAGCAAAAGCTTGAACGCTATCCCAACGAGTTGTTTTACCTTCTTTTGCTTCTTTTATAGCTTCTAAAAATTCTTTATTTGGAGTATCGATTTTTTTCATCTTAACCTTAGCACTTTTAGCAAGCCCCTTAAATGCTGGTAAAAACTCATCTTTTACATTTTCAAAAATCAAAGTCATTTTTTATCCTTTTGTTCTTATTATAACATAAATTTACAATTAAGCTGTTTTTCATATTTTAAAATACTTTATATCTTTTTGATATTTTCAACCCTCATAACGCACACTACTTGGCAGATTAACTATCCTTGAAATGAGTTTGATTGTGTTTTTAAGCTCGTCTTTTTGGCAGTTTTTATACATTTTAAGGCTATGTAAGCCCTGCCAAGCTGGACGTAGATAAATTTTTTCTTTGTGAGCTTCTTCTATAAAGGCTGTTCTTGTGTGTTCATCTTTGGCGATGAGAGTATTAAGCCAAAAATTGCTTTTTTCATCTTTGCTTTCATCGACAAAAATAAAATTCTTGTTGTCCTTAAAAAAGGCTTTATACTGCTTGGCTAGCTTTCTTTTATCTTCCACAAAGTCATCAAGTTTTTCAAGCTGGGCTAAAAGTAAGGCTGCGTTTATGTTGCAAAGGCGGTAATTATAGCCTATTTCATCGTGTTTATATTCATAAGCATGAGGGATTTTAGCGGTGGTGCTTAGATGTCTTGCTTTTAAGGCTAGTTTTTCATCATCGCTTAAAAGCACGCCCCCACAACCTCCTGTGATGATTTTGTTGCCATTAAAGCTATAAATTCCAGCTCTAGCAAAGGTGCCTAAGGCTTTGTTTTTATAAAGCGAGCCTACAGCTTCAGCTGCATCTTCTATCAAAGTGATGTGAAAATCATCACAAATTTGTTTTAGCTCAGTTATCTTTGCACTCAAGCCAAAGCTATGCATGATTATACAAGCTTTTATGCGTTTTTTGGTATTTTTGTTAAAACATTTTTTATCTTTAATCAAGGTATTTTGTTCTAAAAATGCCCTTAAAGCTTTAGGGCTTAGGCTTAAAGTCTTTTCATCTATATCTATAAAAATAGGCTTTGCTCCTGTGTAAGCTATGGCATTTGCAGTGGCTACAAAGCTTAGGCTTTGAGTGATAACCTCATGATTTGCCTTTACTCCACTTGCTAAAAGGGCTATATGAAGCGCAGAAGTGCCACTATTCATAGCTACAACGAATTTGCTTTTTGTATATTGAGCCATAGCTTGTTCGAATTTAAGCACAAACTCACCAACACTTGAGACAAAGCCACTTTTTAAGCATTCATTCAAATAATCTTGCTCATTGCCTATAAATTTTGGCTCATGTAAAGGAATTTGCTTCTTAGATGCAAAAAGGCTTTTAATAAAGCTAAGTTCAGCCTTAAACATTGTAAATTCCAGCCTTATAAAGTTTTAAATTTTCTTCTTTTTCAAACCATGCTAGCGTTTGTTTTAAGCCCTCTTTAAGATCAAATCTACTTTTCCAAGAACTTGCTTTTTGAAGTTTTGAGCTATCACTTATGAGCCTAAAAACCTCGCTATTTTTAGGACGCAATCTTTCTTTATCTTGACTAACTTTGATATTTGTTCCTAAAATGCTTTGAATTATATCAAGCACTTCTTGCATAGAGTGTTCAACTCCACTTCCTATGTTAAATACCTCGCCAAAGCTTGAAAGCTCAAGCAAGCTTGCAAAGCCCTCGCAAGTATCAAGCACAAAATTTAAATCCCTTGTTGGACTTAAATCCCCAAGTTTAAGCTCCTTTGCCCCACTTAAAATTTGAATGATAATGCTAGGGATAATAGCCCTTGCACTTTGTCTAGGTCCATAAGCATTAAAAGGACGCGCGATGATAATAGGCATTTCATAAGTATTATAATAACTAAGCGCTAACATATCAGCTGCGATTTTACTTGCTGAATAAGGGCTTTGAGGTTGTAAAGGGTGCTTTTCATCTATGGGGCTGTAAAGGGCTGTGCCATAAACCTCGCTTGTTGAGGTGTGTATAAAATGTCCTACCTTAGCCTTTTTGGCTGCTTCAAGCATATTAAGCGTGCCTATGATATTTGTATCTACATAGGATTTTGGGGCTTCATAAGAATAAGGAATGGCAATTAAAGCCCCAAGATGAAACACAGCGTCCATTCCCGCAGTGATCTTTTCACAAAAAAAGCTATCCCTTAAATCCCCACTAATGATCTCAAGCTCATTTTTACAAGGCAAATGCTCCAAATGCCCCCAAAAATTAAAAGAATTATACTGGCTTAAAGCCCTGATCTTATGTCCCTTAGCGTGCAAGCATTCACATAAATGAGAGCCTATAAAGCCATCAGCTCCGGTGATGAGAATTTTCATTTTTGTCCTTATTGTGATTTGTTATTTAGGCTTTTAAGGCGACTTGCTTTTGATACAAGCCCTATAAATTCTTTTTTATAGACATCATTGCTGACTTCTTTGTCATTTAGTATCTCTAAAATCATGTCAAAGTTTGCACTGCCTTTGTATTTTGAATCCTGTAAAATCATCGCAAAAGCTGCCACTGCAGCAGCAAAACGCGTATTTACATCGCCTTTTGGATCATAATCTTTATCGCTAAGAGCTTTTTCGATGAGTTTTGATTTTTCTTTGTTGTGTGCTTGATTGAGCGGTTCTTTATAGCGAATTTTGATATTAAGCCATTCTTCTTTGAATTTTTCATTTGCCACTTGAGAGCTGTATTTTAAAGGATCGATGATGGGCTTTGCGTTTGAAGCTTTGTTTTCATTTTGTAAGCTATCAGCTGGGATAAGTTCATAAAGAGCTGTAACGCTGTGTCCTAAGCCCATTTCAGCAGCGTCTTTTTCATCATCATTAAAATCCTCATTATTAAGTTTTCGTTTTTCATAGCCTATGAGCCTATAAGCAGCCACTTTGCTTGGGTTAAATTCAACTTGAATTTTTACATCTTTTGCGATAGTGATTAAGCTTGCGCCTATCCTATCAACGAGCAATCTTTTTGCTTCAAGTTCATCATCGATATAGCCATAATTTCCATTGCCATTATCAGCAAGTTTTACGAGCAAAGAGTCTTTGAAATTTCCCATTCCAAAGCCAAATACACTAAAATACACCCCGCTTTTTGCTTTTTGTTGTATGAATTTTAAAAGCTCATCTTGACTTGTCATGCCTACATTAAAATCCCCATCACTTGCGAGTATTATGCGGTTTATTCCGCCTTTGATAAAATGCTTTTGTGCGAGTTCATAAGCTTTTTCAAGCCCATCACCGCCATTAGTTGATCCACTTGCATATAAAGAAGCAATTGCTTGTCTGATTTTAGCTTTATCAGAGCTTGCTTCAAGCACCACCTTTGTGCCAGAAGCATAAGTAACTATGCTGATTTTATCTTTTCTATTAAGCTTTTGAAGCAACATTGTTAAAGATTTTTTAACCAAAGGTAATCTATTCTCACCATCCATTGAGCCTGAAACATCGATTAAAAAGATAAAATGTGAGCTAGGACGCTTATCCCAATCAAACTCCTTAGCCTTAATGCCTATACGTAAAAGTTTGTGTTCTTTGTTCCAAAAAGTATCACTGAGCTGAGCATCTATAGCTACAGCTTCATTTTGTGGAGCAGGATAAGAATACTCAAAAAAATTCAACATTTCTTCAGTTCTTATCATACCAGCACTTGGTAGCCTTGAATTCTCGATAAAAGATTTAACAAGGGTATAAGAAGCACTATCTACATCAGCACTAAAGGTTGATAAGGGCGAAGTTGAGCTTTGGATAAAGACATTTTCATTTATATGATCGAAAGAATTCGTGTTAAACTCAGCTTCAGCTTGCCCAGAAAGCTCACTTACGCTTCCTATATTAGAAACGCTAGAATTTATCCGTCGTTCTTCCATAGAATCATAACTAGGCCTTGAATAATACATCTCATTGTAATTAGTAGTAGAATTAGGGCTGTAATTATTTCCACAAGCGATAAACTGCACCGACACAAAACTTAAAGCTAAGTAAAAAAAGATTTGTTTTAGCATCGCTAATCTCCTAATTTTTGCGGATATCGTATCAAAATCTTTCTTAGCTTAAACTTATTTTATGTTTTAATTTTTTACTCAAAATCTTGTCTGCTTAAAGCACTTGCAAAACTTATGTCTTTTAAGGCTTTTTTTCCAAGTAAATTTTTAAGCTCTTTTGGGTGCAAACCAAAGCTAGGACGCACACTTTTAACATTTTGCTCGCTAAAAATTTCGCCCTTTTTAATATCTTTGCTTGCATATAAACTTCTTGCAAAAGTTCTATTTTTTAAAGCCTTTTCATCAAGGGCTAAGCTCGCACTGCCTAGTGCCAGTTCAGCCTCTCTTACAGCCTCAACCAAGGCTTTAAACTCATGAAAATCTAAGCTAAAAGCACTATCCTCGCTTTCAATGCTTTTATCCAGCACAAAATGTTTTTCAATAGCTCTTGCTCCAAGCGCTACACTTAAAACACTAGCCATTGAACCAAAGCTATGATCGCTTAAGCCAACTTCGGTGTTAAATCTTTCTTGCAAGCTTTTTATGGCATTTAAGTTCATATCCTCTAAGCTTGCAGGATAAGATGAGGTGCATTTTAAAAGCATTAAATTCTCATTTTTACATACTTTAAATATATCAACCACAGCTTTAATCTCAAGTTCATCAGCTATACCACAAGAAACAAAAGTAGGCTTTTGCTCTTTAGCGATAAGCTCAACAAAGGCTTCATCAACGGCTTCAAAAGAAGCGATTTTATAAGCAGGAGGATCAAATCTTTTTAAAAAATTTACATCCTCTTTTGAAAAGGGGCTTGAAAAGCATATTATGCCCTCATTTTGTGCTGCTTCAAAGATGAGAGAATGCCACTCATAAGGCGTTTTTGCACTTTCATAAAGTTCATAAAGTCTTCTTTTGTCCCAAAGTCCGCCCTTGATGATGAAATCTTCTTTATCGCTATTTAAAGTAAGACTATCTGGGGTATAGGTTTGAATTTTTATCGCATTTGCACCAGCTTCTTTAGCTGCCTTAACGCTTTTTAAAGCAAGTTCTAAAGAACCGGCATGATTAGCTGAAAGTTCAGCGATGATAAAGACTTGTTTTTGGGTATTAAAATTAGCAATTTGCATAAATATCCTTGAGTATTTTTTTGATTATATCGAAATTTATTTTATTAGATGAAAATATTTCATTTTTTCATCTTCTTTGTCGAGACAAAAACCAAAATCAAGATATAGTTTTATAGCTTTTTCATTGTGTTTAAAAGCTCTAGCTTTTATTTTTATAAGCTTCAATTCATTAAAAGCATATGCTAGCATGGCTTTCATAAGGTTTTTTCCGTTTCCCTTTAAATTTGGATTTTGATATAATCCAAATTCAGTTGTTTGTTTGCAGATATTAATGAAATATATCACGCCTATCATCTCATCATTATAAAAACATAAAAAATAACGTTTGTCTTTATGTAGGGGTAAATCTTTTATAAATTTTTTGTGCTCATTAAAGCTAAAGTATTTGTTGAGCATATTTTCAGCTTGCTTCATCCTCCATTTATAAACGAGTTTTATTTCTTGATTGTTTAGCTCTATAAAATTTTTTAATTTCATTTGAGTATTCTTATTGCTATAAATGCTTCAGCATACTTTACACCCATTCTTATGCCATGATATTTTGCATTATGTTTTATATTTTCAAGACTTCTCTGATGGGGAAAGTCACAAAGCTCGGATTTATAGATATTCATAGCTTCTAATTTAAGTTCTAGTGTTTGGCTAATGTCAAAATATACATTAGGTGAAAAACTCAAAGGATAGTTAAATTCTGTCGAAGAAAGTACTTCAAAACTATAAATTTCTTTTACACATTCGCCTATTAAGCTTCTTGAAGCTGTGAGTACAGCTTTAAAACAAAGTTGGTGATCAATATTTAAATCTTTTTCATAGTGTGTAAAAATAATATTTGGTTTTATTTTGTTTTTGATTTTCTCTACTTCTTTAATAATATCTAGCAAATTTATACTATCAAAGCGATTGTCGGCAAATTTAGTTCTAAAAAGTTCTTTAACACCGATAAGTTCATTTGCTTTGATGCATTCTTGTTCTAAAATAGCAAAATCTTTTTCATGTTTTGCTAGTTGTCTTTGGTCTTTCCTGCTTGTTTTTCCTTCTCCAAGTACCAGTGTATAAACTTCGCTACCTTCTTGTATGAGCCTTGCAGCTGTGCCAAAACAACCTAAGACTTCATCATCAGGATGTGCCGCTACGATTAAAATTTTATTTTTCATGTATTTTGAACCTTCCTATAAGTTGTTTTTTGCCAAATTGAACTTTTTCAAACTCGATTTTTATATTTTTAAATTCTAAAAATGCCTTTGGATACTTTGGAGCATCAAGCATTCGTATAAAGTCATAAATTTTTTGCAAGTTACATTCATCCAAAGTGTTTAAATTACTTTGTTCCGGTTTTCTTCTGGGAAAAAAGCAAATTTCGCCTTTCTGGGCGTATGGTTTTGGATTTTGTATGATGATAAATGGTATCATTTGATTAAAAATAATACTTGAAATTTCTTGATATATCTTTTTGGCATTTCCTTTGCTTAAATCAAAATTTACCTTCATATAAATATCTCCAGCATCAAGTTTTTCAACGGCCTTTAATGCGGAAATTTTTGTTTGATAAATACCCCTAATGATTAAATTTTGTAAAGGAGAACCTCCGCGAGCAAAAGGTAAATCGCTCATATGAAAGATAATGCAAGTATAATTTTCATAAATTTCTTTATCTATCATATAGCTATAATGAGGGAAAAATATCCATTTTGGATTTATACTTTGCACTTTTTTAATGTTTATTTTATTCTTTGTGAGATAAAAATCAAAATGAGTATAATGCTTTTTAAGCACATAAAAATTTTTTATATCATATGGTTTTGAAGCTACTATAAGAATTTTATCCCGCATAAGAAAGCCTTTGAGATTTATGCAGACTGAAAAAAAATAGATTATGATGAGAGTGTTTATTGTTTAATGCCCCCCCCCCAGTAGAAGTATTTGGCTGCTCATCGTAGTAAATTTTAAGTATAAATTTTTTACCATTTTTAATGAAAAAAGCTGGAAATTCATCATTTGAGCAAATTCTTAAAAGATTAAATTGCTCGTTTAAACTTTTGTGTATATCAAGCTCGCTATCTTTAGGGCTTCTTTTTGGATAAAAGCTTTCTTTTCCGCTTTGTTTTCTTGCTTTTATATTTGGATAAAGTTTTAAAAAATCAAGCACAAGTTTAATACACAATTGTCCTTGCTTGGCTCTTAATTCCTCGTAAAGTTCAAGTCCGTTTAAGTATAAGCTTTCTTGCAGATAGATATCGCCACCATCAGCTTTTTCTCCTGCTTCAAAAAGGGTAAAAACTATTTCATTTTGCCCTTGTAAGACTTGGTGAAAAAGTGGAGACCAGCCCTTACCTTGAGGTAAATTTGAAGCGTGAATGACAAGGTTATGCTTGTGTTTGGCTAGAAAAGCTTTTTCTATGATTTTATGATAAGAAAGTATAAATACTATGTCAAAGTTTTCTTTTAAATCTTTATGATCGTAAAAAAGCCTTGCATTTTTAAGCTGTGAAATAAGCTTTTTTGCATAAGGGATAAACCATTGATTTTTTGAAGTTAAAACAGCGATTTTCATCAGCTTGCTCGCTTTTGAGTTAAAGCATGAAAAATCAGGCTTGATTTAAAAGAGTAAAAATAAAGAGTGCTAAGATGAGAGCTTTTTAATGCCCCCCCCCCATTAAGGCTAAGATACATCATCTTTTCATCACTTTTTTCTATGCTAAAATTAAAACTTAAATACAAATTTATCGCCCTTTCATTGTCTTTAAAAGCCCTTGCTTTAAGGTTTTGCACCTTTAAGGTGTCAAAGGCGTATTCTAGCACAAATTTCATTAAAACTTTGCCATATCCTTTTAAATTCGGGTTTTGATATAAGCCAAATTCACAAGCTTTTTCATTGATTTTTACAAAATCAATCACACCTATGGCTTTTGAGTTCTCAAAGACTAAGAAGTATTTTTTAGTCTTATCGTTTTTGAGTTTTTCAATGAAGTTTAAATGCTCTTTTAAGCTTATATTTTTTTGGAGAAAAAAATGTTTTATTCTTATATCATTTCTCCATTGTAATACCATTTCAAGCTCTTTTTGATCAAGCTTAGTAAAGTCTTTAAGCATAACGCTCGCCAGCTTTATCATAAAACTCAACTTCCTTGCCATTATCTTTGAGCCAAAAGGCGATCTTTTCTTGATTTTTATGCGTGCAAATAGCTTTAAATTTAGCTTTTAAGATCAAAGCTTCATTGACTAAGCTGCTTGCTTGAATGATAAGCTTTTTGCTTTCATTCATCGTTTTTGCAAAATCTTTTAAATCCACAGCCAAAGTGATGTTTTTGTGATTTTCACAAATTTGAGTAAGGGCTTTGAGGTTTTTGTTTTGTGAGCTTGTAGCGATGATAATGTTAAGGCTTGAGGGCAGATCAAGAGCGATTTTGGCACTTAAGTTTGCACTATCTGTGCCACCTAAGCAGATAAAGATATCATGGATTTTTTTTCTTGTGATTTTGGCTTCTTCGTAGAATTCATCTCGTATTAAAGCATACGCAAAGCCACATCTTAGCTCGCAAAAACTTGGTACAAGATTTTTGTAAAGTTCGGCTTTTGCGTAAGGATTGACATTAAGCAAGATATCACAATAATGAGGCTTTAACTCATCATCAAAGCTTAGAATTTCAACTCCAGTAGCTTCTTTGATCAGTTTTTCATCTTTTGCATTTATTTGATAATGATCGATGATTAAAAGCTCAAAACCTTCATCAAGTATAAGATCGATCAGCTCGCTAATAGCGCTACTATCAAGCAAAAACACCTCATAAGGAATGCTTTCTATGATATTGCCTTCAAGTTCAAGACAAGCAAAGCTTACCTCGTCTTCATAATACTGCTTTGAAGCTAAAAGCAAATCCCTTCTAATATGCCCGTGTCCTATCTTAGAAGAGCTATCGGCACGAAAAAGTACTTTCATTTCTTTTCTTTCATCATATAAAGTATTTTTGCAAAT
The DNA here is from genome assembly GCF_005406235.1 of Campylobacter sp. MIT 12-5580. Taxonomy (NCBI): domain Bacteria; kingdom Pseudomonadati; phylum Campylobacterota; class Epsilonproteobacteria; order Campylobacterales; family Campylobacteraceae; genus Campylobacter; species Campylobacter sp. MIT 12-5580. The sequence goes on from NZ_NXLK01000001.1 coordinate 161,022, forward strand.
TCTAAATCCTCATACGTATCGATATCGCACACTAAATTTTTTGGTAACAAAAACACACTTGAATAAGGCTTAAACAAAAAGTCTTTTTCAAGCCAAGCTTTTTTCTTACCAAAATAAAAAGCCCCAGCATCATGATAAGCTTTTTGCAAGTCTTGAGAACGTGAAAAATAAAAGCTTTCATCAAACATACTTACCCTTTGACTCTCATCAAGCTTAAATGCCCTTTGTATAGGATAGTCAAACTCACAAGCGGCAAATAAAAACTCGCTTTGATTGTCAAGGAATTTTTCATAAGCTTGTTTTAAAATTTCAGCATTTAATAAAGGCGTGGTTGCATACAAACAGCATACATTGTCAAAGCTTTTACCAAGTTTTTCAAGTTCTAAGATAGCATCTTTAATTACAGCTGTGCTTGAGCTATAATCATCACTTAGTTCTTTTTTTCTCACAAAAGGCACGTTTGCACCACAGCTTAAAGCCACATTGATGATTTTTTCATCATCGCTTGAGACTATCACTTCATCAAAGATACCAGAATTTAAAGCATGATCTATACTATAAGCAATGAGGGGCTTGCCATGAAAATCGATGATATTTTTATAAGCGATCCTCTTACTGCCCCCACGAGCTGGTATAATGCAAATGCTTTTCAAAGACTTTTCCTTAAAATTTTAAAAAGCATTATACTTTATTTTTGATATGAAAAGCTTTAAAAAATAAACTCAAATATTTTTCTTTGTAGAAACTAAGTTTATTTTGCTTTGATGATCTTGCTTTTAAAAGCTTTAAGCCTTAAACTAGCTAGCATAAAATGCATTCCTGTTCCATAACTTGCTAGCAAAATTTGCTTTCCCCCCCCCCCATCTTTGAGTTTTGTTTGGTTAAAAAGTATTAAATTTGCACTTAAATTATTGGCATCAAGATTGCCAAATTGTTCTAAAGACTGAGAAAAGCATAGTTTTTCATCTAGTTTTAAGTTTTGAAGTAATTTTTTTCTAAAAAAATCATTAGCATAATGAAAGAAAAAATACTCATATTGCAAGGCTTTATTTTTGTTTAAAAAAGTCTCTAAGAGTTTGGGAAATTTTTCTTGCACTAAGGAGAAAAATAAATCATTATTCACCTTGATAAATTCGCTTTGTCCTTGTTTATATGAAGAACTTGAAAATGTTTCCTCAAGTGCAAACTCACTAAATAGTTCTTGCATAAAAAAGCAAGTTTCATCTTTTTTATTGCTTTTGCTCAGTAAAAAAGCACTGGCACTATCACTTAGCGTAGCATAAGTAAAGCTATCTTTTGGATCTATTTTTTTGCTTTTTACACTTGCACAAACTAAGATTATGTTTTTATATTCTTTATTTTCAAGATGTAAAAAAGCTGTGAGCAGTCCTTGTAAAAAGGCTGTGCAATAATTTGTAAGATCAAGGCAGGTGGTTTTTGAGTTTAATTGTAGCTCTTTATGGATAAGTGAGCTTGTAGCAGGAGCGTAAAAATCAGGCGTATGACTAGCAAAGATGAGTAAATCAAGCTCATTTTTATCAAAATTTGTGAGTTTTAAAAGCTCATCAATAGCCTTTATACTTAAATCACTTGCAAAGCTTTGTTTGTCTGCTATAAAATGCTTGTTTATACCCATTTGTGCTTTGAAAAACTCTCTTTTGCTTTGGCTTAGATGGGCTAATTCTTCATCTAAGCTTTTTTCACATTCTCCAAGCACTAAAACGCCAGCTTTTATAGTGTGTAAGTTTGTTTTCATTGTGTATCCTCAAGTAGGGCATTTTCATCTTGTTTTAAGGCTTTAAAAACACTTTGAAAGTATTTTTGAGCAGCAATTAGAGTAAGGCTTGAGTTGGCAAAGTCTAGACTTTTAAAATTATCATCTTTTTTAAGTAAACTCACTTGTTTTTGCACGCTTAAATTTGAGTTTTTATCTAAGGCTCTTACAAAATACTTTATACTTGCTTCATAAGCATGTGAGTTTTCATCTATGATTTGTCCTTTAAATTCCTTAAAATAGCGATACTTCACCCCAACTTGTTCTTCAACAAAATGCGTAAAAGTAAAACCAAGCTCTTTGGTGCCAAGCAAGAGTATCTTACCAGCTTTTTTAAGCAAAATCCCATATACTGAATCCTTATCAAAACAGCTTTTGCAAGGCTTTAAAAAGTCTTTTTCATCTTTACCTTTAATGGCAAAAGAAAAGATTGGATCAAGGCTTCTTTTCACACCAGGCATTTTTCTAAAATGTTCAGTTAAAATGCCCATGGTGCTAGGTGTTTTTTGTATATCAAAGGGTTGATTTTTACAAAAACTATAAGAAAAAGTTGGCATGATGAGGGTGCCATTTTTACCTAAAAGCTCCTCAAAAGAGCTTATAAGAGCATTTAAAAAGTCCTCTTTTTTACCCACAAACTCGCCAAAATTAAAAAGCTGAGTATGCACACAAAGAATGTCATCTTTTTGAACTCCAAGTTTTTCTAAGCAAGTTTTAAAATCCTCATCATAAAAAAGCTTATTTTTTGCCTTAAATAAAGCCCTCATTTGCCAAAAGCCTCTTTAATCATAGCTTGTATGCTCTTAAAACTTTCAAAATTTTCAGCCTTAATAAACTCAGCCTTTAAGGCTTGATGAAAATGCTTTTCTATAGCAGCAACTAAAGCCATAATGTCTAAAGAGTCGATTTTACCTGAGCTTAAAAGCTCTGTATCGCTTTCTTTTATATCCTCTCTTTCTATGGCTTTGAAAAGCTCTTTAAGTTCTTGAGTATTCATGTTTTTCCTTTCATTTAAAATGTGTTTATATCAATTAAAATTCCTATAAAATTCTAATTTCACCATATCTTGAACAAAGCCAGCTCTTTGATAAAAATTTATGGCTTTTTCATTGTTTTCATTGACAAAGAGTTTGAAAAAATAAGCCTTTTGATTGAGTATGAAAAAATGATTGAGTAGGGCATAGCCTGCATTTTTATGTTCTTGCTTTATGCTTGAGGCTATAAAGTCAAGATTTGCACACCCTAGCTGAACGCTAAAACTTAGTGCAGCTTTAATTTTGCCTAGTTCTTTTACGCAAAGTATTTCTTTTTTTCTTATCTTTGCTTGCAAATCAGCCTCATCATAAACAAATAAAAACTGCTCATCAAAATAGCTTGTAAAAAAATCCTTTAAATCATGTAAATCCTCAAGCCTTGCAAATTCGACAAAGTCAAAATTTATAGGCTTTAAAGTCTCATTCTTAAGCCTCATTTGCACAAAGCTTTCAAAGCCTTGAAAATGATTGTATTCTAAAAAATCCTTAAAATTTAAAAGCTCTTTTTGTCTTTTATAAATGAGTTTGATTATGCTATTTTTAAGCTTAAAATCCTTGTGAGTATGGCTTATAAAAAAATGCAAAAGTTTTGAGTTCTTTTCATAAAAAAAGAAATTATGCTCAATTTGCTTTAATGTGAGTTTAGAGCTTAAAAGCTTTTCTTTTAGGCTTTGCATACCCTCATAATAGTTTTGAAGCTTAAAGCCCTTTTCATAGGCTTTTAAAAAGTTTTCAAACGAGTTCATATAAAGCCTTTTTATCTATTTTGCCATTTTGATTGAGTTTGAAATGTTTTAAGGCCATAAATTTACTTGGCAGCATATAAGATGGTAATTTATCCTTTAAAAAGCCTTTAAAATCAAGCTCTAAAAGCTTGCTTTCATAAAAGCAAATAATGCGTTCATCTTTATAAATACAAGCGCAGTTTTTAATGTCCTTATGAGCATTTATAATGCTTTCTATCTCGCCAAGTTCTACTCTGTGTCCTTTGATTTTGATTTGATTATCCTTGCGTCCATAGCATAAAAGCTCGCCAAATTCATTATAAGCGACAATATCGCCTGTTTTATACACTAAGTCTAAATAAGCATTATGTAAGGGGTTTTGTATAAAGGCAAGACTTGTTTTGTCTTTATCGTTATAATAGCCCAAAGCAAGGCTAGTTCCACGCACAAAAAGCTCGCCCTTAACACCAACTTGCTCTTCATCGATAAGCTTTAAGTTTTCATCAAAGACTAGAAGCTGGGTATTATGACAAGCCTTACCTATAGGCAAAATATCCTCATCTTTAAAGTTTCTATTTACCTTATAAAAGCAACACACATCAGTAATTTCAGTAGGTCCATATAAATTTGCATATTCTGCCTTAGGCAAATGCTTTCTCCAATAATTTAAAGCCTTATTTGGCATGATTTCTCCACAAAATAATACCTTTTTAAGCTTGCTTAGCTTTAGTTCATCTAAAGCCTGAGTATTAGCAAAATAAATCAAAACCGAAGGCACCCAAAAAATCATGCTGATATGATGTTGTTCAAGATAGCTTAAAACCTTAGCAGGAAAGGCAAAAAGTGAATTTTCAAGTATGTGCACACAAGCTCCAGCTTTTATGCTTGAAAATATATCTAAGATAGAATTATCAAAATAAAAAGGGGCTTGATTAGCTAAAATTTCATGTTCATCAAGTTTGAAAGTCTCACACACCCAAAAAGTATAATCAATCACGCTTTTATGAGCAATGCTTACACCCTTTGGTAAGCCTGTGCTTCCACTTGTAAAAAATACATATAATAAATTTGTGTCAATATGCTTTTCTTTAGCTTTTATAAGGGCATTTTCATTGATTTTAAAGTTAGAAAAATCTTCACAATACAAGGTTTTTATTCCCAAAAACTCAAAATCATACGCTTTGCTTGTGATTAAAAGTTTGGGCTTTAATACTGTTTTGATCTTTTCAAGCCTTTCTTTTGGACTTTTTTCATCAAGTAGGGTATAAAAATGTCCACTTTTTGCTACCCCAAAAAAGCTTATTAAACAAGCTATGCCCTTTGGCAGTAAGATAAGCACACTTTCTTGAGTAAAACTGTGTTTTAAATGACTTGAAATTTCACTAGCAAGCTTTTGGCTAAGGGTATTAAAATCCTTATAATTTATACTTAAATCGCCCTCAACAAAGGCCGTTTTTTCAGGGTATAATTGCACACTTTTTTGTAAAAAATCATCAATATGTCTTATCATGAGTTTACCTTTTTAATGAGTTTGTGTTTTAATAACTTTTCTATACATTCTCTAAGCTCATAAGCTTTTATGCCAAGTTTATCAGCTATATCTATGCAGTCATTTTGTGCGTTGCAAAAAGCAAGAAAGTTTGCAATAAGAGGAGGGGAATTGAGTAAGCTTAAGGTTGGATAAAGTCCTCTTTTGCCTAAATTTGGCTCGCAAAAACACTCACTTTTATATACAGCATTGATTTCTAGGTTACAAATAAGCTGGATCATAGTTTCAAGGGAGTTAAATAAGCCCTTAGCACTGATGAAGTTAAGATCATCTAAGCTAGTGTGGTATTCTTTAAAGTCCCCATACCTTGTCCTACATAGCCCAACTACTGGTAAATTGACATTTGGGGAGCAGTATTGTCTCTCATCGCTTCCCCTGTCTAAGAAGCTAAATTCTTTAAAATTTTCTTTATTTTTAAATGTATGTAAGGCTATTTTATCAGCCAAAGTATTGGCATTTGGACTGTGAATGAGTGAATAAGCCTCATCATCGCCCATGCAAGAAAGCACAAAGCCAGCTTTTACTCTTTTTTGTAAGTGTTTAAGATGTTTGCTTAGATAGACTATAGAACCTATGGTTTCAGGCACAAAAACAAAGCGATAATTATATTTTAAATGCCCCCCCCCATAAGCGTAATTTTGCAAGTGCTTGGCTAAAAAGCAAGCTACAATAGGACCACTAAGTTCATTGTTTGCCATAGAAGGATGGCATAAATAGCTTGAAATGAGCACTTCATCTTTGCTTTTTGTGCTAGAAGGTATGAGTAAATCAGCATAGTTTAAAACCCCATTTTCATCATGCTTTGCATCTATAAAGACTTTGTATTTACCACTTTTTAGCTTTAAACGTTCATTATGTGCTATACAAAAACCCCAACGCTTTTTATAATAACTCGTTACATAAGGGATAGCCTCAGGTAAATGCTCAAGCGAATATAAGTGCTCATTAAGCTCATCTAGGCTAAGTTCTTTATCAATGGAGGTGGAGAAATTTAAAAGATGAAGATTATTTTGCTTAAAATCACAAATTTTTTTGCCCTCAGGAGTGATGATGAAGGCTTCTTTAACGCTATATTCAGGAGGCACAAGCCAGTCAAATACCTGAGTGCCACTTTTAATGCTGTGAATGTTTAAGGCATTGTTTAAGTTCTCATTTAAAATTCCAAGACTTTGTCTAAAGCCCTCGCCAGTAATGCTTCTAAAAAGCGGAAAAAGCCTTGAAGCTAGAGCGTGCATTTGCTTGCCTAAATTTGCGTTTAAATTTAGCATACACAAGCCTTTTTGAGACTTTCACAAAGTGTAAAAAGCTTGTCTTTAACAAATTTTGCTTGATCTAGGCTCATTTCTTGATGACAAGGAATGCTAAGCTCGCTTTTATAAAAATGCTCTGTATTTTCAAGCCTTATTTCTCCCATTAAATTCTTATAAAAGCTAAATTGATAACTTGGCTTGTAATGCACCTGCACGCCGATATTTTCTTTAATCAAGCCTTCAAATAATTCTTCTTTTTGACAATGAAGCTCTGGATAAAGTAAGATAGGATATAAATGCCTTGAGCTTTTTTTGTATTCTTTTATCTTAATGGTGCTAAAATAGGGATTTTTTTCAAATTCCTTATCATAAAAGCTAGCGATTTTTTCTCTTTTTTCTAAGTTAGTATCAAGCTTTTTAAGCTGATTAAGCCCCAAAGCACAAGCTACATCACTTAAGCGGTAATTATAGCCCAAACTCAAGCTATCACTATCCCAAAGCCTTTTTTTAAAAATGCCATGACTTCTTAAAAGCTTGATTTCTTTGATCAAAGCCTCATCATTGCTTACTACAGCTCCACCTTCAAAGGTAGTGATAGGCTTAACAGGATGAAAGGAAAAAATACTAAGCTTTGCATGAGAGCCTATCTTTTTGCCTTTAAACTCGCCTCCTAGGGCATGGCTTGCATCATCAAGTACAGGGATTTTATACTTGCTTGCTAGGCTTAAAATTGTATCCATTTCAACGCTATTGCCAGCAAAATCAACCACGCAAATAGCCCCTATATTTTGAGCACTTGCCTCAAGCCTTGTTTCAAGCTTTTTTTCATCTATATTGCCATCATTTTTTATATCGATAAACTCAACTCTAGCTCCTGCCATTAAAGCTGCATTAGCTGTAGCGATAAAGCTCATAGGCGTGCTTAAGATAGTTTTATCCTTAACATTTAAGCTTAAAAAAGCAAGGTGCAAGGCTGAAGTAGCTGAGTTTACAACGCAAGCATATTTTACGCCTACATACTCACACAAGGCTTGTTCAAATTCTTCTACTATCTTGCCCCCAGTTAAAAACTCATTTTTTAAAGCCTCGCTTACAGCCTTTATATCGCTTTCATCGATATTTTGATGAGAATAACTTAACATTCAAAACCCTTATTAATAATGCTTAAAATCTCTTCCCTGCTTGCCCAAGAAGGATTATTATCTGAACTATAAGAAAAATTTGGCTTTACTTTTTTGCCTTTTTCATTAAGAGCATTGCAAGAAAAATCGATATTGGTATTAGCAAATTTAATGCTAGGAGCGATGACAAAATGATCTTTAAACTCATAAGTTAAATGGCTATCATCACTAGCTATCATGATCTCATGCAGTTTTTCTCCAGCTCTTATGCCTATGATTTTATGTTTTAAATTTGGAGCTAAAGCTAGGGCTAAATCAGTGATTTTCATGGAGGGAATTTTAGGGATAAAAATCTCTCCACCTTGCATTCTTTCAAAGTTTTTAAGCACAAATTTTACCCCTTCTTCAAGGCTGATAAAAAATCTAGTCATATGCTCATCAGTAATTGGCAGTTCTTTAGCACCCTGGGCGATAAGCTTTTTAAAAAATGGCACTACTGAACCCCTTGAGCCAACGACATTGCCATATCTTACTACGCTAAAAAGAGTATGATCGCTGCCTACTATGTTGTTTGCTGCGACAAAGAGTTTATCACTTGCGAGCTTGGTAGCCCCATATAAATTCACAGGATTGCAAGCCTTATCAGTGCTAAGAGCTATGCATTTTCGCACCTTGTTTTCAAGGCAAGCATCGATGACATTTTGAGCGCCATTTATATTTGTTTTTATGCATTCCATAGGATTGTATTCAGCAATTGGCACATGCTTTAAAGCAGCAGCATGTATGACAAAATCCACCCCATTCATCGCTCTAATCAAGCGATCTTTATCACGCACATCGCCTATAAAATACCGCATGCAAGAAGCCTTATAAGTTTGAGCCATTTCAAATTGCTTAAGCTCATCTCTTGAATAAATGATGATTTTTTTAGGCTTAAATTTACTCAGTAAAATTTGAGTATAAGTCTTGCCAAAAGAGCCAGTGCCACCTGTGATGAGTATGCTTTTGTCATTAAACATTACTTTTCCTCAATTTATCCTAAGTCTTTAAATTTTTATTTTAGCAATAATCGTTCCAAAAATCAGCCTTTCATTTTAAAATTCTTGGCAAAGTTATGCCTTTTTGGCTTTGATACTTACCTTTTTTATCTGCATAAGTGGTATCGCATTTTTCATCACCTTCTAAAAAGAGCACCTGGGCTATGCCCTCATTGGCATAAATTTTTGCTGGCAAGGGCGTGGTATTTGAAATTTCTATGGTGATATGTCCTTCAAAACCCGGCTCAAAAGGGGTAACATTAACGATAATGCCACACCTTGCATAAGTGCTTTTACCAAGACAAATAGCTAAAACATTATCAGGCATTTTAAAATACTCCAAAGTCCTAGCTAGAGCAAAGGAATTTGCTGGCACTATACATACATCGCCTTCAAAATCAACGACATTGGCTTCAAGAAAATTTTTTGGATCAACCACGGTTGAATTAACATTAGTAAAAATTTTAAACTCCCTACCCACGCGTATATCATAGCCATAGCTTGAAAGCCCATAGCTCACCACGCCTTTGCCTATATTTGCTTCACAAAATGGCTCTATCATTTTATGTTCTAATGCCATTTTTCGTATCCAATTATCCGCTTTTAAGCCCATATTTTACCTTTGTTTTTAATTTGAAATTATACTTGAAATTTATCAAATTTTAATTACTTTCATAATAAAATCTCATTTTTAATCCCAAAATTTTAAATCTTTGGGTATAATTTAGGATTAAGTTCTTAACAAAATTAGGAGATTTTATGACTAAGGAAGAAATTAAAGAATTAATGGCTTTATTTGCAGAAGCTAATATCAGTAAGATTAAGATCAAAGAACAAGATGGCTTTGAGATCGAGCTTGAAAGGGAGGTTTGCGAGCCAGCTCCAGCTCTTGTATGTCCTCCACAAACTGTAGCCCCACAACCTATAAATGTTAATGTTGTCAATGAAGCTTCCCCAAATAAAAAACACAACCAACCAACCCTAAACAGCCCAATGGTAGGCACTTTCTATCAAGCCCCAAGCCCTGGTGCGGCAAGCTTTGTCAAAGCTGGCTCAAGTGTTAAAAAGGGCGATACTATAGGCATTATCGAGGCGATGAAGATCATGAATGAAATTCAAGCTGAGTATGATTGTAGGATAGTTGAAGTTTTAGTTGCTGATGGGCAACCTGTTGAGTTTGATATGCCTTTATTTGTTGTGGAGAAAATTTAATGGAAATCAAAAGCGTTTTAATCGCAAATCGCGGTGAAATAGCTCTGCGAGCCTTAAGAACTATCAAAGAAATGGGAAAAAAGGCAATTTGCGTGTATTCAAAAGCTGATAAAGATGCCCTTTATTTAAGATATGCAGATGCAAACATTTGTATAGGTGATGCAAGAAGCACAGAGAGTTATTTAAATATACCAAATATCATCTCAGCGGCTGAAATTTCTGAAGCTGACGCGATTTTTCCGGGCTATGGTTTTTTAAGTGAAAATCAAAATTTTGTTGAAATTTGTGCTAAGCATAACATTAAATTCATAGGTCCTTCAGTAGAGGCTATGGCTTTGATGTCTGATAAAAGTAAAGCAAAGCAAATGATGCAAAGAGCTGGAGTGCCTGTGATCCCCGGAAGTGATGGGGCTTTAAAAGGTGTTGAAGCGGCTAAAAAGCTGGCTAAAGAAATAGGCTATCCTATCATTTTAAAAGCTGCAGCTGGCGGGGGCGGACGCGGTATGCGTGTGGTAGAAAAAGAAGCTGATATAGAAAAAGCCTTTTGGTCAGCAGAAAGTGAAGCCATGACAGCCTTTGGTGATGGCACTATGTATATGGAAAAATACATTCAAAATCCACGTCACATAGAAGTGCAAGTTATAGGTGATAGCTTTGGCAATGTCATTCACATAGGCGAAAGAGATTGCTCTATGCAAAGACGTCATCAAAAACTCATCGAAGAAAGCCCTGCGATTTTACTTGATGAAAAAACAAGAGCAAAGCTTTTGGATACGGCTATAAAAGCAGCTAAGGCTATAGGTTATGAAGGAGCTGGAACCTTTGAGTTTTTAGTGGATAAAAATTTAGATTTTTATTTTATCGAGATGAATACGCGCTTGCAGGTTGAACACTGCGTAAGTGAGATGATAAGCGGGGTTGATATTATCGAGCAGATGATAAAAGTGGCTGAAGGTTACGCTTTACCAGCTCAAGAAACTATCAAGCTAAGAGGGCATAGCATAGAATGCCGCATTACAGCTGAAGATCCAAAAAGTTTTGTGCCAAGTCCGGGCAAAATCACTAAATATGTCCCACCAGCTGGACGCAATGTCCGAATGGAAAGTCATTGCTATCAAGGCTATAGCGTGCCTCCTTATTATGATTCTATGATAGGAAAGCTTGTGGTTTGGGGCGAGGATAGAAACAGAGCTATTGCAAAGATGAAAGTGGCTTTAGATGAATTAATCGTTTCTGGCATTAAAACCACACGAGATTTTCACTCTGCTATGATGGAAAATCCAGACTTTTTAAACAATACCTTTGACACCAATTACCTTGCAAGACACTAAAAAGCTAAAGGGCGAGTGAAGTTTATCAGCCCTTTAGCTTTTCAACTCAGCAAAACACAAAGATAAATTTGCTATGATACCATCTGCAAAAAGTTTTATCATCAAAATACTAAAAAAAGAGGTTAGATTTGCAAAGCAAATTTCAAGAACTTAAAAATGATTTAAACGCCTTTAAAGCAAGTTATGCCAAGCTTTTTTTAAAACAGGGCTCTTTTAGCTTGTATTATTCTAAAGAAGTGGATAATTTTGTAAAAAAAACCTTTAAAATCATACTTGAGGATTTTTTTGAGGATTTTTTACCAGATGATGAAAGTGTGCCTTTGTGTATCTTAGCACATCATCAGTATGCAGATTTTAAACTTGCAGCTTATGAAAACTTGCCCTTACTTTTTGTGTATAAAGATGTGCCTGCGTATCATTTAAAACCTATTATGAAGGCTTTTATTGCCGCTTTAAACGATCTTGGCTTTGTTATGCAAGCTGAAATTTGCGAGCTAAATGGACTTGTAAGCAAGGCAAAACTTGGGCTTGATCTGTTAAATTTAAGGTATTTGTGTGGTTCAAAAGCCTTATTTAAAGCTGTAAAAGAAACAAGCACGCTTTATCTACAAAATCACAAACTCGAGCTAGCAAACAAAATTTTAAGCCAACTCAACCACACTCAAACGCCTTTCATCGCTCAAGAATTTGATATCAAAAAAGACTTTGGCGGACTTGATAATTATCTTTTGCTTCGTTCTTTGCTTTTGTTGTTTAAAAACTCCCCTCAAAGTTACGCCCTTGAGTTTATCGATGAAAACGAGTTAAGCGAGCTAAGGTTGGCTATGGATTTCTTGCTTTCTTTAAAATCTGCTTTAAATATAGAGCATTCAAAAGATGAAGATGAATTTCAGCTTGCAAAGCTTGATTTTTTAAGCAAACTTATGCAAAAAAAAGATAAAAAAAGCGTTGATGCAAAAAAGGCTTTGCTACAAAAAGCGATGAGTTCAATGCAAACAAGTGGAATTTATGCTCTTTATCTGCAAAAATGTATTCAAAACCTGCTTGACAAGAATGAAAATTTAAGTAAAATCGGGCATTTCAAGCAAGATCAAAAAGGTGTAATTTATCTTGATGAAAGTATGCAGTTTCAAAATGCAAGCGAGTTTTTAGCCGCTTTAAATTCCCTTGAAGATAAGCCTTTGGAATTTGACATTAGTGTTTTGATGAGCTTGCGTCGTTTAAGGGTGCAAAAAGATGAATTTGAAGAGCTTCTTAAGCATTTTAAACAAAGTCTTTGCCGCAAACACAGCTTTTCTTTACTCAAACTTTTCTTTGACAGCTCCTTTTTAAGCATAATGCTTAAGCCCTTAGCCTCATTTCGTTTTTTGCTTAGCGAGGAAGGAGCTTACAGCCTTGATGAAAATGCCTTACTTTGCCTTAAAGAGCTTGAGCTAAGCTTTGATGAGTTTGAATGCTTTAAGGCTTTAAATGCTGATGAAACAATGATCTTAAAGCTAAGTGTTGTGATGAGTGCGATTGAGGCTGAAAATGAAGTTTCTTTAGCAAACATTTATCGATCATATTGTGCAAAACTTAGCTTAAATGCTGATTTGGTAGAATTTGGCTTAAGAGTGTTTAAAAATTTTAATGCCATGAAAGATATCATCGAAAAAGAAGATATTTATAATGAAACCATTATCTTTACGCTCATTAGTCGTCTTGAAAATGAAAAAACTTTGCGTTTGATTCACGCTTTAACTCTTATCAATGCAAGAGTTTTACATATCACGCATGATTTTTATTTTAGAAGTCTTGAAAAACTGCTTTTAAATGCTTTGGCTGGCTTTGAAGATGTGAATTACCTTGATGAGATCGCAAGAAGGGTAAAAAAAGAGCAAACCTTAAAGCGAAGCAAGGTATTTTTAGATCAAAGCAGTATCTTGCAAGATAAGATCACGCATATAGTTTCAAACCTTTTCATCATCAAAAATAGCTTTGAAGATATAGTAAAAATTGCCAAAATCGCCCAGCAAAAAGACTTTAGCTTTAGCTTTAACAACGAAAAAAATCTCATCTTAGAAATGATAGCTTTAAAGCAATTTGATATCGCTAGTATTTTAAATGCACTCAGTAGTCTAAACCTCATCTTTATGAGCTTTTTTCAGCTTTTTGATGAAAAAATTTATCTTAAATTTGAGTATTCAAATACCATAAGTGATATTCAAAAACAAAAACTCACTCAACTTTTAGAGCAAAATTTAGTGCATAAAAACAAGATAGAGCTAAAAAAACCAAGCATTAAAAAAGATGAGCTAAAATTTGATTTAGAGTATTCAAAAAGCTATGTCAAGCTTAATCTTAACGCCAAGGATCAGCAAGGCTTAATGGCTTTTGTAATGCACGAGTTTAAGCGTTTTGATTTGAATTTAAGCGCAGCTAAAATTCAAACAATCAAAGGACGCACACGCAATAGCTTTTATTTTGAAAAAAATGAAAATTTATTGCAAAAAAAAGATGAACTCATCAAATCCCTAACAAGCGAGTAAAAATGTGTGGAATAGTAGGTTATATAGGCAATAAAGAAAAAAAAGAACTCATCATCAGCGGGCTTAAAGAGCTAGAATACAGAGGCTATGACAGCGCCGGTCTAGCTGTGATGAAAGAAAATGAACTTGACTTTTTCAAAGCTGTTGGCAAGCTTGAAAATTTAAGCAATAAATGCAAAAACTTCACAAGTGAGGGCTTAGGCGTAGCCATAGGACACACACGCTGGGCAACACATGGCAAGCCAACAGAAATCAACGCTCACCCTCATCTAGGACAATACTCCTGCGTTATTCACAACGGCATTATAGAAAATTACAAAGAGCTTAAAGATAAGCTTGAAAGCAAGGGCGTAAGCTTTTTAAGTCAGACAGATACTGAAGTCATCGTAGCTTTGTTTGAATTTTATGCAAGCACCAATGAACCTTTTAAAGCTTTTGAACTCACTATAAAAGAGCTAAAAGGAGCCTTTGCTATACTTTTAGTGAGTAAAAAAAGTCCAGATTGTATATATTTTGCTAAAAATGCTGCACCTTTAATCATAGGCAAAAATGCCTCAAATGAGCTGTATTTTGCTTCAGGAGATGCAGCTTTGATAGGTCATGTTGATGAGGTGGTGTATCTTGAAGACTTAAGTTATGGTAAAGCTAGCCCAACTTCGCTTGAAGTATATGAAAATAATACGCTTAAAAACCTACACTTTAGCAAACTTTCTCAAGATAAATCCTACGCCCAAAAAGATGGCTTTCGCTTTTTCATGGAAAAAGAAATTTATGAGCAAAGCCGTGTTTTAAGCGAGGTTTTAATGGGGCGTGTTGAGGGTGAAAGCATAGTTTTTGATGAGCTTAAAAATGAGGACTTAACAGCCTTTGATGAGATCACTTTGTGTGCGTGTGGCACAAGCTATCATGCGGCTTTAGTGGCAAGTTATTTGTTTGAAAGAGTGGCAAAAATCAGAGCTAGGGTTGAAATAGCTAGCGAGTTTCGCTATAAAGAAGGCATTATCAAGAAAAATTCACTTTTCATCGTCATCTCTCAAAGTGGAGAAACAGCTGATACGCTTGAAGCCTTAAAGATTGCTAAAGAAAAAGGTGCAAAAAGCTTTGCGATTTGCAATGTAGATAATTCAAGCATAGTTCGCCTTGCAGATTTAAGTATTTTAACAAGAGCTGGCATAGAAAAAGGCGTAGCAAGCACCAAAGCCTTTGCTTCTCAAGTGCTTACCTTATGGCTCATCGTTTTATATATAGCTCAAAAAAAGCAATTTAATATCAGCAAAGATATAAAAGCACTTTTGCACACTCCAAGTGTGGTTGTCGTTCAAAGTAAGCTTCATGAAAAAATCCACCGCCTTAGCAAACGTTACTTAGATGGGCATGGCTTTTTTTACATAGGACGCGATGTATTTTATCCTTTAGCTTTAGAAGGGGCTTTAAAGCTTAAAGAGCTTAGCTATCTACATGCTGAGGGCTATCCAAGTGGAGAGATGAAGCACGGACCTATAGCCTTAGCTGATACCAAGCTTTACACCATAGCTTTAATGCCAAAAAATATGCTTTATGATAAAACAAAGTCAAATGTTGAAGAACTCATCGCAAGGGATTCAACCTTACTTTGTATCTCGCCGCTTGAGTTTGACTTAAGTGATGATTTTATCAAAACTTCAGAGCAAGAGCATTATATGTGTGAGTTTTTTGAGATGATGCTCATCACTCAGCTTTTAGCTCTTGAAATTTCTGTGCGTCTAGGCAATGATGTGGATATGCCAAGAAATCTAGCCAAATCAGTTACAGTGGAGTGATTTGCAACGTTATTTTATAGTTTTATAAAAGCGTAAAGTTGGAGTTAAAATGTGCTTGTTTAAAAGGGCTTGGGTTTTATTTTTTGTTTTTACATTAAAGCTTTTTGCCTTAAGTCCTTTTGAGCTTCACAATGTTAATGAAGCTCATCAAAGTGGCATTACAGGAAATGGCGTTCATATAAGCATACTTGATGATGCCTTTAATATTACCCATCAAAGCCTTAAAGATAGAATTTTAGGTTCTGTAGCTTATCCTAGCGATCAAAATGGGCAAAGCTATACTCCAAATTTTTTAATTGATACTCATGGTAGCCATGTGGCTGGTATAGCACTTGGTTCAAGACTTGGAGGAAGTGAGCCTTATGGGGCTGCTTATAATGCAAGCTTTTATGGTGTTGGCATTTTTGGCGATAACACACATACAAACTTACCCGATATTTACAATATACTTAAAAACAAAGGTGAAGTAAAGATCGTAAATAATAGCTGGGGTTCTAACATATACCCTGTTGTGGGGCTTGAGTATGATTTAAATAAGAACTTAGTTCAAAACACAAGTATAATAGATGATGCAAATTATGCTATGAAAGAGCTTACAAACCCTTTAGCTCCCACAAGTGGGCTGTATAAACTTGCTCAAGAAAGAAAGCTTTTAAGTATATTTGCAGCTGGCAATGAAGGTGTTTTATCGCCAAACATACAATCTGTTTTGCCAAGATATGATGAAAGTATTCGATCTTGGCTTGCGGTGGGTGCGCTTGATAGCGAGTATATCACTAGACAAGCTGATGGTAAGCTTATTATCGATGGCAAGGGCGTGGCTGATTTTAGCAATGGCTTTAAAGGAGCTGTAAATTTCTCCCTCACAGCAGCTGGAGTAAAGATCAACTCAGTTGATGCAAATACAAACAATAGTTATACTTTAAAACAAGGCACTTCTATGGCTGCACCTTTAGTCAGTGGAGTTGCAGCTTTGGTGCAAGAAAAATTTCCCTTTTTAAACGGCGCACAAATTGCAGATGTGCTTTTAAGCACGGCAAATAAAGATTATCAAGCTCCAAAAATGGTTGTTAAAAGTATTGGCGAGGGCAGTGGTGCAAGTGTTAAAACAACTTATACCCTAGTGTATATAGATCAAGCCGTGCCAGCAACTGATGCTGAAAAAAGAGCTGATGTTGATGCTTTGTATAATGGCTTAGCACTTAATATAGGTGGCGTGCTTCAAAACTACACAGATTATATAATGAATAATTTAAATACCACTCAAGCTGCTCAGCAAGTAAGTAAAGAAGAGATTTTCGGACAAGGCATACTAGATGCTCAAAAAGCTTTGCAAGGTTTAAGCATACTTGATACAAATCGCTTGAATTTAAAAGACATTCAAACACATAATAACAAACAACAAGCCTTTTATACCCTTGATACTCAAGGATACACAGCCGAGTTTAGCAATGATATCAGTCAAAAAACTTGGGATAGCAATTTACATTTAAGCTCAGCTCTTAACAGCCCAGCAGCGCAAATGCAAAATATCACTGAAGTAGGCTTGATCAAAGAAGGACAAGGCTCGCTCATCTTAAGTGGAACAAATTCTTATCAAGGCGATACTATAGTGCGTGGAGGCATTCTTGCTTTGTATAAAAGAAATGATGGTTCAGGAGGAAGCCTTCAAAGTTCAGTTTTTGTAGAACAAGGCGGAACCTTATTTGTGGGTGAAAGAAGCGATTTAAACGCAGACATTAAAAGGCTTGCGAGTATATTTTCTAAGGCTATGCCAAGTACAAGCAGTGTGGTTTTAAATCAAAATTTACACAATAATGGCTTGCTTGATATAGGAGGTAATGGTTTAGCAGTGCTTGAGGTAAAGGGTGCTTATACTCAAGCAAGTTTGGCGACTTTAAGATTGAGCTTTAATACAAGTGGAAATTCCTTACTTAAAGCTAATAATTACAATATAGCTCAAGGCGCTTCTTTGGTGTATGCGCCTATAATTGCTCAAATTTCACCGAGCGCGCAAAATATTGCTTTAAATTTGGGCGATTTAAAAAATTCTTTATCTCAGTTTAATGTAAGTGTGGCTAATTCTTCAGTATTTGACTTTACTCTTTCACCTGATAAGCTGGTTTTAAATGCAAGCACTAAAGCAAATGTTTATGCAAATTATGAAGGAGCAAATGCAAGTCTAGCAAGGGCTTTAAGGGCTATGGCTATGTCAGGAACTTTGCCAGCTTCTTATACTCAGTTTTTTGGCGAGCTTAATGCTATGGCAAATAATGATTATGTAAAAACCTTAGAAAGTATAGACAATAACGATCATCTTAAAAATACAGCAAGGATAAGAAGAATTCAAGAAAGATTAGGCTTTGAAAATATACTCTTGCTCTTGCAAGAAAATAGCGAGCAAATCAGCTTAAATCCAAGTTATACTTATGTTGATGATGAATCTTATGATGGATATGGCGTGGGTTCAAAATTAGAAGCTTTAAAGTATGTTGATGAGAGAACTTTTTTGGCTGGATTTTTAAACTATGCGTATAATTACAGCGATTTTGAAAACTCATATATAAAAGCTCATCTTCTTTCAACGGGTTTTACTTTCAAATCTGATCTTGATTTTGTAAATGTTGTGAGTGGTGTATCTTTGGGCTTTGCTCGAAATCAACTTCGAAGAAATATTTACAATCAAGACTCTCGCCCAAAAGCAAGCTATAACAACCTTTTAAGCTCTTTTCACGCAGGTATAAGCAAGGATTTGCTTTTAGATGAAAAGCTTTCTTTTGCTTTGATTGATTCTACATTAAAACTCTCTCCTATGATTTATGGCGCTTATACTTTTATGTATCAAGATGAGATCAAAGAAAACAAAGCCTTGCTTAGCGTAAATCATAAAAACAAAAACTATCATAGTCTTAGTATGAGCGTGGGGACAAATTTATCTTATACATTAAGTGATGCGTATGATTTAAATCCAAGTTCAGGTTTTAATCTTTTTGCGTTTTACGAACAAAGATTACTAGGCAATGTGCTTAAAAATAGTGCTTCTTTTTATGATTTTACAGGTTCAAATTTTAATCTTAAGCACAAACTGGATAAAAGTCTTATCCGCATAGGAGCAAATGTGCGTCTTGGCACAGATAAAACTTCTTTTTTGCTGGGTTTTGATGATGAGATAAGTAAAAACTCAAACAATATTAATTTTAATATAAAAGCACAATATCAGTTTTAAACTCTTGGCTTTGTTTCTTGATTTTACAATGCTTTTAAAGCTAAATTCAGCCAAATTTTAGCCTTATTATCTTAAACTTTTATTAAGAAAATAATCAAAGGTTTTTTATGCTTTCATGCTCGCCGATTGTGTATTATAAACAACTTTTAAAGCATTATGAGTATTCTTATTTTGCTGAAGATGATAACAAAGTCATCATTGGTATTGACCCTCTTTTTTTAGACGCTAAAGATATGGACTTAAGTCAGCTTAAATTTGAGTTTTATCAAGAAAGTGCGAAAAAGCCTTTGTGCGAATATGCTGGATTTTTTGGGGTTTTAGCTGCTGATTTTTATACTTTTTTTGAAAAAATTGACACGCCTAGGCTTAAAAATTATGATTTTCCTTTGTTTTTATTTGCCAATGCTAGGGCGTATTTGGTGTATGAAAAGCATTCTAAGCTTTATTTTGAGTATGGAGATAAAAAGTATTTTGAGTGCTTAAAAGATGAAGAATTTCAAGATAAGACTTGTAAGTTTGATTTTAAGATAGAAAATGATTTAGAAGCTGAAAAAGCTGATTTTATAGCCATGATACAAAAGGCTAAAGAATACCTTGCCAGTGGAGACATCTTTCAAGTCGTGCTTTCAAAACAACTTTGCATACAAAGTAATGTTGATAGCCTTAGCTTTTATAGTGAGCTTGCAAAGCAAAACCCAAGCCCTTATATGTTTCACTTTCCAAGTAGGTATGGCGTTGTGGTTGGCTCTTCACCTGAGCTTGTCTTAAGTATTAAAAATAAAGAAATTTTTATCGCTCCTATAGCTGGCACAAGAACTTTAGATGAAACAAGTGATAAAGAGGCTCTAGCAAAAGATTTACTCAGTGATGAAAAAGAATTGTGCGAGCATAGAATGCTTGTTGATCTTGCGCGTAATGACATCTCTAAATTTGGGACAAAAACTCGGGTTGAAAATGTCTTTGAGCTGGTAAATTATCAATATGTCATGCATATAGTTTCAAGTGTGTATGCTTTTTTAAAAGATGAAGCAAGCATTTTTGATGCTATAGGGGCTATCTTTCCAGCAGGCACCTTAAGTGGGGCTCCAAAGATTAGGGCTTTAGAGCTTATATCTCAGCTTGAAGGGCTTAATCGTGGCGTGTATGGTGGGGCTATTGGCTTTTTAAATTTTAATGAAAATGTATGCCTAGCCATTATTATACGTTCAGCTTTTTTTACTCAAAACAAAGCTTTTATCGCAAGTGGGGCTGGGGTAGTGATGAAAAGCGAGGCTGAAAAAGAATACGCTGAGATCAAGGCTAAAAGACAAAGCCTCATTAAAAGCTTTGAAGCTTTAAGGGATAAATGATGATTTTATTGATTGATAATTATGATTCTTTTGTATTTAATGTCAAAACCATGCTTACTCAGCTTTATGAAGGCGAAGTAAAAGTGGTGCGAAATGATATGATAAGCTTAGATGAGCTTAAGGCTTTAAAGCCAGATTTTATAGTCATAAGTCCAGGACCCAAACACCCAAAAGATAGTGGCATAAGCTTAGAGCTTTTTAAAAGCGGTTTAGATATACCAATACTTGGCGTTTGTTTGGGTCATCAAGCCTTAGGGCTTGCTTTTAATGCGACTATTTCAAGATTAGAGCAAGTTGCACATGGTAATACTTCAACAATCAAGCTTGAAGATCAAGCTTATATTTTTAAAGATATGCCCTTAAGTTTTGAGGTGATGCGTTATCATTCTTTAGTAGTTGAGGATTTACCCCAGTGCCTAGAAGCTCTTGCTTATACTGAAGATGGAGTTTTAATGGCGATGAGGCATAAAAGCTTGCCTTATTTTGGTGTGCAGTTTCATCCAGAGAGCTATTTTAGCGAATATGGGCTAAAGATTTTTAAGAATTTCTTAGAATTAAAAGCTGAAAAAAAGCCTGAAGAAAAACCAAAACTAACTCATTTTATCAACAAACTTCAAGAAAATACCGCCCTTACAAGCCTTGATTTTGAAAAAATTTGTAAAATCATCGCTTCAAAAGACTATGAGCCTATACAGCTTGCTGCCTTACTTATCTTAATCACTGAAAAATCCTTAAACGAAGAATCCCTAAGTGCCTTAGTGCGTAATATCTTAAAATACTCACAAACTTTTAGCGATGAAAGTGAGATGATCGATATAGTAGGCACAGGAGGCGATGGCTTTAAGAGTATTAATGTCTCTACCACAACAGCTTTTATCTTAGGCGCACTTGGCGTAAAGGTAGCAAAGCATGGAAATAAAGCCATTTCAAGCTCAAGCGGAAGCTCTGATGTGCTTGAAGCCTTAAAAATCAATACATATAAGAGCATAAGCAAGCAAAAAGAAGTGCTTGATAAACTAGGACTTGCCTTTTTTCACGCTCCTTATTTTCACTCCTTAGTTGGTGAGGTAAGAGAAGTAAGACAAAAACTTGGGGTAAAAACCGTGTTTAATGTCTTAGGGCCCTTATTGCACCCAAATTTAAAGCTTAAATACCAGCTTTTAGGTAATTATCACGAGCCTGTGCATAAGCTTTTAGCTGAGGTTTTAAGGGCACTTGGACGAAAACATGCCCTTGTAGTGCGTGGTAAGGACGGCATGGATGAGATAAGCATTTGTGCAGATACTAGCGTATATGAGCTTAAAGATGGTGAGATCTTATACTATGAAGTAAGCCCAGAACAATTTGGCTTTAAAAGAGCTTTTCACAGCGATATAGTAGGAGCTGATGCGAGCTTTAATGCGAAGATTTTGCTTGATACTCTAGCTGGGAAGATTAAGGGGGCTAAATTTGATATAGTAGTGCTTAATGCTATGTTTGCTCTTTATACAGCAAATAAGGTTGAAAATCCTATGCAGGCTAAGGATATAGTGCTTGAGGCTATTTATTCTGGTAGGGTGCTTGACTTTTTTCACACCTATCAAGAACAATTAAGAACCTTGCATGAAAATTAAAATTTGTGGGATTAAAGAAAGGCAAAATTGCGAGCAAATTGCTAGCTTAAATATCGATTATATGGGGCTTATCTTTGCAAAAAGCCCAAGACAAGTAAGCTTTGATTTAGCCCAAGAGCTTAGCCTTATCATTAGAAATTCAGGAAAAAAAGCTGTTGGGGTTTTTGTTGATGAAAGCGATGAGTTTATACTCAAGCATGCAAGTTTTTTAGATGTCCTTCAGTGTTATAAAAAGGTAAGCAAGGATCTTTATACTCAAGCCAAAGCCTTAAAACTTGAACTTTGGCAAGTTATAAGCGTAGATGAAAAGCTTAAATATGATGAAAATATCAATGCTGATTTAGTGCTTTTTGATACTAAGGGTAAATTTAAAGGCGGTAATGGCACAAGTTTTAACTGGAATTTATTGCAAGATTACCCAAAAGACTTTGCCTTAGCTGGTGGCATAGGACTTGATAATATAGAACAAGCTTGTAAGTTTAAGCCTAAGATCATCGATATAAACTCAAGGGTTGAAAATGCTTTAGGCTTAAAGGATAAGGCTTTGATTATGCAACTTTTAAAAAAGGTAGGACGATGAAGAAAAGTTATTATGGGGATTTTGGAGGTAGCTTTGTGCCAGAAACGGCTATGTTTGCTCTTATCGAGCTTGAGTATGCTTTTAAAACCATAGCTTTTACAAAGGAATTTAAAAAAGAGCTCAAAGGCTTGCTAAAAGACTATGTAGGGCGTAAATCTCCATTGTATAAAGCTCAAAATTTAAGTTCATATTATGGGCATGAAATTTATCTTAAAAGAGAAGATTTAAATCACACAGGCTCGCACAAGATCAACAATGCTCTTTCTCAAGCCTTATTAGCTAAAAAAATGGGTAAAAAAAAGATCATTGCTGAAACTGGAGCTGGACAGCACGGCTTAGCTACAGCTACAGCTGCGGCACTTTTGGGCTTAGAATGTGAAGTATTTATGGGAGCAACTGACGCACAAAGACAGGCTTTAAATGTCCAAAAAATCAAACTCTTAGGCGCTAAGGTAAGAGAAGTTCATACCGGCTTAAAAACACTTAAAGAAGCTACTACAGCAGCCATTCAAGTGTGGATCAATGAGATAGAAAAAAGTTTTTATGTCATAGGAAGCGTAGTTGGTCCTTATCCTTACCCACAAATTGTCGCGCATTTTCAAAGCGTGATTGGCAAGGAGTGTAAAAAACAACTTCAAAAGCTTGGTAAAAAGGCTGATTATGTCATCGCTTGTGTGGGTGGTGGATCAAATGCCATTGGAATTTTTCAAGGTTTTTTAAAGGATAAACACACTAAGCTTATCGGTATAGAAGCAGGAGGCTTAGGTGTTGATACGCCTTATCACGCAGCCACTTTAACAAAGGGAAGAGATGGCATAATCCATGGCATGAAAACTAAGGTTTTACAAGATGAATTTGGCAATATCTTGCCCGTTCATAGTATATCAGCTGGGCTTGATTACCCCGGAGTTGGTCCAGTGCATGCGTATTTGCAAAAGCTTAAACGCGTCAAATACTATGCTGTGAGTGATGATGAATGCATGAATGCTTTAAAGCTTTTATGTCAAAAAGAAGGCATTATCCCAGCTGTTGAAAGTGCTCATGCTCTTGCTTATCTTGAAAAACTTTGTCCAAGCCTAAATAAAAAAAGCGTTATAGTAGTCAATATCTCAGGCAGGGGCGATAAGGATATGCACACTATCTTAGGCTATAAAAAAGGAAAAATTTATGGTTGATTTTAAGCATTTTTATAAAGAAAAGGCAAATGTGGCTTTTAGTGTATTTGGCTATCCAAATTTAGCCACAACTAAGGCTTTTTTACAAAGACTTGATACAAGTAAGATTGATATTTTAGAACTTGGCATAGCCTATTCTGATCCTATAGCTGATGGTAGGATAATCAGCGAGGCAGCCTTACAAGCCTTAAATGAAGGCATAAATATACACGAGGTTTTTAAAAGCTTAACTGAGCTAAAAATCAAAAAGCCTATAGTTTTTTTAGTCTATTATAATTTAATCTTTTCTTATGGGATAAAACAATTCGTTGAAGAGAGTAAAAAAGTAGGCATTAAAGGGCTTATCGTGCCAGAACTTCCTTTTGAAGAAAATGAAGAGCTTTTTAGGGAGTGTGAAAAAGCAGGGCTTGCACTCATCCCTTTAATCAGCGTTACAACTTCAAAAGAACGTATGCAAAAGATACTCACAAGGGCAAGTGGCTTTGTATATGTGGTGGCTAGTCTTGGCATAACAGGGGGCAAGCAAGTAGGATTTTCAAGGCTTAAAAGCTTAGTTAAAGAGCTAAGAGCTTACACAACTTTACCTATTTTTATAGGTTTTGGAATAAAAAATGCTAAAGATGTGCAAAATATCAAGCAAATTTGTGATGGAGCTATAGTTGGCACAAGTATTGTTGAGGCTTTTAAAGAAAAAAAGATCACAAAAATCATGCAAAAAGTGAATGAAATTTTTTAAAAAGCGAAGAATAAATTATTTTTTTATTTTTCATTTATTATAATTATACTTAAAAAAGGAGAAAAGATGTTTAGAGCTGTTGAGGATTCTATCAAGCATTTTTTTGAGGAAATTTTAAAAGGCAAGCTTACTCAAAGGGAGCATATAGAAGGTGAGCTTTATGGTGCGGCTATTATGCTTAAAAGCGAGATCGAGGGGGAATTTAACTTCTATCTTTTTTTCTCAAAAGAAGTTTTTGAACATTTTAGATTGGTATTTTTGCAAAATGTAACTTTTCATGAGGGCGATTTTTGCGACTTAGCTAAAGAATGTGCTAATGAAATCATAGGCTATGCAAAGATGAAACTCAATGAAAAAGGCGGGGATTATGTGCTTGGCATACCTGAGTATTTAGGTAGGGTTGATTTTGAAAATTTCAAGCTTGATAGAGCTTTAACTTTTGATCTTAACGGAGCTTTATTAAGAGTAGGTTATAAAAAAATATGAGTGAAAAATTAAATGAATTTGGCGATCATGCCGGCTTACTTGAGTCATACGAAGATATCTTAGACATAACCGTTGATTTTGTCAGCGAACTTGGCACTACAAATATGAGCGTAAGTGATCTTTTAAAGCTTGATGTGGGTTCTGTTATTGATCTTGAAAAGCCAGCCGGAGAAAGTGTTGAACTTTATATCAATAAAAGAATCTTTGGTAAAGGCGAAGTAATGGTATATGAAAAAAATCTTGCCATTCGTATCAATGAAATTTTAGATTCTAAAAGCGTTTTGCAATACTTTAAAAAAGAAGCATAATGAAATTTTTACTCTTTTTATGCTTTGCTCTACCCCTTTTTGCTGCCAAGCTTGTTGATTTTAGCGTGTATGAAAGAAGCGATAGGGTTGATTTGATGTTTGTTTTTGATAGTGCGTATAAGGGCAAGATCGTCCAGAAAA
Source organism: Campylobacter sp. MIT 12-5580 (assembly GCF_005406235.1). Classification (NCBI taxonomy): domain Bacteria; kingdom Pseudomonadati; phylum Campylobacterota; class Epsilonproteobacteria; order Campylobacterales; family Campylobacteraceae; genus Campylobacter; species Campylobacter sp. MIT 12-5580. The sequence continues at coordinate 185,996 of NZ_NXLK01000001.1, forward strand.
AAGAAGGGAATTTCGTGCTTATCACGCTTGATGAGTTAAGCACTGCAAAAGAAGAAAAAAGGGAACTCAAGTCAAATTTACTCAAGCAAATTCTCATCACCCCACAAAATAAACAAACCCTTATCATGCTTGAAACGCAAAATAACGCAAGCGTGAATGCAAGTAGCGATAAAGATCAAATTTCACTTCGCGTAAGAGTTTTACCTCAAGGTGTAAGTCAAAATGCCTTAAATGCCTCTACAGTAAGTATTTTAAGCTTAAAAAATGAAAACAATGAAAGCATAAAGCCCAAGAACTCGAGCCTAGAGGGCTTTGATTTTACAAATTATATCCTTGTTTTAAGCGTGCTTGTTTTACTCTTAATCGTGCTTTGGTGGATTAAACGCAAGCTTGAATACAAAAATCATTTTAACTCAAAAGAAGTTAAACTCATCTTTCAAAGACCTTTAGATAAAAATAATAAATTCATCATACTTGAATATGATAATAAACGCTACACCTTAATCATAGGGGCTTCAAATCTACTTTTGCAAACCAGTGATGCACAAAGTGAAGAAAGCCTTGAACATACACCTAAAGAGCGTAGTTTTGACAGCTTTTTTGAGGAAAATAAACAAAAAATTCAAAATCTCATCAAAAAAAAGGAGAAACAATGAAAAAATATCGATTAAGAAAGCTTGTGCTAGCTTTTGCTTGCATGATAAGCTTTTCTTATGGCAATGGGGGGGGGGCATTGGATTGAAAAATATGGCGATGTAATGCAGTTTTTGCCCTTAAGCTTAGCTACTTACACGCTTGCAACACAAGATTATGAAGGCTTTAAGCAACTTGCTTTAGGCTCTGCTTTAACTCTTGCTTCAACTTACGCAGTCAAATACAGCTTCGTAGCCCTTTCTAAACACGATGAACACTTAGCTCAAATTTCTCAACGTCCTAAAAACGGCAGTTTTGATGGCTTTCCTAGCGGACACACTTCTTTTGCCTTTGTTGCAGCTGGTTTTTCACATAAACGATATGGTTTAAAAGCGAGTTTGCCTTTTACTTTGCTAGCTAGCACGGTTGGAGCTTCAAGGATACACGCTCAAAGACACACCACAGCTCAAGTTATCGCCGGAGCAGTTTTGGGCTATAGTTTAAGTTATTTCAGCGCTGATGAGTTTGATGAAAATTTACATTTAGCTTTTCTTATGGATAATGAGAAAAAGCTAGATCAAAGTTATCAAAACACGTATAAGCTTGTATTTTCATATAAATTCTAAGCTTTTAATCAAGGCTTTTGATTTAAAACAAGAACCAAGTCCTGAGGTAAGATAAGTTTTTTAAGCTCATCTTTTGGGATATTGAGATTTTTAGTGCTGTAAAGATATAAGCTGTTATTGTGAAGTGTAAATTCAAGTTTGCTTTCATTTGGGTGATTTAAAGCGATGATTTTTGCATAACCAAGCATAAAATTCAGCCAAGACATAATCTCAAATGAAGGCAAAAGCTCCTTAAAAGGTTCAGCATAAATGCCGATCTTTCGTCCAGCACTGCGAATAAGTATGGCAATGAGTGTTTTTTCTTGATGAGAAAAATTATAATTTAAAGCATTGAGGATAAAATATGAACTATGCTCATTTGAAAAGTAAAAATTCAAATACGAGCCTATATTGCAAAGCTTAGCAGCATGAATTAATGTGCTTTTATAATGCGCGTCAAGATTGTGTAAAATTGAAAGCTCATCAAAGAGCAAAGAAACATAATGAGGAATTTTAGTTTTTTCTTTGCCCAAAAATCGATCCTGCAAGGACTTTACGCTTGGATTAAAATTACTTGCAAAGCGTTTATTAGGTGGTAAGATATCATTTAAATACACACCCTCACGCACTCCAACTCCACTTGTAATCACTTCTTTTGTGCCAAGTTTGGCTGCGATTTTTGTAAAGATCAACGCGCCTTCTTTGATCGTATCAAAACGATCCTTTTTGATACCATAATCATACAAATCCTCAACGCTCGCATTTAAAATTCTCTCAAGGTGTTTTTTTTCATTTTTAAGTTTATAACTAAATTCGTGCAAAGTTTTCAAAGGATATGAGTTTTTATCCATAATGGAACTTGAAATCGCCCTTAAACTTCCCCCTATAGCGATGAGTTTGTCGTTTTTAAAATGCTCTGGGATCAGCTTTAAGCTCTCATCTAAAAAAGTATCAAGCTTTTCAAACCTGTTTGTATCATAAAATAACTCCTTAAGCCTCACTGTTCCAAGGTCTAAAGAAAGGCAGTCTTGAATTTTACCTTCTTTAATCAAACACAGCTCACTTGAACCTCCGCCTATATCTAAAGTCGTCGCATTTTTTATGTTTGAGAGTAAATTTAAAGCCGCTAAGCCGCCTAGGTAAGATTCTGTTTTGCCGTCTATACAGCGTATGTTTAAGCCAAGCTTAGCTTTTACTTCTTTGATAAAATCCTTGCCATTTGGAGCGTCTCTTAAGGCTGAGGTGCCAACAATGAGAATTTTTTTACATTTGTGCTTTAAAGCCATTTCTTTAAAATACTCTAAGGTTTCTAGAGTTCTTTGCATGGCTTGAGCTTGTAAGAATTTAGCGTTATTATAGGCGTTTTCGCCAAGTCTTACCTTGCGTTTGTATTCAGCTAAAGTATGAAAGGCGTATCGAGAACTTTTTTCAAAGATAACAAGACGCACTGAGTTAGAACCCAAATCCACTATAGCTGTTCGTTTTGCCATCACAAAACTCCCTAAGCAATTTGGGCTTGATTGTTGAGTTTTTGCATTATCTCAAACTTTAAATAGCTTATGATTTTTTAGGAAAACAAAAGCGATAACCGCGACGACGAACGGTTTCTATGGTTGAGATATTTAAAGGTTTATCCATTTTTTGACGAATTTGATTGATAGCAACTTCGATAACATTAGGAGTGACAAGCTCTGGCTCCTCCCAAATCGCATCTAAAAGTTGCTCTTTAGAGACAATTTGATCAGAATGCCTTGCAAGATGTGTAAGAACTTCAAAAGGCTTACCTTTAAGCTCTATTTCTTGTCCTTTATAAGTGATCTTTTCTTCATCTGGATCAATAGTTAGCTCATCTATCTTAATGACATTGCTTCCACCCATTCTTAAACGAGCTTCAATGCGGGCTAAAAGCACATCAAAATCAGCTGGCTTTTTGATATAATCATCAGCACCAAGTTTAAGGGCTTTGATCTCATTTTGCTTGTCGTTTTTAGCAGAGAGTATCAAAACAGCAGTACGAGGAGATTTTTGCTTTACCACACCGATGAGATCAGCACCCTCGCCGTCTGGTAAGCTCCAGCTTGAAAGTACAAGATCATAATGTCTAATGCCGATAAAGTATTCGCCATCTTTGAAATTTTCTGAAGAATCAGTTTGATAGCCTGATTGATTGAGATTTTCTACGAGGTTTTTGTTTAAAGCATTGTCGTCTTCAATCACTAAAATTCTCATTGGATTAATCCTTAAATTTTTAAAATCTTAAGTGTAAATGATAACACAATTTAAGTAAATATTCAAAAAACTTTAAAAAAAATTTAATATTTTTTCTTTAAGTAAGCACCGCATTTTGCTTTTTTTATAATCTTTGGTTTATAAATGCTGATTTTTATAAATGTCAAATTTGGATAAAGCTCTTTTAGATGAAGACTTATAAAGCTCAAAGCCTCTTCTAAAAGCTTAAATCGCTCTTCTTTGAAAGTCTTTTTAAGCCATTTGCAAATCAAAGCATAATCTAAAAAATCACTACTTTTAGCCCTAAGCTTAATGATAATCTTTTGCTTTTTTTCTCGCTCAAAATCCAAAATTCCAATGATACATTTGAATTGAAGTTTTATTTTTATATGACTTTGCATTCTTCTTTGAAAATCAATCTTTTGATATTTGGTATGTGTTTATAAAAGATGATAAAACAGATGATAAGAATCGGTGCGTGTGTATGAATTTGGGGCATATCATAATGAAATACAAAAGAAGCGATAATAAAGCTTAATGCCCCAGCAAGTGAAGCAAGACTTGAAATTTTAAACACCTTAGCAACCACAAACCAAACAAATAAAGCCACCAAAAGCTCAAGTGGCAACAAAACAGCCATAACCCCAGCCCCAGTAGCTATGCCCTTGCCTCCGTCTAAAAAAAGATAGATAGAAAAACAATGCCCAAGCACCGCAAAAACACCTATACTCCAAAGCATATTTGCATCAGCTCCCATAAATTTAGCGATTAAAATCGGACATGCTGCCTTAGCAAAATCAAGAATGATAGTTGCGATAGCAAGTTTTTTAGCTAGGGCTGGGTCAGTTTGCTTGACTACCCTTAAGACATTTGTTGCGCCTATACTTTTGCTTCCCTCGCTTTTAATATCTACTTTTGCAAAAACAAGGGCTAAAATCAGTCCAAAAGGAATAGAGCCTAAAAGATATATGCTAAGATAAATGAGTAAATTTGCCCCTTGATTTGAACTTATATCGCCAAAAGCAAAGTTAAGCACGATGAAAAAGCCCACAAAAACATATAAAGCGCTATCATCAAAATCAAGTTTTTTAAACGCACAGACATACAAAATAAGTCCAGAAATCAGTCCGCAGATGATTTTAAGCATAAAATGAGTATGAAAAAACGGTACAACGCAGATCAAAACAGCTGCAGCTAAGCCAAAAGCAAAGAGAGTGGTATTTTTTTGCATCAATTTTTCCTTATTTTTTGAAATTATACCCGAATTCATAAGCTATAAATTAACACATTCTTAAAAAATCTTTATAAATTCGCCTTTCTTAAAGTTGGCTTTTGTTATGATTAAAGAAAGGAGGGTAGGGTGCAAAATTGTGATGAGTTAAAAAACAAATTTCAAGCTTTAGGCATAAATATTCAAGATAAAAACTCGCTTCAAAAACTTGAGTATGTGAAAATCTTGCCTATTTTATGTGAGTTATATGAGCAAGATAAGCTTACACTTGATACAATTTATCTTGATTTAAATATCAATAAAGATCGTTTTTTGCGTGATTTTGCTGTGTTTAAAGGGTTTGAATTTCAAGCTTTAAAAGAGTATAATCCTTATTTTTTGTCTAAATTAAGTCTTAAGCAGATGAAAGAGTGTCAATGTCTTGTTTTTCAAGAAGATGAGAACTTCATTTATCTTGCTTTTGCAAAAATACCTTCAAATGAACTTTTAGATAAGCTTCAAGCTTCTTTTAAACATAAATTCATCAAAATTTTTCTTGCAAATCCTTCAAAGATAGAAAATTTCATTGAAAAATATAGCCTTGAATGCGAGATTAATGACTTAATCGCTGAGCTTAAAATAGAACTTACACATAGCGATAAAAAGGATAAGAGTGCAGTAGCAAAGCTTTTTGAGCTTATTTGTTTGCAAGCTATAAAGCTTAGGGCAAGTGATATACACTTTGAACCAAGCAGTGAAGAAGCTTTGATACGTTTTAGGATAGATGGACTTTTGGGTGTTTTTTTGCGAGTAGAGCTTGAAATTTATCATGCTTTGATTTTATATATCAAGCTTTTGGCTCACTTAAATATAGCTGAGACAAGAAAAGCCCAAGATGGAAGTTTTGTGATGGAATTTGAGGGCTTAGAATACGATTTTAGGCTTTCGTCTTTACCTTTGCTTTATGCTGAAAGTTTGGTGCTTCGAATTTTAAAACGAAAACAGAAGTTTTTAAGCCTTGAAAATTTGGAGTTTGAAGCTAAGAGTTTGCAACTTTTTTGCCAAAGCATTCAACTGCCTTTTGGTATGATCCTTGTTACAGGGCCAACAGGAAGCGGAAAAAGCACGACTTTGTATGCAGCGATGAGTGAAATTCAAAATGAAAATAAAAAGATTATCAGCGTTGAAGATCCGGTAGAATACCGCTTAAGCTTGGTGCAGCAAATTTTACTTAATCCTAAAGCTGGGCTTGATTTTAACAATGCTTTAAGGGCGATTTTAAGGCAAGATCCAGATGTGATTATGATAGGTGAGATGAGAGATGAACAAAGTCTTGATATAGCTGTTAAATCAGCTCTTACAGGGCATTTAGTGTTTTCAACCTTGCATACAAATGATGCTGTCTCAGCCATCAGCAGAATGCTTGATATGAAAGCAAAGCCTTATTTACTTGCTTCAGCTCTTACGCTCATCATCGCTCAAAGGCTTGTGCGAAAGCTTTGTAAGCATTGTAAAGAAAAAGTTAGCATTGAATTTGAAGGCGTAAAAGAAGAGTTTTTTGAAGCAAGAGGTTGTGAATACTGCAGGCAAAGCGGTTTTGTAGGTAGGGAAGTGGTGGCTGAGTTTTTATTTATCGATACAAATTTAGCTGAAATGATACGAGAAAACAAGAGCAAAAACGAGCTTTTAGCGTATGCAAGAAAACAAGGTTTTAAAACTATGTTTGAGCTAGGTTTGGCTAAGGTAAGGCTTGGAGTTACGAGTTTGCAAGAGCTTTTAAGGGTGCTAAGATGAAAAAATTTAGTGTTCTTATCAAGTCTAAAAATAAAACAAAAAGCCTTATCATCAAAGCTCAAAACAAGCTAAAAGCACAAGATGAGCTTAGGGCTAAGGGTTTTAATGTCCTTCATATAGAAGAATTTAGGTATTTTGATCTTAGTTTAAAGCCACAAATTTTAGCCTTGCTTTTTAAGGAGCTTTCCTTGCTTTTGGGTGCTGGAGTGAGTGTATCTTTGGCTTTTAAAGAGTTAAAAGCTCATCATAAAGACACTAAAATCAAGCTTTTTTTAACACGAATTCTCCAAGCTCTTCAAAGCGGACAAAGCTTAAATATAGCTTTTGAAAATTCTGGTTTTGCTTTTGATAGGGCTGAGCTTGCTTTGATTAAGATGGGAGAAAACACAGGCGATTTATCTAGTGTGTTTTTAAGACTTTGCGAGCTAAGAGAAAAAAGCTTAAACAATACAAAACGTCTTAAAAAAGCTTTGGCGTATCCTTTGTTTGTCTTTGTATCTTTGATCGTGGTATTTTGTGCTTTAATGCTTTTTGTAGTGCCTGAATTTAAACTTATCTTTGATGATTTTGAGCTTGAACTGCCTTTTATCACGCGTTTTATGCTGGCTATATATAATTTTTTGCAAGACTTTTTCGTGCCTTTGCTTGTGCTTTGTTGCGTGTTTTTGATATTTTTTGTGTATTTGTATAAGAAAAATCACGATTTTGCGTATTTTAATCATGCTTTGTTGCTAAAAATTCCTTTTTTCTCAAAACTCATCTTTTATAATCAAAACACTCATTTTTTTATGATTTTTGCTTTGCTTTTGCAAAGTGCGTTGCCACTACAGCACTCTTTAAAACTTGCAAGAATGAGCCTAAGTAATCTTTTCTTGCAAGAAAAGTTTCAAAAGCTAGACGAGCTTTGCGAGCAAGGCTTAAGGCTTGATGAGGCATTTAAGAGGCTAGCTTTGTTTGAGCCTATAGTTTTATCTATGTTAGCTGTAGCGATGAAAAGCTCCAAACTTCACGAAATGAGTGCAAAAATCGCTGAGTATTATGAGCTCAAACAAAATCATATCATGGATACTTTTTTACTTCTTTTAGAGCCTTTAATGACGCTTTTTGTAGCAGTTTTGGTGCTATTTTTGGCTTTGGGAATTTTCTTGCCAATGTGGGAGCTTAATTCTGGCGTAAGTTTTTGATATGAAATAAATCATAAAAAAGCAAGAATTTTTTCCATTGTGAGAAATGAAAGGGCATTATAATCTAATCTTTAGTTGCCTCAAGCTTAACAACCAATCCACAAAATTTAGTAAAATCTAATTTTCTTGGTTTAAATTTTTACATAATAAATTATTTTTCTCTTAATTTCATTTTTTAAAAAAGTATTAAATTTAAGCTTATATTAAAAATAAGCGGGTGTGGTTTAGGGGTTTTTATATGAAATTTCAGCAAGTTCTTGTATAGAAAAATCATTTATTTTTTCGTAACTAAAGCCTTCTTTGCTAAGGTATTCAAGTAAAGTTTTTTGCATGAGAGGTATGGCTTTTAAAAGCTCGCTTGAAAGCTCAAAGCTCATAGGTTCTATGCGTTTTGGTATCACAGCTAGAATTTGAGTTTGGGGCAAATCCCCGTTTAGCTCCATAAACTGCAGAGTTTGAAGCATTTCTATCTCATGAGCGCTTCCACTCCAAGAGATTTTTTTTGGCATGGCTGAATAAGGAAAGAAAAACACATCGCCTATATTTGCATCATCAGCTTCTAAGCAATCTATAATGATAAGCCTATCATAGCTTGCAAGTATGTAGCTAAGCTGAAAGGCTAAGGTGCCTCCATCCATAAATTCAAGGCTTGCATTTGGGTGATGAAAGGCGTAGTTTTTTTGCATAAGCTTTGCAAAATGCACCCCCACGCCCTCATCGGCAAACATGATATTGCCTATACCAAGTACAAGATAACGCATTAAAATCTTTGATCGTCTCTTATGTATTTGTAGCCACTAAATATAGCATCTAAACTACCATCTTTACCTTTAAGCGAGTTAAACACAGCCATATAAATGTGTATAGGCACAAAAACAATAATAACCCACATTAAAAGCCTATGGTAAGTACGAACTTCAGCTAATCCACCAAGCATAGCTTCTATAGGGCGAAGTATGCCATACAAAAAGCCGCCAAGTCCGTCATGATATACATGCACATACAAAATAAGCCCTGTGATAATGATACCAAACATAACTGCATAAAAAAAAGTATAAGTTGCAAACTGCAAAGGATTATAACAACCTTTTAAATGTGGATGTTTGCCTATAAAAAGATAGAATTTAAGCTGTTCTATCCATACTTTTGGGCTAAGCGTATCTTTAAGACTGACGCGTTCTTTGTGACTGATCCTATCAAAGAAGAACAAATATACCTTAAAAAGTATACAAGCAAGCAAGATAAAGCCAGCAACTTCATGTACAAAGCGGTATTTTGCCTGCATAAAATTTGTTGGCTCTGCATTGCTTATAGGGCTTTGAAACACATAAGAAAGGTAAAAGCCTGTGCCTACTAAAATCACTATGCTAATAGCTCTAAGCCAATGCGTAGCACGAAGTCCTATGCTAAATTCATACTCAGTGCGACGAGGCTGTCCGTCAAGATCAGCCCTTAGGCTATTTAGTGCAATTTTTTCTTTCATGTGAAGCTCCTTAGACATTTACGCTGACTTTGTATTCGCTTAAATTATTGCCTTTAGTATCCATAACATGCACAGCACACGCTATACAAGGATCGTAGGAGTGAATTTTGCGTATGATTTCAAGCGGTTGTTTGACATCGGCTATTTTAAGCCCTATGAGGCATTCTTCATAGCTTCCGCCTTTGCCTTTGCTGTCTTTTGGAGAAGCATTCCAAGTGCTTGGCACTACAGCTTGCCAGTTTTCAATCACGCCGTTTTTAATCCTGCACCAATGAGATAAAGTTCCTCTTGGTACATGCCCCATATATCGTCCTTTATACTCTTTGTTTGGATCGATAACATAAGGCGCGCAAGTACTTTGATCTGTTTTTAAATTTTCAACCAAGTTGTTAAATGCTGTAAGAGCATTATCAGCGATAACTTTTGCTTCTATACAACGAGTTGCAGTTCTTCCAAGTGTGCTTAAAACGGCTGTTATAGGAAGCCCTGTTACCTTTAAGAACTCATCAACAACTGGCACGACATATTTATTACCTTTGACATAATTTACAGCTATATTTGCCAAAGGTCCTACTTGCATAGCCTCACCATCATATCTTGGTGCTTTGATCCAGCTGTATTTACCTGCTGTGTTAAAATTCTTTGTTTTAACAACTTTGCCATGATGATCTATGCTCTCACCATCAACAAGTCCGGTATAATTTGGCTCAGTTTCGCCATCATAAGGATGAAGTGGAGCGTCATTTTTATACCAAGAATGCGTTGCTTCTTCAGTGATCTTATCTTCTTCTACCTCATAAACCTTGCTTAAATCGCCATTTTTGATGATACCGCTTTCAAAGAGCCATTCATTTGCTCCAAGTTGAAATTCTTGGAAAGTAAATAAATTTGGCACGCCCACATCATTAACCACGCTTGCTTCTGTGGCGTATTTTTTACCAGCCATGATTAAATCCGGATAATACGCACGATTTACAAAGTCAGCCACTTCTTTGAATTTTTCTAAATACTCGCCCATTCTAGCTGGACTTAAAAGATCCATAACACAAGTTACACCGCCAACTGTTAAGCTTTGAGGGTGTGGATTTTTAGCACCAAAAATAGCCATACATTGAGCGATAATCCTTTGCACCCTTAAGCACTCAAGATAATGAGAGAGTGCGATAAGGTTTTCTTCTGGACTTAAGCGATAAGTCGGGTGTCCATAATACGCATTTGCAAAAGGTCCAAGATTGCCCTTATCCACAAAGGTTTTTACTCTTTTTTGCACTTCTAGGAGTTTATCAGCTCCAGTTGCATAAGGATTTGGAGTAAAAGTAAAAGCCAAATCACTTGCTTTTTTCACATCAGCACTTAAGGCTGAAACTATATCTACCCAATCAAGCGCGTGCAATTGATAAAAATGCACTATGTGATCGTGTAAAAAGAGGGCTGAGTTCATCAATGTCCTCGTTAAAAGTGCATTAAGAGGAGGAGTAATACCAAGAGCGTTTTCAACTGCTACAATGCCTGCTTTATAATGAGAAAAAGTGCAAACCCCACAGATTCTTTGGGTTAAAAAGCCAGCATCTCTTGGATCGCGTCCTTTAACGATAACTTCTATACCACGCCACAAAGTTGAGCCTGAGTAGGCTTCTTTAACGACATTATTTTCATCAACGACAACTTCAACTCTAAGGTGTCCTTCTATTCTTGTGATAGGATCTACGATAATTTTTTGACTCATATTTTATTCCTCATTTCCTTTTTTCATAGTTGCAATTGCAGCGTGAGCAGCTATAGCTACGCCTGTAAGACAAAGCACGCCAATGCCGATTTTATCAGCCATAGCATCAGAACCCAAACCACCAAATACGCTGTTAAATTGGTGGCTTGCTAAAGGTTTTTCAAAAGGTTGCATAGTATCCCAGAAATTTGGCTCAGAACAACCTATGCAACCATGTCCTGCTTGAATAGGCCAAGAAGTGTGCTGGTTAAATCTTTCTCTTGAGCAATTATTAAAAGTATAAGGTCCTTTGCAACCTACTTTATATAAACAATATCCATTCTTTGCTCCCTCATCACCAAAATGCTCGACAAATTCACCCGCATCAAAATGCCCCCTTCTTTCGCAAAGATCGTGAATTCTTAAGCCATAAGCCCATTTTGGACGATTATACACATCAAGAGCTGGTTTGCCAAAGAGTAAAAACTGAAGCACATTGCCAACTATATTTTTTTCACTTGGCGGACAGCCCGGGACATTAATCACTTCTTTGTTTGTGATTTTGTGTAAAGGTTTAGCGTTGCTTGGATTTGGGTGGGCTGCTTGAATGCCACCAAAGCTTGAACAAGTACCTATAGCAAGGATAGCTTTGGCGTTATTACAGGCTTCAGTAGCGATTTGTCTGCCCGTTTTAGCGTGAGCTCCTATAGTAAGATAGTTTTCAGTTTCTCCAACTGGAATTCCACCCTCAACCATTAAAAAATAATTCCCTTTGTATTTTTCAATGGCTGATTCTAAATTCTCTTCAGCTTGCCAACCAGAAGCTGCCATAACCGTTTCATGGTATTCTAAAGAGATATAGTCAAAAATAAGACTATCAATAGTTGGTGTATCGCTTCTTAGTAAGCTTTCGCTACAACCTGTGCATTCAGCCATATGCAGCCATATAACAGGCACGCGATCAGTAAGCTCTGCAGCCCTTGCGACCATAGGCGTAAAGCTTGCAGGCAAAGCTAAAAATGCTGTCATTGCCCCAGCCCATTTCATAAAATCTCTTCTTGAAAATCCAGCTTCTTCTAAAGCTTTGGGTATAGAAGAATTTCCTTTCATAGAAGGCAGACTTTCAAGCTCTTTCAAACGAGCTTCTAGTTCTTTAAAAGTCATTTTGACCCCTTTTGGTTTTTATTTGATTAAGCTAATGATAAGATAAGATTTATTAATTTTAGTTTAATTTTGATAATTTATTTTCAAGCGTGTAAAAAATAAACACAAGAGAAATGTAATTTATTTACCTTTTAATTTTATATTTTTGTGCCTCATGCATATTTTCGCATTTTTAACATATCTAAAAATTTTTCTTACCTAAGAGCTTTTTAAAAGTAAATTTTTAGCTAAAAAACTAAATTTATAAGTTTTGATTATAGTAAAAGAGCTTCTTTCATGGCTTTGATTATGCTTGCATCTTTAGTCTCGTCTTTTAAATCAAAAAAGAGTTTAAAAGCAAAAATACCTTGCCATAAAAGCATATCAAGTCCGTCTTTGCATTCGAGTTTGTTGTGTTTGCAAAGCTGTAAAAAGGGTGTTTGCTTGCCATAAATCACCTCAAAAGCATATCGAGCTTTTTTGCAAAGTTCGTTAAGTAAATTTACTTCGCAAGGTAAATTCTCATCTTTAAGTCCAGCTGAAGTAGTATTGATGATAAGATCGTATTCTTGCACTTTGAGTTTGTCATAAGTATAGTTTTCATAGTTTTGAAAATGAAGTAATTTTTCTTTTGAGCGATTCGCAACGCACACTTCAACGCCTTTTTGATCAAGTATAAAGGCTAAAGCCTTAGCTGTGCCACCAGCTCCTAAAATCAAAGCTTTTTTTATAGTTGTGAAATTTTCTATAGCCTTTAAAAAGCCTAAGCCATCGGTATTATAAGCATAAATTTGCTTTTCTTTGATAAGTAGAGTATTGGCTGAACCTATTTTTAAAGCAAGTTCATCCTTAAAATCAGCGATTTTTAAAGCTTCTTCTTTAAAGGGTAAGGTGATATTTGCTCCATAAAGCCCTAAAGCAAAAAGTGTATTTTTTAGTTCATTTTTATCACGCAAATGATAGCGAAGATACAAGCCATCAAGCTTTAAAGCTTTAATGGCGTTGTTGTGCATTCTAGGGGACTTTGAATGCACGATAGGATCGCCAATGACAGCTAAAAGACATTTCATTTTACTTGGAAAGTAAAGGCGTCTTTTTTGATCTTTTCCCTGATCTTGCTAAGTTCGGCGCTAAGTTCATCTTTTGAGAAAGGTCCTATAAGCACTCTTGTTACATCGTTATTATTGACTTTTGTTTTATAAAGCTTATATTCATAGCCATTTTGCTTGATGAGGGCAAGTTCTTTTGACTTTGGATCAAACTTAGACACTGAAAAAATTTGTATATAAGTCCCAGCACTAAGTTTGTCATCATTTGCTGTGGTTTTTACATCATCAAATAAGTCTTTAGGGTCAGTAGCTGCTGGTTTTGGCTCAGTTTTTGGCTTTGTTGTAGTTGTAGGGCTTGATTGGGTTTTGCTTGGTGGTGTTGGCTTTTTCTCTTCGGCAGAGGGCTTTGCTGTCGTTTGGACTGGTTCTTGTGGCAGGGTAGTTGGAATTTCTACTCTAGGTTCTTCTAAAGGTGGCATTGCAAAGCTTTGATTGGCTTCATTGCCAGCACTTTCGTTTTGTTCAAGTCCTTGCATTCTATCTCTTAAAGCTTGAAATTGATCATCTTCTATGGTTGAAGAGCTGATTGGAATTTGATCAAAAGTATTTGGACTTTGTTCGTTGCTTGGTTCGCTCGGAAAGATACTTTGAGAATTTTGCGCTTGGTTCGTGCTTTCATCGCTGTTAATGAGCTTCATCACTATCATTACAATCAAAAACAAGATAACAAGGGCGATAACACGAAGCAGGATTTTTTTAATCTTTTCGCTTTTGTTGTTTTTATCCAAGATGAGATCATCAAAACTATTTTTATTCTCCATATTTTTGCTCCTTTTACATATGTCTAGACCATGAAGAACCGCGTTCTTTGCGATATACTTCATAAGGTAAGATCATAATATTGTATTCTTTTGGCATATTTAAATTTGGAAATGCCCTCCATTCAGTTGGCATTTTGCTTGCAAAAAGCGAAGAAAGCTTTGAAGCAAGCTGGCAACCTTCTGTAAAGGTTGTATGCCCTTTATGCACATAAAGATGCAAATGCCCAGGCGTTTTTGTTTTGTAAGCTGTAAAATTAATAAAGCCTTGCTCTCTTAAGATGAGTTGGGCTCTATGCCAAAATTTTTCAGCATTAAAACCATTGTAATCAAAGACTATATTTTCGACATGATTATCTCTCGTGATGAGATCGTGAGCAATGATAATCTTGCCTTCCATATGTTCTTTGATTAAATTTGAAGTTAAAGGAGCATTAATTCTTTCAAATTTATTGAAAAAATATCTACCCCGATGTTCAAATTTATTGATTATCTTATCCCGTTTTATAAAATAATGATCGCTAATCATCTTAATCAGCGATAAATCACTCATAGCAATCAAAACATAGCCTTTGTATAGATGATAAATTGATGAGCTAGTTCTTTAAGCTCTTGTTTTACCTTAGCTTGTAAGGCGGTGTTGTTAATGTCATCTAAAACATCAGCGATTTTTTCTCCTACAAGCTGAATTTCTTGCTCTTTAAAGCCCCTTGCTGTAAGTGCTGGAGTGCCAAGTCTTAAGCCAGATGTGATAAATGGACTTCTTTTTTCGCCTGGAACTGTGTTTTTATTTGCTGTAATGCCAGCATTTCCAAGTGCTATATCAGCGTCTTTTCCGCTAAACTCACGATCTAAAAAGCTCATTAATACAAGGTGATTATCTGTGCCATCACTTACGATTTTATATTTTCTTGCCATGAGTACTTGGGCTAATTTTTTTGCATTTTTAATGATTTGTTCGGCATATACTTTCCACTCAGGACTAAGATTAAACTTAAAGCCTACTGCTTTTGCAGCGATAACATGCATTAAAGGGCCACCTTGAATGCCTGGGAAAATGGCTGAGTTTATCTTTTTAGCGAGCTCTTCATCATTTGTCATGATAATACCGCCTCTTGGACCTCTTAAGGTTTTGTGCGTAGTTGAGCTTACTACATGAGCGTGAGGAAAAGGACTTGGATGAACCCCACCTACAACAAGCCCAGCAATATGAGCTATATCAGCAAATAAATACGCCCCAACCTCATCAGCAATCTCTCTAAATTTAGCAAAGTCAATCACCCTTGCATACGCACTTGCACCGCATACTATCATCTTAGGCTTTACTATGTGAGCGATTTCTCTTACTTTTTCATAATTTATACGCCCATCAAGTTCAACGCCATAAAAAAAGCTCTCATAAACCTTGCCAGATGAACTTACCTTAGCCCCATGTGTAAGGTGTCCGCCATGGCTTAAGTCCATACCTAAAATCTTATCGCCAGGTTGAAGCAGTGCCATATACACGCCTTGATTTGCTTGTGAGCCTGAGTTTGGCTGCACATTTGCATACTGACAATTAAAAAGCTTTTTGCAACGCTCTATAGCTATGTTTTCTATCTCATCAACAAATTCACAACCCCCATAATAACGCTTGCCAGGATAACCCTCAGCGTATTTGTTAGTAAGTATGCTACCCATAACCTCCATAACTTCAGGGAGGGTAAAATTCTCACTAGCTATCATCTCAAGATGATCACATTGCCTAGTAAGTTCTTTATTGGTAAGATCAAAAATTTCTTTGTCAAATTGCTCTAAACTCATTTTTACTCCTTGATTTCTGTTTTTAAAGGACGCATAGCTGGGAAAAGTATGACATCGCGTATTGATTTTTTGTTGCTTAAAAGCATAACAAGCCTATCTATGCCTATACCCTGCCCAGCTGTTGGTGGCATAGCATAGCCTAAAGCCTGCACAAAATCCTCGTCCATCTCGCAAGCCTCATCATCACCTGCTTTTTTTGCTTCTATTTGTTTTAAAAATCTCTCATATTGATCCAAAGGATCATTAAGCTCATTAAAGCCATTGGCAAATTCTTTACCAGCGACGAAAAGCTCAAACCTTTCAGCAATTTGTGCGTCTTCATCACTTCTTCTTGAAAGTGGGCTTATAGAGATTGGAAAATGCGTGATAAAGGTTGGATTGATGAGCTTACTTTCTACATAATGATCAAAAAGCTCAGCTTGTAAATAGCCTAAATCAAGCTTTTCATTGGCTTCAAAGCCATCTTGTTTAAGTTTGGCTAGAATTTTTTCCTTATCATTAATGAGGGTTTCATCTAAATTGCCATATTTTTTCAAGGCTTCTTTATAGCTTATCCTCTCAAAAGGCTTTGAAAAGTCGATAATTTGCTCATCATACTCAAGCTTAGTGCTTAAATTTAGCTCTTTTAAAAGTAAAGCAAAAAGCTCTTCAGTTAGATTCATCAAATCCTCGTAATTATGATACGCCCAGTAAAACTCTATGGAAGTAAACTCAGGATTGTGCGTAAGATCCATGCCCTCATTTCTAAAACAACGATTGATCTCAAAAACAGCCTCAAATCCCCCTACAACAAGTCTTTTTAGATAAAGTTCAGGCGCTATTCTTAAAAAACGATCTACACCTAAGGCATTATGATGAGTGATAAAAGGCTTTGCATTTGCCCCACCAGCAATAGGGTGCATCATAGGGGTTTCAACCTCCAAAAAGCCTTTGTTTTCAAAAAAATGGCGGATTAAAGAGATGATTTTTGAACGCAAGATAAAGTCTTTTCTTACTTCAGCATTCATAATCATATCAAGGTATCTTTTGCGGTATCTTTGCTCTATATCAGTTAAGCCATGAAATTTCTCAGGTAAAGGCGTGATAGCCTTAGCAGCAAGCTCTAGCGTATCAACATGCAAGCTAAACTCGCCAGTTTTAGTCACAAAAGGATAGCCTTTAACAAGGATTATATCGCCTACTTCAAGGTTTTTTTTGATAAGATTATAATACTCTTCACCCAAGCCATCTTTATTAAAATAAATTTGAATGCGATCAAGCTCATCTTCTATGTGAGCAAAAACAGACTTTCCAGCTATCCTTAAAAGCTTTAAACGACCGCTTATTACGACTTTTTGGTTCTCATCTCTGCCTTCTTCGCTTTCTTTAACATAAGCAAATTTTTCTTTAAACTCGCTTATATTCAACTCTTTTTTAAGAAAGTGAGGATAAGGATTGACCCCATTTTTTCGTAGCTCTTCAGCCTTAGCTATCCTTTGTTGTTCTAAAACATTATCAAACATTAAAATTTCACTTTGTTTTGGTTGCAATCCTCACAAATTCCATAAAGCTGCATTAAATGTCCAGTGAGTTTAAATTTATGCTCTTTGGCAATGAGTGCTTGTTGTCTTTCTACGGTTGGATTTTCAAATTCGACTATTTTGCCACAATTTTTACAGATAAGGTGATCGTGGTGAGGTTTGTTAGCAAGTTCAAATTTCTTTCCAGCTGTACCAAAAGAGATGGAAGTAACAATTTCGGCTTCTTCAAGTAAATTTAAGGTTCTATAAACCGTTGCTATGCCGATATTTAAATCCGGTTCTTTGGCTTTTACTTCCATATATAGAGCTTCAGGTGTGTAGTGCATATCACTATGATAGAGAATTTTTAATACAACTTCTCTTTGTCTTGTGTATTTAAGTCCGCTTTCTTTCAAAATCTTTTTAAATTTCTCGAGCAAAGCATCATACTCTATGTTTTCGATAAACATTGTTTTTCTCCTTAATTAGTTTGTTTTTGTATCATTGGTGTCAAAACTTTGACTTACACTTTCAATACCTGCTTTTACTGAAGGTGCATTCATGATAAAAGCACCGGTTTGTTCAAGCAAAGGTAAAGTATAGCTTCCTTGAGTAAATTTGCGTAAGTTTTGATCTAGAAAATCTATCCTGCCGATACAAAAAAGCAAGATTGCAAAAATCAAAAAAACTTTCGCACTTCCAAAAAGAAACCCTCCTATTCGGTCTAAAATTCCTAAGCCACTGAGTTTAATCAGCTTTGATACCACACTTCCTATAATCAGACAAAGTATCCAAAAGATAAGTAAAACTGCTAAAAAGCCAATGAAAACGGCTAAGTCTTGATTTTGAATTTGATAAAAGCTTTTATCGATAAAAGCAGCTGCTTCTTGAGAGTATCTTGATGCGACAAGCACGCCACCCACAACACCCAAAAGCCCAAAAAATTCTTTTACAAGTCCATTAACAATACCCTTAAGTCCTAAGATAATGGTAAAAGCAATGATAAATACATCAAACCAATAAATAT
Source organism: Campylobacter sp. MIT 12-5580 (assembly GCF_005406235.1). NCBI lineage: Bacteria > Pseudomonadati > Campylobacterota > Epsilonproteobacteria > Campylobacterales > Campylobacteraceae > Campylobacter > Campylobacter sp. MIT 12-5580. The sequence continues at coordinate 204,178 of NZ_NXLK01000001.1, forward strand.
GACTCATTTATCCCTCTATTATTCTATAATTTTTGGCACTATAAAAAAGCCATCTTGACATGATGGAGCGTGTGCAAACACTGCATCAATAACTTGTGAAGACTTTACTTCATCTTGTCTAAAAGGCGTTGCAGCTTCGATTACGCTTGTTGTGCCTTGTATAGAATCAAGTTCAAGTTCGTTTAAAATTTCAACAAAGCTTACGATCTCGCTCAGTTGTTCTATGGTTTCATTTTGTTTTTCAGTTGCTATTTCTAAGGCACTGAGCTTTTCAAGTTTATGGAGCAATTCATTATCTATTTTCATAAGCAAACCTAAATCAATATTTTCCTTATAATTATAGCACAAAATTATCAAAATTTTAGGATATTTGTAATTTTTTAATGCTACAATTATGTTTTATTTTTAAGTTTAAAGGAAAAATATGGCTTTAAAAGATGATATAAAAGCGATCAAAACGGGTTTAAGCACCGAAGAACAGATGATCGAAAACTTCATTAAAGGCGAACGATTTTTTAAAAAATACAAGTATTATATCCTGGCTTTAGTACTTGCGTTGGTGGTTTATTTTGTTTATGATTATGCAAGTGGGGTGATTCATGAAAAAAACACAAAAGCAAATAATGAAATTTATGCAAATTTAATGCAAGATCCAAACAATACCCAAAATCTTGACTTGCTTAAAGAAAAAAACGCAAATTTATATGCTTTGTTTTTACTCGCCCATGAAAAAGATATGAGTGATTTTGACACAAGATTTACAGAGCTTGAAAAACTAAAGCTTGATCCTTTGTTAATCTCGATTTTAAAATCAGATTTAAATAATAGCACTTTTTTAAGAAATTATAACAAGCTTTTACAAGCTTTTGAATTGCTTGAAGAGGGCAAGATAGAACAAGCTCAGCTTTTGCTTGCTCAAATTCCAACGACTTCTGAGCTAAGAGGATTGGCAAATAATTTTAAGCACTATAAAGGCATAAAGCAATGAAAAGCTTTCTTTTAGCTTTAAGTTTTATTTTGTTCTTTACGGCTTGTGGAACGAAGCGGCAGTATTTTGAACCAGAAAGTATAGAGGCAAAATTAAGCTATGATGAAAAACTAAGATCAAGCATTATAGATAAAAATTTAAATTATGCAAAATTACGCAACAATCAAGTTCTTGACACAAACGGCGTCATTGAAAATTTCAAGCTTGAAAAAGGTTATGAGCTTTTAAAATATGAAGCAGGCGAGTTTGTCATTGCAGATGCGAACGGAAATTTAAAGATTATTGATGAAGCAGGCGAAGAGCTTTATACGCATAAGTTTAGTGCTGCTGTTTTAAGTGTGGCTTTAGAAGGTGATGATTTGGCTCTTGTTTTGGCTGATAATACGCTTATTTTAGCCAACCGAAGTTTAGGTATAAAAATGAGTCAAGCTTTAACCCCAGCACTTGCACAAGATTCACGCGTTGTAGCACCGTATTTTTTATCAAGCATTATCGTATATCCAAGTTTAGATGGCAAGCTTAATATCGTTGATAAAAGCACGCAAAAGATCATCAGAAGCGTAGTTGTAAGCAGTGAGGATTTTTTTAATAACATCATTTATTTTGAAATTTTTCACGATAAAATGATCGCTGCCACAGCAAAAAAGATCGTTGTGGTAAGTGCTGAAAATACTTATTCTTTAGATGAAGATATTAAGAATGTGGATTTTGCGGACGATTTTATTTTTATCTTTGCGAAAAATGGTAACATTATCAAAACAGATTTGACTTTACAAAAGCTTGTTGAAAAAAAATTTAAATTCGCGATTTATAATGAGAGTGAAATATATAATAAGCACTTATATGTTTTTGAAAAAACCGGCTATTTGATAAAAAGTGATTTAAACCTTGAAAATGTGAAAGTTTATAGGCTTAAAGGTGCGGTTGATGAGAAAGCTTTTATGAAGGAAGGTAGATTTTATTATTCTAATAAAATTTTAGATTTGTTATGATAGAAGAATTTTGTGATTACTTGGGGCTTAAGTATATAAAAAGTATCGATTTAAGCCAGCTAAGTAAAAAAAGAGTATATCGCTGTGCTTTAGCAAGCGAGTTTAAAGATGAAGATACCCTTGTTTTTTCAAACTCAGCTCAGGCAAGATTTGTTTGCAAAGATGCTTTGTTTTTATTTGAACTTAAATTAAAACTTATCCAGCATTATCAACACATTCAAAATTGTATTATTTTTATCAAAGCGCCTTTATGCTCAAAAGCAAAAAAGCTACTTGATGAAAGGCAGATAAAACACTATGCTTTTGTGTGATATAGGCAACTCAAGTGCGAGCTTTTTAGATGATAATAAATACCACAGCCTTAGCCTTGATGAGTTTGTAAATTTTCAAAGTGAAAAGAAGGTTTTTTATATCAGCGTTAATGATAGGCTTAAAGAGCTTATAAGACAAAAAGCTCATTTTGTCAATCTTGAGCCTTATTTTAAATTTGACACTATTTATAAGGGCTTAGGCATTGATAGAATCGCTGCTTGTTATACTATAGAAGATGGTGTAGTCGTTGATGCAGGTAGTGCTATAAGTGTAGATATAATGTCAAATCGTATGCACTTAGGAGGCTTTATCCTGCCCGGTATTGCAAGCTATAGAAAAGCTTATGCTGAAATTTCTCCACGTTTAAAATGCGAGTTAAACACTCAACTTCGCTTAGATGCCTTTCCGCAACGAACTATTGATGCTTTAAGCTATGGGGTATTTAAAGGAATCTGCTTGCTTATAGAAAATGCTACGCACCAGCAAAAGCTTTATTTTACCGGTGGAGATGGGCAGTTTTTGGCGAATTTTTTTGAAAAGGCGATTTATGATAAATTACTTGTATTTAGAGGAATGAAAAAGGTTATTGAGGAAAACCCGCAGCTTTTGTATTAAAAAAATGATAAGGAAAAAAAATGAAAGAATTTGATGTCATCGTTATCGGTGCTGGAATTTCAGGTGCAGCTTTGTTTTATGAGCTTGCAAGATATACAGATATTAAAAACATTGCACTGCTTGAGAAATACAACGCCCCAGCAACGCTTAATAGCAAGGCTACGAGCAATTCTCAAACCATTCATTGCGGAGATATAGAGACAAATTATAGCGCCCAAAAAGCAGCTAAGGTAAAGCCAAATGCTGATATGGTGGTAAAATATGCCCTTAAAGAAAAAGAAAAAGGCAATCTTTTTGTATATTCACACCAAAAAATGGTGCTTGCTGTTGGCGATAAAGAGTGCGAATATCTTACAAATCGTTATGAAGAATTTAAAAGTTTGTATCCTTACGCACAATTTTTTGACAAAACTCAGCTTAAAAAGCTTGAGCCAAAAGTTGTACTTGGCAAAGATGGCATAAAAGATAGAAGTGAAAACATAGTCGCTATGGGTGCTGAAGCTGGCAAGTCTTATACGACTATTGATTTTGGTAAGATGAGTGAAAGCTTGGTAAAAAACGCCACACAGGAGGATAAAAATACCTTTGTAGCCTTTAATCAAGAAGTGATTAAACTTGAGAAAAAAGATGGCTATTTTTATATTTTTACCAAAGATTATCAAGAATACAGAGCAAAAGCTATAGTAGTAAATGCCGGAGCGCACTCCTTATATCTTGCACATAAAATGGGCGTTGGGCTTGATAAGTCTTGTTGGCCTGTAGCTGGGAGCTTTTATTTAACCAAACAAAAGCTTTTAAATGGCAAGGTTTATACAGTGCAAAATCCAAAACTTCCTTTTGCGGCTTTGCATGGCGATCCAGATATCATGGCTGATATGAATACCCGCTTTGGACCTACTGCACTTGTGATCCCAAAACTTGAACGATATAGAGGCTTAAAGTCAATGCCTGAATTTTTTGAAGCCTTAAAATTTGACAAAATGGTTGCAAAAGTAAGCCTTGATATGCTTAAGGATAAGGTTGTAAGAAATTATATATTTTATAATTATTTATATGAAATTCCAATGCTTAATAAACAATTATTTGCCAAAAAGATAGGCAAAATCATACCTAGCTTAAAACCAGAGGATATTTACTATGCTCATGGCTTTGGTGGGGTGCGTCCTCAAGTGATCGATAAAACAAAAGGTGAATTACTTTTAGGCGAAGCAAGTATCAATGATATAGAAGGCATTATCTTTAACATGACTCCAAGTCCGGGTGCAACAAGTTGCCTAGGCAATGCTAAAAAAGATGCTTTAAGCGTGTGTACGTATTTGGGTGCAAAGTTTGATGAGGATAAATTTCAAAGCGAGTTAGTGTAGCTTTTTTGTTTCCAAAATACGCTATGATATGAGAAAATCAAGGAGAAATGATGATTAAAAAAACAAAGATTGTCGCAACCGTTGGACCAGCTAGCCAGAGCAAGGAAGTATTAAAGCAAATGATCATCAACGGGGTAAATGTTTTTCGTCTTAATTTCTCGCATGGCACGCACGAATACCACCAAAACAACCTTAGCACCATTCGAGAAGTTGCTAAAGAACTTGGTGCAAGAGTGGGAATTTTACAAGATATCAGCGGACCAAAGATAAGAACCTTAGAGCTTAAAGAACCTTTTGAGCTTAAAAGTGGCGATAGGCTTGATTTTTATAAAGAACACATCATCGGCGAAAAAATAGCACCAAATCATTACAAACTAGGTATAAATCACCCAGAAATTCTTGATATGCTTAAAATTGGCGAATATATCTATCTTTATGATGGTAGCATTAGGGCTATAGTTGTAAAAATCAGCGATGATAAGGTAGAAAGCGTGATAGAAAATGACGGCTTTTTAAGCTCAAACAAGGGTATAAATTTCCCAAATACTCGTATTAATATCGATGTGATTACGACTAAAGATAAGGACGATTTGCTTTGGGGGATTGAAAATAATGTGGATTTTTTAGCTATATCTTTTGTCCAAAATGCCCATGATATAGATGAAGTAAAGCAAATTTTAGCACAAAACAATGCTAAAATAGCTATATTTGCCAAGATAGAAAAATTTGACGCTGTAGAAAATATCGATGAAATCATCAAAACAAGCGATGGCATAATGGTAGCAAGAGGCGATCTTGGTATAGAAGTGCCGTATTTTAAAGTCCCAAATATACAAAAACAAATCATCTTTAAAGCAAATCAAGCCAGCAAGCCCGTCATCACAGCCACTCAAATGCTCTTTTCTTTAGCAAAAACCAAAAATGCTACAAGAGCTGAAATTTCAGATGTCGCAAATGCTGTTTTAGATGGCACTGATGCGGTAATGCTTAGCGAAGAAAGTGCAGTGGGTATAGATCCGGCAAATGCTGTAGATATCATGGCAAAAACGATTATAGAGACAGAAAAAAACTATCCTTACAACAAATTTAGCATTTTTGATGACTTTGATGAAACAGATATTATGATGCGTTCAAGCGTTCATCTTGCAAGAGATTTAAATGTTAATGCACTTATTGCTCTTACAAGTAGTGGAAAAAGTGCCATTAAAATGGCAAGGTATCGCCCAAATGCAAGTATTATCGCTGCAGCACATAGTGAAAAAACTTTGAATTTTTTAAGTATAGTTTGGGGTGTGAATGCTGCAGTTCTTGTTGATGGAGATAAGAGAGATTTAACAGATCTTATAAAAGATGCGGTAAATACAAGCCTTAAACAAGGATTTATCGACAAAGATAAAACTTATATCCTTACAGCTGGTTTTCCAACCGGTGTTGAGGGCTCGTGCAATCTTATTCGCTTGCTTAAAAAAGAGCAAATTGAGTATTATTTAAGGTGAGTTTTCACCTTTTTGAGCGTAAAAACCTTAAAAAACTCATTAATTTATCCTGATTTTAAAGCTTTCTTTGTTAAAATTTACTCTTTTTAGAGGGTGTGTATGAAAAACAATATAGACGAAAATGTGGATTTGGATTTAGAAAGAGCGATTTTGAGTTCTTGCTTGTATAGTGAGGATTCTTATGCGAGCATTGCTGGGGATATTGAGCCAAGTGATTTTAGCTTTAAGCCTCATCAAGATATATTCAAAGCCTTTGTAGCATGCGTGAGTGCAAACGATCCTATCAGCTCAAGTTTTGTAAAAAAACACGGCAAGATTGATGAGAATGTATTTAATGAAGTGCTTTCTACTACAGCTATAGTTGATGTTGTTAAATACGCTCATGAGCTTCGTGAAAAATCTATCAAAAGACAGCTTTTAAATTTCGCTCACACCATACCTTCAAAGATCAACTCAAACAAAGCCGTATCACAAATCACTGATGAATTAAATAAAGAAATTTTTAACCTTACAAATCGCGTTAATAGTGCTGATATAAAAGATATGCAAGTGGTTTTAAGCGAGCTTTTGGAAGAGTTTAAAAAGCAAAAGCAAAGCGAACACAGAGAAATTTTAGGGCTTGATACGGGCTTTTCTGATTTAAACAAAATGATAAAAGGCTTTAAAGATGGTGATCTTATCATCGTTGCAGCAAGACCGGGTATGGGTAAAACAACGATTTGTTTAAATTTCATCGAAAAGGCGTTAAGAGAAGATCAAGGTGTGGTGTTTTTCTCTCTTGAAATGCCAGCTACTCAGATCATGCAAAGATTACTTTCAGCCAAAACTTCCATTCCTCTTCAAAGGCTTTTGATTGCGGATTTAAACGATGATGAGTGGAGCAGGGTGAGTGATGCTTGTGATGAGTATTCAAAGAAAAACTTTTATATTTATGATAGTGGATATGCAAGTATCACGGATATTAGAGCTGTTTTAAGAAGGCTAAAATCAAGCGATGAGAGTATCAAGCTTTGCGTGGTGGATTATATAGGCTTGATGATGAGTAATTCAGACTTTAAAGATAGACATTTGCAAGTGAGTGAAATTTCAAGAGGCTTAAAACTTCTTGCAAGAGAGCTTGATATGCCTATTATCGCTCTTTCTCAGCTTAACAGAAGCCTTGAAAGTAGAGCAAATAAACGCCCAATGCTTAGTGATTTGCGTGAAAGTGGAGCCATAGAACAAGACGCAGATACCATACTTTTTGTATATAGAGATGAAGTGTATAGAGAGCAAGAAGAAAAAGAAAGAGAAAATAAAGCAAAGGCTGAGGGCAAGGAATATGTCAGGAAATTTATCCCACACCCTTTTGAAGAAAAAGCAGAACTTATAGTAGGTAAAAACAGAAATGGACCTACAGGCACGGTTGAGCTTGTTTTTTATAAAGAAAAATCAAGTTTTGCTCAAGTTCCTAAGGAAGAATTTGTAGCAACGAGCTTTGAAGAATGAGTGTGAATTGCTAGGATTTATTCTTTTTTTACGAAAGAATGATTATAATATTTTTATTTTATTAAGGGGCGATGATGAAATTAAGCGAGATAGCGGAGTTTTTGGGGCTTGAGTTTAAGGGCGAGGATTTAGAGATTAAGGCTTTAAATTCGCTTTCAAGGGCAAGTTTTGATGAATTGAGTTATTGTGATAGCGATAAAAATGCTAAGAATATCGCTCATTGCGGAGCTGGAGCGATCATAGTAAGCAAAAAGCATGAAAATTTAGTGCCAAAAGATATGCAAAAGCTCATCAGTGCTAATCCTCAGCTTTCTTTTGCGTATTTAAGTAAGCTGTATGCAAAGCCTTTAGTATCGAATGAAAAAAAACCAAATACTATCGCTAAAAGTGCTACTATAATGCCAAATGTGTATTTAGGAAGTGGCGTAAATATAGGCGAAAATGTCGTGATTATGGCAGGAGCGTATATAGGCGATAATGTCAGCATAGGCGATTTTAGTATAATCCATCCAAATGTGGTTATTTATAGTGATAGTCAAATCGGTAAAAAATGTCATTTGCTTGCAAACTGCGTTATAGGAAGTGATGGCTTTGGTTATGCTCACAACAACGCTGGGGAGCATTATAAAATTTATCATAATGGCAATGTGATTTTAGAAGATTTTGTTGAGATTGGGGCTTGCACGAGTATCGATAGGGCTGTGTTTGAAAGCACCATCATAAAGGCTGGGACTAAGGTTGATAATCTTGTTCAAATAGGACATAACTGCGTTATTGGCAAAAACTGCATTATCGTAGCTCAAACAGGAATTTCTGGTTCAAGCGAACTTGGGCAAAATGTCGTTATGGGCGGACAAAGTGCGACAAGCGGACATCTTAAGATAGGCGATTTTACTACCGTTGCTGCACGAGGTGGGGTAAGCAAGAGCTTAGAAGGAGGCAGGGTATATGGAGGCTTTCCTATCATGCTTCAAAAAGATTGGCTTAAATTTCAAGCTAAGCTTGCAAATTTGTTTCACAAGGATTTAAAAACAAAAGAATAAATTAAGAAGCTATGAAAGTCAAGAAAAGGGCTGAATTTAGCTCTTTTCTTTGCTTGTGTTTTAAAGATATCCCAGCTATTAAAGCTAAGAAATACCCAGCCACACAAGAGCTAAATACGTCTATAAATCCTATATTTCACGTCATTTTAGTGCGTAAATACTCGTAAATATTTTCAAAATCTAGGCTAAAAAGCCTAGATTGAAACTTTATTTTTGAATTTGAGCAGCGTATTTATTAAATCTTTCTTTTGCCTTTGCTGGTTTAAATAAGCCATCATTTACCTTATCAGCATTAACAGCTTTTCCAACTTGAATGAGTCCCACCATACCCATTGGAGTGTGAGGGACGCATTCATATACATATACACCTTCTTTATCAAGCTTTACGCTGTATTTTTCACCTTTTTTTACTGTTCCACCCGGACTTTGAAAACTTGAAGCACCATCTGGAACAAGCACACTTTTGACATTGTGAGTTGGATCAGTAGCTACAAAAGTGATAGTATCGCCTGCAGCTGCTTTGACATAAGCTGGTTCAAAAACCATAATGCCATCAGCACCTTTATTAAGCATCTTTACTTCATGTTCAGCTGCAAAAAGAGCACTAACGCCTACCATAGCAAGCATTGCTAAAGTTTTTTTCATTTGAAATCCTTTAAGAATTGAATTTTTTAAAACACAAATTTTTGTGTGAGAATAATTATAACTTTAAAATAGTTAATTCATTATTAAGTTTTATTAAAACTTATATATTATTAGAATTCAAAGATATAAGATAATATTTTAGATATTAATATTTCTTATTGTTTTTAAGTAGTTTTTAAAAAATGACATGATATTATCATCACGCTTAAAAAAAATATTTCATAGAAAGGATAAGCAGTGAAAAAGATCGTTTTTGCAGCTCTTTTGAGCCTTTTTAGCATTTCAGCTTTTGCTTGCGCTGATCATAATACTAAATCTGATCAAGCTAGCCATCAACATTAAATTTTAAGCCTGAGTTATTCAGGCTTTTGTGTTTATTTTTATTCTACACTTTTGCAATTTTCTTTCATTTTTACAAAATTTTAGTAAAACTTTGCTACACTTAAAAAATTTCATTTTTTACTAGGAAAAGATCATGAAACACATCAAAAAAATAGCCAAACTTACCATGATAGCAGGACTGAGTGCGGTTGCAGCTGGAGCTTTGATAGCTTGCAATGATGGAGGAACTAGGGCAGAGGATATGAGCCAAAATGCCCAGCAAGGTGCCTTTGTCATTATAGAAGAAGTTGCAAAAGGCGAGTATAAGATCAAAGAACAATTCCCAAGTGCTGAAACTAGAGTGGTTTTGCAACAGCTTGATGGCACTGAAAGAGTACTGACTAAAGCAGAAATGGACGCCTTGCTTAAACAAGAAGAGGCTAAAATTGATAATGGCACTTCAAAGCTTACTCAAGAAAACGCCCAAATGAGCGGAGGTGGTTTAAGTTTAGGAGAAGCCTTGCTTGCTAGTGCAGCTGGAGCCATCATAGGTTCTTGGATAGGCTCAAAACTTTTTAATAATCAAAATTTTGCCAACAATCAAAGAGGAGCTTTTTCAAATCAAAGTGCCTATCAAAGAAGTATGAATAGCTTTAACAGCCAAAACGCAAGGGCTGGTTCAAGCTCAAGATCAGGCTTTTTTGGAGGCGGTTCAAAGGCAGCAAGTTCAAGTTCAAGCAGCTTTGGCTCTTAATTTAATAAAGATGAGGTTAATATGAATTTTTTAAGAGTAAAAGCCCTTGAAAAAAGCTATTTAGAAAGCATAGGTTTTAGCTGGCACACCGATAATGATGGCAGTGAGTATCTTTCAAATGAGCTAGTGCAAGTGAGTCAAAAAGAAGCAAATGCGTATTATGAAGCGGTAAATGAGCTTTATGATATGGTTGTGGCTGCGGCTCAAGAAGTGATTGATAAGAACCGCTTTGATGAGCTAGGCATTCCTTTTAATTTAATTGATGCTATTAAGATGAGCTGGGAAAATGAGGTGCATTGGCATTTGTATTCTCGCTTTGATCTAGCTGGCGGGCTTGATAGCAAGCCAATTAAGCTTATAGAGTTTAACGCTGATACTCCAACCAGTCTTTTTGAAACAGCGATTTTACAATGGGCGATTTTAAAGCAAAATGCTCTTGATGAAAGCTTGCAATTTAACAGCCTTTATGAAAGCTTGATGGATAATTTTAAAAGACTTGTTACTCTTGAAGAAAGTGTTGAGGGCTTTGAGCAGTATTATCAGGGCTGGAAAATCCTTTTTTCAAGCATAGCTGGCTCTCATGAAGATGAGATCACCACTAAGCTTTTAGCTCATATTGCTAAAGAAGCTGGCTTTGAGAGTGATTTTAGCTTTATTGATGAGGTGGAGTTTAGCCCAGAGGGAATTTTCAAAAATGGTATCAATTTTGAATACTTCTTTAAGCTTATCCCTTGGGAAAATATAGCCATAGAAGAAGGCGAGTTAGCCATGCTTTTAACACAGATCATGCAAAATCAAAAGGCGATTATCTTAAATCCAGCTTATACCTTACTTTTTCAAAGTAAGGGCATATTAAAAGTGTTATGGGAGCTTTATCCAAACCATCCTTTGCTTTTAGAAACTAGCGATAAGCCTTTAGTGGGTAAAAAATGCGTGAAAAAGCCTGTTTTTGGTAGAGAAGGCGCAAATATAAGCATAATAGAAGCAGATGGTTCTATCAGCTTTGAAACAGAGGGCGAGTATGCAAATAATAAATTCATCTATCAAGAATTTGTGGAGTTTAACGAACATGAGGGACAAAAATACCAAGCTGGAGTATTTTTTGCCTATGAGGGCTGTGGTTTAGGCTTTAGAAAAGGTGGCTTGGTGCTTGATAATTTTGCTAAATTTGTAGGACATATCATAAAGGCATAAAAAGGAGATACAATGAAAATAGTTTGTTTAGACGCCCTTACTTTAGGGGAAGCTGATTTGAGTGCTTTTCGGGACTTTGGCGAATTTGTAAGTTATGAGCTTACAAGCACCGATGAGGTGATACAAAGGCTAAAAGGAGCTGATGTAGCCGTGGTTAATAAAGTCATTATCGATGAAGAAGTTATTGACAATACCAACCTAAAACTCATCTTAGAAACAGCCACAGGCACGAATAACATAGCCGTAGAATACGCACAAAATAAGGGCATAGTGGTAAAAAATGTAGCAGGTTATTCTACTTCAAGCGTTACTCAGCATACCTTTGCCTTGCTTTTTGCCTTTTTAAATCATGTGGTGTATTATGATACTTTTACTAAGAGTGGAGCATGGTGTAAGAGTGCTATTTTTACGGATTTTTCTCGTATCATTCATACACTTGAGGGAAAAAATTATGGCATTATAGGGCTTGGTAGTATAGGAAAGCAGGTTGCAAATATAGCTTCTAGCTTTGGAGCAAAGGTTTTTTATCATTCTACAACAGGGGCGAATTTAAAGGCTGATTTTACTCATCTTAGCCTTGAGGATTTGCTTAAAACTTGTGATATTATCAGCATTCACGCTCCGCTTAATGAAAAGACAAAAAAGCTCATCTCGCAAAAAGAGCTTGAACTCATGAAAGATGGGGCTATTTTGATCAATGTAGGACGCGGTGGTATAGTAGATGAAGAGGCTTTAGCCCTTGTGCTTGATAAAAAAGATATAAGAGTAGCACTTGATGTGCTTGAACATGAGCCTATGAGGGAAAATCATCCACTTTTAAAAATCAAAGATAAAGAAAAGCTTATCATCACACCTCACATAGCTTTTGCGAGTGCTGAAGCTATGAAAAAGCTCATAGAAATGGTGCTTGAGAATTTAAAGGAGTTTGTAAAAAATGGCAAGTGAGCATAGTTTTGATATAAGCGCAGCTATTGATAGCGGAGAGCTTAAAAACGCCCTAGAGCAAGCTAAAAAAGAACTTGAAAGCAGATATGATTTAAAGGGTATAAAGGCTGAGTTTGAGCTTGATGAAAAGCTTGGGCTTTTTAAAATTTCTTCCTCAAGCGAAGCTAAGCTTGATACCTTAAAAGATATGCTTATTTCAAAGCTTATCAAAAGAGGGGTTAATGCTGCCGCTATTAAAGAAAAAAGCAGAGAAAGCGGGGCTTTAGCAAGATTAAGCCTAGAACTAGCTTCAAGCATAGATAGTGAAAATGCCAAAAAAATCAACAAAGCTATCAAAGAAAGCAAACTTAAGGTAAGCTCTCAAATTAGAGGCGAGGAGATTAGGGTAAGTGCTAAGCAAATTGATGATTTACAAGATGTGATGAAGCTGGTTAAAGAACTCAATTTAGAGCTGAATTTAAGCTTTAAAAATTTAAAATAAAGTCTAAATTTTGAGATTTACCATCATTTTACTAAGCTTTTTTTTGCTCAGTTGTTCTATGCCTTTAAAAAAAGGAAAATCAGAGCCTGTATATGTAAGCTTAAAGGTGCAGGGCTTAAGAAATGCTGATTTTGGTTTTTTGTATGAAAAGCAAAAGGGAGTGAGCTTAGAGCTTTATAAACTCGCTCAGGTGCTTTTAAGGCTTAAGATAGAAGATAAAATTTGCTTAGAACAAGCTTGTTTTGAGAAAAAAGCTTTTAATCAAAGGTATTTAGGACAGGCTTATTATGATGATTTTTTAGAAGATATTTTGCGTTTTAAGCCTCTTTTTGAGGGCAAGAATTTAGTGCAAAATGCTTGTGGTTTTAGCCAGAATTTACAGGGTGTAAATTATGATATAAGATATCAAGTTTGTGATAAGGAAATGCTTTTTATAGAAAAGAAAAACAATATAAGGCTAAGCATTAAAAAGGTTGATAATGAATGATTTAAAAGAGTTTTTAAACAAAAAAAATATCACAGAAACTAAGCTTTTTAAAAAACTCAAATGCAGTGAAAATGAGGCTTTGATCTTAAGAGAGCTTTGTAAAAACTATGTGCAAGCAAACTCAAGCACCAGTGCTTTTAGCGTGCTTTTTACTCTTTTTGGGGATTCTTCTTTTTCACATTTAGATCACTTAGAAGAGCTTAAACATCTTATAGAGCTTGGTTTTATCACTCAAAGTATGAGTGCTTTTAAAAGCACGGACTCAAGGGCTTTAAGAGCTTCAATGCTTTATTTACTTCAAACTGAGCTGAGCTTAAGCGAGCTTTTTTTGCATTTTATCGAGGAAAAAAGTGTGCTTGATATGTCTAAAAAAGACGCTTATAGTGATTATTTGGAGTATTTAAAAGATGAGTTTGAACGTATTGAGCTTTATGCAAGACTTAATTTTAACTTAAAATATCAAAATGATGAGCTTAAAAACACCATAAAAGCTTATGAAAAGCATATCAAAGAGCGTCTTAAACACAGCAAATTTTACAATGTCTTGGCTGAAATTTTTAAAGAATACGCCCTAAATGAAAAAGAGCAAATCATCTTCATCGCCCTTTTAAAAGAAGAATACAGCATTAATGATGAAAACTCAAATGCAAGGGATTTAAATTCCCTACTCTTACTTATCAGCAATTCTGAGCTTGAAAGACTTAAAAATAAAGCCTTATTTGATGAAAACTCAAAACTTATGGAAAAAAATCTCATTGATTATGATGAGTTTTTAAGCCCTTTTGGAGATATTAATAAAAGCTTTTATTTAAGTGAGAGCATTTTACAACGCATAATTGATTTTAAAGAGCCAAGCAAAAACACTAAGCTAAGGCTAGAAAGCGTTGTAAAGGATCAAGATATATTTGAGCTTATAGAGCCAAACACTGATATAAACGATGTGATCATGCCTATAAAAACAAAGGAGCTTTTAGAAAATATCTTAAAGCAACAGGATAAAAAAGTGCTTGAGCGTTTAAGTTCTTGGGGCATAAAAAGCTCTAAAAATATAGAAGCAAAGATCATTTTTTATGGACCTGCTGGAACGGGTAAGACTATGAGTGCTTTAAGCCTTGCAAAGTCTATGAAAAAGGCGGTTTTAAGCTTTGATTGTTCTAAAATTTTAAGCAAATATGTGGGCGAAAGCGAGCAAAATGTAAGAAAAATTTTTGACACTTATAATAAAATCGCTCAAAATTGCAAGCAAAGCCCAATTTTACTCTTAAATGAAGCCGATCAATTTTTAAGCACGAGGATTGAAAGTAGCAGTGGGGCTGATAAAATGCACAATCAAATGCAAAATATTTTCCTAGAACAAATCGAGCGTTTTAGTGGGGTAATCATCGCTACAACAAATTTCTTAGAAAGCCTAGATAGTGCCTTTTCAAGAAGGTTTGAGTATAAGATAGAGTTTAAAAAGCCAGATTTTACTCAAAGGCTTTTAATCTGGCAAAAATCCCTACCTAAAAATGCCGAATTTGACAAAGAATTTAGCGTCAATGTGCTAGCAAACTATGAACTTAGTGGCGCTCAAATCATCATGGTGATTAAAAACACAGCCCTAAAAGCAGCCATTTCAAAAGAGGGCATTTTCAAAATGCAAGATTTTTTAGAAAGCATACATAAAGAATTAAGCTCAAGCTTTGATAAAAACAAAATCGTAGGTTTTGGAGCTTAGGAGGTTTTTAAAAAGTTTGAGTTTAAAAATATTTTCATCCACAAGCAAAATATCAAGCTTATCTCCCAGCTTCACACCTTCATATCCACACTTTTATTTAAAACATTAAAGGTATTTAAGCTTATCTTTGAAAGCATACTTACTAAATTATTTGAATTTAAAAACTCATTTGAATTTAAATCAAGACTTTTTAAATTTAAATTCTCATCTTTTATCCCAAAAAGCATTTTAAGAAAATCTTTTTCATCAAAACTTTCTTCTAAAAGTTTTTTAAGAAGTTCATTTGTATCTATAGCTTTATAAGTTTCATTTTTACTTTCTGCTTGTATTGGAGTAAAAGTTGTTTTGTTTGCTTCATTACTTTGTGGGTTATCATTGTTTTGGGCTAAAAAGTTATTTGTATTATTTAAAGCTTGTGAATATAGCTTTTCATTTTGCATTGTAGCATAAGCCTTATCAGATTCAGCTTTAAGTTTTAGCCATTCGTTTTTAAAGTCTTCTACATCTGTATAGGTGCTTCTAAGTGCAAAGCGTTTTAAAAATTCAGCTGCTACATTTTCATTGAGTGTGTAGGTAATGGGATTATTTTGCATAAATTCATCTAATTCTTTTCTCTGACTTACACCAAAATCATCATCCACGCCTGTCATCTTACCAAATACAGTCGTTTCTCCACGCAAAAAGTCAGCATTTCTTGTAAAAAATGCCATTAAAACACCGCCTTTAGATATGCTTTTATCAGTATGAGTATAAATGCTTTTGCCTATATCACCATAATGAGAAGCAAAAATATCCTCGCTCTTATCTACAAAATCCAAACCGAGTTTATCCCAGCTTGCAAAGCTCAAAGCATGTTTTGAAGAGCTATATGCACTTTCTTTGCTTGGTGTGATATTTAAATACTCATCTTTTGTATAAATTTTACTGACTTGCAAGCTTTGAGTATCCCACTCAAACCATTGGGGGATTTTATCAATGTCTTCTTTTGTAAAATTTCCCTTAACATTGCTTATAAGTTGTGAAAAAACTTGATAAGCCCTACCTAAACTTTTAGCTAAATCTATACTTGTAAAAGCTCTACCAGTAGGGTTTTTTTCTAAACTTGTTATAGAATTTACAAAATTTTCAGCTCCTTTTGCATAAATTTTATAATCTTTTGGCAAGCCAGCTGCTTCATTAAAATCACTAGTAAAAAAGCCTTCCTTATCCACACCATAACCTAAGACTTGAGAGACTGCCTTGCTTTCATCTTGGACTAAATTTGAAATGCTTGAATTTAAAGTATTAGTTTGAGTGGAATTTTCATTTAAATTTTGAGTTTTTGTTTGAGAATTAAAAGTATTTGCGTAGCTTGAATATGAATTTATAGAGCTTATTTGCATTTGAGCTTGCCTTTTGAAATTTATTATTAAAGTAAATCGGCAGAATGAATTTTTGCTGAAGCCATTAAACTCCAGCAAATTGAAAAATATTATTTAATTTGCAAACCGCCAAAATGTCTATCAAAGTGAGTTTTTAAATTCAAATGATTTAGTAAGTATGCTTTCAAAGATAAGCTTAAATACTTTTAATGTTTTAAATAAAAGTGTGGATATGAAGGTGTAGCAGTAAAAGAGCAAGATAAATTTGATCTGCTAGGGTTTAAATTGAAGAGTTTGTATTTTAGGATAAGGAATGCTTAGATTTTGCTTTTTTGTATTTGAGCTTTGATTTAAAGATTTTTTGGTGTTTAAGCATATTGGCGTTAAACACCAAAAGTAGGCAAAAGTCAAATTTCACACAAGGCTTACTTGTTCGCCTTTTAGGATTTGATTCATGGTATTCATCGCACACATTTTTCCACACATTGAGCAGGAATTGAGTTCCTCAGGACGTCTTTCATTAAACATTTTTTTAGCCTTGTCCCCATCAATTGCAAGTTTAAACATCATCTGCCAATCAATTTCTTGCCTAGCCTTACTCATCGCATCATCAATCTCCCTTGCTTTTTCAAGTTTGGCTATATCTCCAGCATGAGCTGCGATTTTAGTGGCTACTATGCCATTATGCACATCGTCTAAATTTGGCAAACGCAAATGCTCTGCTGGGGTTACATAGCAAAGTATATCAGCCCCATTTGCAGCCGCAACTGCCCCGCCAATAGCCGCGCTTATATGATCATGTCCTGCACCTATGTCAGTAACCAAAGGTCCTAGCACATAAAAAGGCGCTTCATTGCAAATTCTTTTTTCAAGTTGCATATTTGCAGCAATTTCGTTAATCGCCATGTGCCCTGGTCCTTCTATCATCACTTGTACATTTGCCTCCCATGCCCTTTTTGTAAGCAAGCTAAGCTCGATAAGTTCAGCGATTTGAGCTGCATCACTTGCATCATGCGTGCAGCCTGGACGCAAAGCATCGCCAAGTGAAAGCGTAACATCAAATTTAGCACAAATTTCAAGCAAATCATCATAATACTCAAAAAAAGGATTTTCATTTCCACTCATTTTCATCCACGCATAAAGCACAGAACCACCTCTTGAAACTATGTTGGTTATGCGAGGATTTGCCTCTTCAAAAACCCTTGCTGCACGTGAGTTTATGCCAGCATGAATAGTCATAAAATCCACCCCACTTTTTGCATGATGATACACCACATCTAAAAAGTCTTTTGCCTTAATTTGAGCTAAGTCTTTTTCCAAAAAGCCCACCGCATCATAAACTGGCACCGTGCCTATCATAGCTTTTGATTTAGCGATAAGTTCATCTCTAAAACGGCTTGTTTTGCCATAATTACTCAAATCCATAATGGCTTCAATCTTAAATTTATGTGCCAAATCAACCTTTTTCATCTCCTCAGTATAATCCACACAATCATTTGAAACGCCTAGATTAACATTGACTTTGGTTTTTAAACCCTTGCCTATACCATTTGGCTCAAGGGCTTTGTGGTTGATATTTGCAGGGATAATGATCTTGCCTTTAGCGATATTTTCAAGTAAAAAATCCTCGCTAACTTCTTCTTTTTTAGCAACTTCTTGCATTTGAGTGGTGATTATGCCCTTTTTGGCATAAGACATTTGAGTATTCATTTGATCTCCTTGTTTGAATTTTGAAGATAAATGAAAGAAGTTTGAGTGTGAGAAATAAAGAGTGTTTATCTTTGCGTGTAAAATTTACAATACCTAAAGATAAAAACAGCAAAAACATAAATCTTCCCGACGCTAGCATTATCTAGTTCCGGTTCGGTCTAAGCTTTTTAGCTTACTCTCAGCCTGTTACACAAGCTCCCGTCATTTATGAGGCGAATTTTAACTTAGTTTTGCTTTAAGAAGGCTAAATTTAACTTTTATTTTGAAGCGATTAAAACACCCTCAATAAGCTTTTTAATATCTCCGTCTAAAATAGCTTCAACATTGCTAAATGCTTCATTTGAACGCGTATCCTTAACCTGCTGATAAGGAAAAAGCACATAAGAGCGGATTTGATGTCCCCAGCCCATTTCGCTTTTTTCTCCTACTTGGCTAGCATCTTGTTGTTTCATGAGTTCTAGCTCATAAAGGCGGGATTTGAGCATTTTAAAGGCTGTGGCTTTGTTTTTGTGCTGATTTCTATCGTTTTGACACTGCACCACTATGCCACTTGGAAAATGAGTGATTCTTACTGCTGAATCAGTTTTATTAATATGCTGTCCTCCAGCTCCACTAGCTCTGTAATAATCCACTCTTATGTCTTTTTCAGCGATTTCTATTTCTATATCATCATCAAGTTCAGGGCTTACCATAACACTACAAAAGCTAGTGTGGCGGCGTCCTGCACTATCAAAAGGGCTGGTTCTTACAAGGCGGTGTATGCCATTTTCAGCCTTTAAATACCCATAAGCATTTACGCCTTTTACCAAAAAACTTGCATCTTTTAGCCCAGCTTCTTCCCCCTCTTGAAAGTCTAAGGTTTCAACCTTAAAGCCCTCTCGCTCGCAAAATCTTAAATACATTCTATAAAGCATACTCGCCCAGTCATTACTTTCTGTTCCTCCAGCTCCTGGGTGTATGGAAATAATGGCATTTTTATTGTCATTTTCATCGCTTAAGAGCATGGAAATTTCAAGCTGGCTGATATGTTCTTCAAGGCTTTTGGAGTCCTCAAATAAAGCTTCAAGCGTAGCATGATCTTCTTCAGCATTAGCTAGCTCAAAAAGTTCGTTAGCGTCATTTAGGGCATTAAAAGCATTTTCATAATTTTTAAGTAAATTTGAAAGTTTGGTTTTTTCTTTGCCAATGCTAGCTGCATTTTTAGCATCCTGCCAAAAATCAGGCGAGTTTTCAAGCTCTTCTATAGCTTTTAAACGCGTTTTAAGCTCATCTGGCTTGATGATGGAAGCGATATTGCCGACTTTATTTTTTAAGCTTTTTAAAAGTTCACTGTATTCATAAGTATCCATTTTATCCCTCAAAAAACTTAAATTCTAACAAAACTTGGCTTAAAGTTTGAGAAAAAGTTAAGTTAAATTTTAGCTTTTAAGGATTTTATACTAAGATTGAGATTAGAAACTCTGCCATTTGCTTCGCAGATAAACTCATCATCAAAAAGCTTCGTTTTTGCTAAACTATCCCCAAAAGAGCCTACATAAAGAGCGTAGCATTTATTTGTTTCATCTTTTTGCTTCATTAGGGTTTTTATCCTTTGCATATCATAGCCACTAAAGATAAAATCACTAATCACTAGCATATCAGCCTTTTGATACGCCTCTTCTTTCATCTTTTTAAAGCCAGCTTCTAAAGCAGGTAAGGCGTCTGTGCCTCCGTTGAAGCTCAGTTCTAAAAAATTATAAAGCTTAAAAAGGTTGTTTGGTGGACTAAGATCAAGGGTATGAATGCCATCGCTAAAATTGATAAGATAACACGCTCTTTTTTGCTCCATAGCCCTTTTTGCCATATATAAAGCCACGACTTTAGCTATGGTTTCTGGTGTGCCACTCATACTGCTACTTGTATCTACGCAAAGTATTATAGGACCTTTTGCTTCGCTTAGCTCTTTTTCTTTTTCCTCATCTATCATCTTTTGTTTGCTTTGACTTTCAAAGCCTTGTTTTTCGAAACAAAAAAGGCGGTTTTCGCTAAATTTAAGATCAAAAAGTATGCCAAAATCTACATCATCAATCAAAGCTAACTCGCTTGGCAGGGTATTTTCTAAATCCCTGCCTAAAACAATGCCCGTGATTTCTTCTTTGATGTGTGGTGTTCTTATTTTGATATCATAGCTTTGAAGGCTTTGTATCTTTTCAAGTTCTAGCTTTTTTTCTTCTTTGGTAAGCTTACCTAGCATATCACAAAGTTTTTTTACGCTTTCTTGATTTAAAAGCTTAAGCCAAACACTTAAATTTTGTATGCGTTTTTTTAACTCCCCTTTGCCTCCTCCGCTACCGCGTCCAAATTCATTTCTTGCTTCACTATCTTGTAAAAACTCATCAGCACTTCTACCGCTTGCTAAACCCTCTCTTAGCTCATTCATCACGCCGTCTTTAAATACCTCACCAGCTTCGCCCATCTCATCAAAGCTTTCTTGCATTTGCCTTAAAAGCTCAAGATATTCTCTTGTATCTTTGATGAGCTTGCTTTGGGCATTTTCAGTGAGATTTTCTTTACGTTTTTTGAGCTTTTCTTGAATGTGTTTTTCCCAGTTATTTAAGGCATTTTTATGCAAATCTTTTGCGTCGTAGTCTTTTTCTTTTGCTTGTCTTTGCTTAAGCTCTTTTGTATAAAATTTGGTATCAAAATTTGCGTTATATTTTTTTATCTCTTTTAAAAGTTTTGGTAAGGCTGATAGACTCGGCATTTCTTGGGCTTTAAATTCAAGTTCGTGCTTAAAATGTTTGCTTTTTTCTTGTTTGATCTCAAGAGGTATATTTTCAAGTTTTTTTTGAAGTTCTTCATCGCATAAATTTCGCCTTCGTTCCAAGCTTTCTTTGATGTTTAGCTCATCAAGCTCCAAATCATACCCACAATAAGAGGCTAAATGCCTTGTATCACAAAGTTTGAAATCTTCTTTTTCTCCTGCTTTAAAGCCATTTTAGCCCTTTATATTTGGGTGCTTTTCAACCTTATCTTTGAGCTTTTTAGTTTCTATGACAAGTTGTTCGCAGGTGCTTTTTTCTGTTTCTAAACCTTGAAGTAAGATTTGAAATTCTTCATTTTCTTGATCGATAAAGGCATTTTGATTTTCTTTGCAAAATACTTCTTTTTTCTTTTTAATCATATCTAGTTCAGCTTGAAATTTCTCAATCATTTCTTCGCAGTCTTCTTTGAGTTTTGCTTGAATTTTTAATGAGATGCGTGAAGAAACTATTTTTGAGTGATTTGTGATGCTAATTTCTTTTTTACATTCACATTGTGATGGATCATTATATTTAACATTTATATAAATAAGGCACTTATTTCTTGCTTTATTAAAACAATAATAATGTTCGCTTGTTCTCCGCCACCCATAATAAGAGTCATATTTATATCCTTGAAAAATTTCCTTTTTATCTAAGTCTTCTTCTGGTGCGTTAATATGCGCTATCTCTTGTTTTTTGTCTTTGTTTAAGTATGGGATTTCATAATGTATAAATACTTTTCCATCTTTTTTTAATGTTTTATAATAAAACACCTCTTCTTCTAAACTTTCTATAATGCCTTCTTTTTGCTCCTCAAATTCCTTTTCATACTTTAGTATTTGGGTATTTGATCCAGATAAACTTTCATTTAAAAGTTTTTCTACAACTTCTTTTTGTTCTTCATTGCTCCACAAACAATGCTTGATTAAAAGCAGATCAACCACTTTCATTTTTGTCCTATCGCTTAAAACTACAGCAAAACGCAAAAGCTCCATTATGACTATCCATCTTCTTTCGCTCACATCGATAAAATTTACATTTACTTCTTGATTTGTTTCTAGTTCTTTGTTGAAAAGCTCTATCCTTGCTTTAAGGTTAAGCAATATGTCTATGATTTCTTTAGGAAGTTCTACTTTTTTGGCTTTTTCTTTGATATTTTCAAGCTCATCATTGCTAAATTTCAAAGCCTCATCAAGCTTTATTTCCTCATTTAAAGGCAGGGTTTGTAAAAGCTTAGCAAAATTGTCTTTTTCGTCAAGTCTTGGCACAATCAAACGCATGATAAAGCGATCATATAAGGCTTCTAAGCCTTGATTTTTAGCTGGAAGCTCATTACTTGCAGCAACAAGGGCTTTTAAAGGCACTTTGATATTTTCTTTGCCATTTCTAAATTTCTTTTCATTGATGATAGTAAGTAAAGCATTTAAGATAGCTGGGGAGCTTTTAAAAATTTCATCTAAAAACGCAAAATCCGCAGCTGGTAAAAAGCCTTCTATATTGCGTTCTAAATTATCTTTTCTTAATTCGCTAAGTTTTAAAGGACCAAAGACTTCTTCAGGAGTGCTGAATTTATTCATCAAATAATCAAAAAATTTATGGCTTTGAAAGGCTTGACTTACACGTCTTGCCACAAGACTTTTTGCCGTGCCAGCAGGACCATATAAAAAGATAGATTTGCCAGCTATCATACACAAAAGTGTTAGAGCAATGGCTTCTTCTTTTTCAAGCAAACCTTCGCCCAGAACTTTTCGTAGTTTTTGAATTCTTGAAATATAGTTCATTTTTTTTCCTTTAAAAAATAAAATAATTTTGTATTATAACGAGTTTTTATGATAGCTTGTATCATTTTTTGAATTTTTAATTATAAAAAGTTAAAAATTTTATGCTATTTTTAATTTAAACAATTTTAGCTATAATTTGCCTTTAATTTATCAAGAGGAAGATTATGCCAAAACTTTACCTGCAGTCTTTAGGCTGTAATAAAAACTTAGTTGATAGTGAGATTATGCTAGGACGGCTTGAAAATTATGAGCTTTGTGATGAGCCTCAAAATGCTGATGTTTTGATAGTCAATACTTGTGGCTTTATCAAATCCGCCAAGATAGAAAGCGTTAATGCCATTTTATCCTTGCACGAGCAAAGAAAAGATAGTTCTGTGCTTGTTGTAACGGGCTGTTTGATGCAGCGTTATAAAGATGAACTGATTAAGGAGCTTCCTGAGGTTGATTTATTTACTGGGGTGAGTGATTATGATAAGATTGATGAGATCATCCTTAAAAAAGTGAATTTGTTTTCAAACTCAACCTATTTGCAAAATGAACAAAGCAAAAGGCTTATCACTGGTTCAAAAACGCATGCTTTTATCAAAATCGCTGAGGGCTGCAATCAAAACTGCTCCTTTTGTGCCATACCAAGCTTTAAAGGCAGGCTAAAAAGTAGAAGCATAAAAAGCATAATAAGCGAACTTGAAAGCCTTATAGCAAAGGGTTATTTTGACTTTTCTTTCATCGCTCAAGATACGAGCTCTTATCTTTTTGATGAGGGGCAAAAGGATGGGCTCATTAAGCTTATAGAAGCGGTTGAAAAGCTAGAGGGCATAAAATCTGCACGCATTTTGTATTTGTATCCAACGACTGCGAGCAAGGCTTTGATCGAAAAAATCATCGCTTCAAAGGTTTTTGTAAATTATTTTGATATGCCTTTACAGCACATCAATGATACCATGCTTAAAATCATGAAAAGAGGCACAAGCAAAAAGGCTTTATTAGAGCTTTTAAAGCTTATGAGTTCAGCCAAAGATAGCTTTTTACGCACAGGCTTTATAGTAGGACATCCTCATGAAAATGAGGCTGAATTTAACGAGCTTTGCGAGTTTATCAAGGACTTTGACTTTGATAGAATCAGCGTTTTTGGTTATTCTAAAGAAGAAGATACCGCCGCTTTTAACATGCCTCAAGTGCCAAGTAAAATCATCAACAAAAGACTTAAAATCATCGAAAAAATCGTTGATCAAGCCATAGAAAAAAGCTTTGCAAAAGAAGTAGGCAAAACAAGGCAGGTTGTCATCACAGGGCAAAGTAGCGAGGGCGAGTTTTTCATCGCTGGAAAGGATTTGCGTTGGGACAGGGAGATTGATGGGGAAATTCTCATCAATGAAAGCCTATGTGGCAAGCTAGAACTTGGTAAAATTTATGAATGCAAAATCACTCAAAGTATCGATAAAAAGCTCATCGCAACAGCCTTAAAAGAGCTTTGATGAAGCTTAGTCAAAAAAGCTTGCAGGCTTTAAGCAAGGCTAAGAATTTACTTGGCTTTTCTTATCAAAGCGATAGCACAGCTTTATTTTACACGCTTTTAGAGCAAAATATCAGCTTTGATTTAGCCTTAGTTGATTATGGCACAAGAGCGCAAAGCAAGGCTGAGCTAAAAGCAGCCAAAGAGCTTGCCAAAAAGCACAATAAGCAAATTTTTATAAAAACTGCCCCAAAATTTAAGAATAATTTTGAAAAAAATGCAAGGGATTTTCGCTATAGCTTTTTTAAAGAACTTTGCGAGCAAAAAGGCTATGAAAACCTTATCTTAGCCCATCAGCTTGATGATAAGTTTGAGTGGTTTTTAATGCAGCTTAAAAAAGGAGCAGGCTTAAGCGAGCTTTTAGGTATGCAAGAGCTTCAAAAAGAGCCAAGTTTTACCTTAGTGCGTCCTTTTTTAAGCGTGAGTAAAGATGAAATTTTAGATTTTTTAGAGCAAAAGCATATTGTTTATTTTAAAGATTTAAGCAATGAAGATGAACGATTTGAACGCAATTATATAAGAAAACACTTCTCAAAGCCTTTTTTAAAGCTTTTTGCTAAGGGAGTAAAAAGAAGTTTTAATTATCTTCAAAAAGACACAAATGCCCTTTATCAAAATGCTTTTTACAAGGAATTTAAAGGCATAAGCATACTCTCAAAGCAAGAAAGCTTGATCGCAAAAGCCATTAAGGCAAAAGGACTAAGAATAAGTGCTAAGCAAAGAGAACAAATGATGAAACAAGATGGGGTTATATCAGGTAAAATAGCACTTTGCTTTAAAGATGAGCTTGCCTTTGTATTTGAGTATAAAACTTGTGAAAAAATCCCAAAAGAATTTAAAGAAAGGTATAGAAAAGCAGGCATTCCTAAGCTTTTAAGGGCTTATTTTTACACTCAAGGCATTAATGAGCAGGATTTTTTAAATGAAATTCAACAAAGTTTTAAACTTGGCTCATAAAGCTTTAAATTTTGATATAATTTCAAGCAAAAAAGGATACAAATGAAAGCTATAGGATCGAGTTTAACGCCTATTTTAACAATAGCTGGAAGTGATTGTAGCGGTGGGGCTGGCTTGCAAGCTGATCTTAAAACCTTTAGTGCTTTTAAGCTTTTTGGAATGAGCGTTGTAGTAAGCGTTGTGGCTGAAAATACAGCGCGTGTGATAAGCTGTTTTGATATACCAAAGCAAGTAATTGACGAGCAAATGCAGGCTATCTTTGAGGATATCCCTCCAAAAGCTGTTAAGATAGGTATGCTTGGAAGTAAAGCCACTATAGAATGCGTGGCTGAAAATTTAGCTCATTTTAAGCCAGAAAATATTGTGATTGATCCGGTTATGTTTGCTAAAAATGGCTTTGCTTTAATGCCTCTTGAAAATTGCGAGCTTTTTAAGCAAAAAATGCTTAAATTTGCTGATATCTTAACCCCAAATATCCCAGAAGCTCAGTATTTGTGTGGCTTTGAGATCAAAGATGAACAAGATATGATAAAAGCTGCAAAAGAGCTTTGTGAGCTTGGAGCAAAGGCGGTTTTGCTTAAGGGCGGACATAGTAAGACAAATGCTAATGATGTCTTTTTTGATGGGCAAAATGTGCAGATTTTTAAGGCTGAGAGGATAGAAACAAAAAATACACATGGCACAGGCTGCACCTTAAGTTCAGCTCTAGCTTCAAGCTTAGCCCTTGGTAAAAGCAAGGCTGAAGCGGTAAAAGAGGCAAAAGATTATGTGTTTAAGGCTATAAAATATTCTTTAAATTTAGGCAAGGGTTGTGGTCCTACTAATCATCTTTTTGAATCTATGGGGCTTGAGTGAGTTTTGATAAAAACAAGCTTGATTTGAGCTTATATCTTGTAGCAAGCAGGCAAAAAAGAAGCGATGAGAGCTTTTTAAATCAAGTAAAAAACGCCATCTTAGGCGGTGTAAGCGTGGTGCAGCTTAGAGAAAAAGAGCTAAGTTCAAGGGAGTTTTTCGAGCTTGGCTTAAAGCTTAAAAGGCTTTGTGATGAGCTTTGTGTGCCACTACTCATTAATGATAGGCTTGATATTGCCCTAGCTTTAGAATGTGCTGGGGTGCATTTAGGGCAAGATGATTTAAGTGTAAATGTGGCAAGAAAGCTTTTAGGAGAGCAAAAAATCATAGGTTTAAGTGTAAAAACTCTAGCTCAGCTTAAAAATACAGCTGGAGCTGATTATCTAGGTTGTGGGGCAGTGTTTCCTAGCCTTTCAAAAGAAAGCGAGCTTATAGGCGTAAAAGGTGTTAAAGAACTAGCCTTAAATACGAATTTAAAAGTCGTGGCAATAGGTGGCATAGATGAAAGCAATGTTTTAGAGTTAAAATCAAGCAAAATCGCTGGTATAGCTGTGATAAGAGCTTTAATGCAAAGCGTTAATGCTTATGAGACAGCTTTAAGGCTTAGAGCAAAGATAATACAGATTAAGGAGGCTAGATGAGTGTTTTAATGGAATTTTGTATATTTAGTATAAGTGGGGAAGTATCAAAAAGTGCCGAAGTGGCTAAGGTGCTAAAAAAACTAAAGCGTAAAAATATAGCTTATGAGCTCAATGCTATGGGAACTTGCGTTGAATGCAAATCCATGAAAAAAGCTTTAAAAGTGCTTAAAATGGCTTCAAAGTGTTTTGATGCTCAGCGTTTTTATATCACCGCTAAATTTGATTGTTATGAGGGTAGGCAAGGGGCTTTAAAAAGCAAGCTTAAGGCAGTTGAAGAAAAATTATGATTTATCTTGTTGGAAAGGCTCATTTTGAAGGGGTGCAAAATCTCGTTTTAAATGAAATTTGCTTTTTTGATTTTAGTCTTGATTTAAGTGAATTTGAGGCTCTTATCATCACTTCAAAAAATGCCATAAAAGCTCTTAAACGACTTCATATCAAGGCTATTAAAGATTTGAGTGTATATGCAGTAGGGGCTAAAACAGCTAAAACGGCTTTAGACTATGGTTTTAAGGAGGTAAAATTTCCTCAAAAAGCCTATGCAAGTGAGCTTGTAGCTGAGTTTAAAAATGAGCTTAGGGGCAAAAAATGCCTTTATCTAAGAGCCAAAGAAGTGCGTTCAAATTTAGACAAAGAACTTTTAAGTTTGGGCGTTTATTTAAGTGAATGCATAGCCTATGAAAATAAGCCTTTAAAGCCTGATATAAGCTTAATACAACCAGCTATTTTTATCTTTAATGCTTATTCAGCCTTAGAAAATTTCTTGCGTTTTTATAGCTTTAATGAAAAAGATATTATCATTTGTCTAGGACAAAGCACAGCAAAAGCCTTACCAAAAGGGCTTAAAAATAAAATTTATATTAGCCAAGAACAAAGCTTAGAAGCTTGTGTTGGTCTAGCTAAAAGGCTAGCAAAGTAAGAGTGGGGCAGGGTTTAGAATTTAATTTTTTAAAGTTTTTTAAGCAAGTCAAATAATTTCTGCTTAACGCGCATTAGCTCTATAACTATGCTTTCTTTACCTATACCTAAGATATGTTTTCTTAACTTTTTAAAATCTTCATGTTTTGGAGCCCCTGCATGAGCGCTGTGATTGCGAATTTTTTGTATGGCGTCTATATGCTCGAACATGATATATGAAAAGTATCTTTTCATGTTTCCACTCAGTTTGCTTTGAATGAGACTTTCGATATCACCCTTTGAAAGTATCTGTTTATAGGCTGCATAACTTGCTGTTGTCTTTTCTAAATTACCAACCACAAATTTTGCGCCAGCAAAAAGGCGTATTTGTAAAATGTTTTGATCAAAACGAGCTAAGAAGCGCACAAGTAGGCTCATGACTATCCTCATCTCTTGCTCTAAGCTTTTTGAGTATTTAATTATGGCTGAGCTTAAATCATACAAAGGATTGTCCTTATTTGCTCTAAAATCAAGCTCTGCTGAAATGATATTATGCAAGGTATCTGCAAGCATAGTGTTAATATCTTTTTGTTCAAAGCCAAAAAAGCTAAGTTCTTGCTTTATCTTTAAATATTCCTCGTTTTGAAAGACTTCTAAATAATGCTTTTTCTCACCTAAAAAATAATTCTCCTCTTGTTTTTGCTTGATGATAAGAGGATAGACATAATTATTGCCATATAAAGCAAAAGTTGAATTCTCAGTACTTGGAACTAAAAAATTAGCTAAAAAATTATCCCTAATTAGTTTAAAATCATCTCTTACTAATTCTCTTAAGTCCTTGATGAGAAACCAATCTTTTACCTTAAGCTTTTTTTGTTTATAATAACTTGGTGCAAGCTTTGATAAGTCCTCAGTGCTTATTTTGCTTACCTTTGCTACAAATAAATTCGCATAATCACTCAAAAAAAGCTGCAAAGGATTTTCCTCGCTGGTGCTTTCATAAATTGCCTTCAAATCCTCTTCAAAGTCCTGCTTCATAGTGCTTAGCTTATCAAGCTTACCAAAGGCTACTTCGCCTTTTTGTAAAAGAATTTTAAGGTGTTGTTCTATAACATCTTTTTGATAGTAGGGATTATATAAGATAAGAAGGCAGTTCATGCATTTTCCTTTTTTTAAATTATTTTAAAGCTTAAAGTCCAGCAAAACTCGCCTTTTAAGAGTCTTAGTTTAAGAAAAAGCTTGATATTGATGCTGAAAACTTACTCATTTTCTGCTTCTTTATCTGCCTTGTAGATATTATAAGCTATGATTACACTAAGCACTATATAAATCACCACTCCAACACCGCCAAAATAATGCCCCACAGCAAATAAAAGCACAAACCAAATCACAATCATAGCAATAGCCGTATAAAAAGCTATAAGAGCTAAACCTAAGCCAAGCATAATGATACATAAAAGTACATTTATCATTTTAATCTCCTATTAAATTGTTTAGTTTTGAAACAAAATCTTTATCATTTTTGTATTTTTGAGTGAGTTTTTCAAGGCTGGTAAATAAATCCTCAAAATCCTCAACATTGTTGTTCTTAAATTCACTGATAATACAAACGCACTCAGCTATACAATCAAGCTTTAGTTTTAAATCCTTTGTATTTTTTATCACTTCAAAATGCTTATCAAGCTTTGCTTTAAGCACTCTAAGGCGGTTGAGTTTAGCCCAATGCCAAGGCTTACGACGATCAGCATAATCAAGCTCAGCAAGCAGTTTTAAAGTGTCGCAAATACCAGACATAGCTACACCTTAAGCAAAAAAGCAAGATTTGAAGCTAAAGCATTATCATTTTTATAAGTTCTAGCAAGCTTTTCAAGCAAGCTAAATAAAAGCTCAAATTCACTAGCATTGTTTCTTTTATACTCAGTTATCAAATCTATACATCCTACGATATAAGGCATTTTTGCACTCAAAGCCTCATTTTGCAAGCCTTTGCTTTGCTTTTGCAAGGCTACAACAAGCTTTAAAAGCCTTGTAAGCTTTTTTGGCTCTAAAAGCTCTTTTAGGGGCAAGGTACATTCTAAAAGACTTGCTATAAGGCTTTGAAGCTCTTTTTCTGACATGTTCTCAAGTTTTTCTAAAAGCATAATATATCCTTTAAAATTTAGCTTTTAAGGCTAGAGTTCTAGCCTT
This sequence comes from Campylobacter sp. MIT 12-5580, assembly GCF_005406235.1. Taxonomy (NCBI): domain Bacteria; kingdom Pseudomonadati; phylum Campylobacterota; class Epsilonproteobacteria; order Campylobacterales; family Campylobacteraceae; genus Campylobacter; species Campylobacter sp. MIT 12-5580. The sequence continues at coordinate 233,702 of NZ_NXLK01000001.1, forward strand.
AAAATATTTTAAGCTTTTTCAATTTGAGCTTGAATTTCTTTTTTATCAAGATATTTTTTATAACCTTCCTCGCTTGGTTTAAATACCCCTTGTGCTATTTCTTTGAAATTTGCATCAAGATAGCTGATATAAGCTTGTCCCATAAGTTTTGTTGTAGTTGAAGCCACCCCAGCTCCTATTGCACCACCTGCTATAGTGCCAACGCCTGGTATAAGTTTTAAAGCACCAGCTACAACTCTTGCAGCAAAACCAGTAGCTATAGTCGCTCCAAATGCTGTGATGAGCTGAGTAGCATTTTCTTTTGAAAGCTCTATATTATAAATTCTGCTTAGTTGATACATCATTGCAAGTTGTTGTGGCAAAAGTAGGGCTATGTCAGAAAATGGTATGGGATTAGCCGCAATAGCACCAGCTATTCCTGAGTGGTAATTTACCCATTTTGTAGCTTCTTTTTTCTTAAGTTCTTTGTCTGCTTTTTGTTCTCTTATAAGAGCTTGTTGTTGTGCTTTTGGTAAAAGTTCATAGGTTTTCTTTAAAAGCTCATCAATGCCCATTACCGGTTTTATATGACCATCATCATCTTCAATCGATATGGCTCTCACTCTTATTACCTCATCTTCTTTTGTTCCATATTCAGCAAAGATTTTTTTAACCTTATCAGAAAATTTTTCACCCTTTTCATCTTTGTCTTGTTCAGCCTTTGTGATAACAATTAAAGTAGAGATATTGTATTTTTTTAAAAGCCTAACCAGAGGTTTTTCACCATTTTCAGTTCTTCTACTCGGTTCGCTTATGCAAAGCCAAGCTATATGAATTTGTTCATCTGTCTTTTCTTTTTGCTTTTCAGCAAGGAAATTTTCAATTTTTGCCATAGTGTTTTGAAAATCGTCTGCTTCTAAGCCCTTAGTATCAAAAATACTAAAGTTTTCATTGATGATATATTCTTTAGTTTCTTGAGTTACTGCCGATCCTTGCCCTGTTTGTGCTGTTTCTTTACCAAATATAGCATTGATAAGTGTGCTTTTACCCACTCCTGCGGCACCTGCTATAAGCACATTGAGCTTAGCATTTATTCCGCTATCTTTAAGCAATTTTTGCACTTTTTCAAATGCCCCTGTTAGATCAATTTCTTTGTGAGCCTGATCGATATTTGCCATTTTTTCTCCTTTAAGAAATAAATTTAAATCTTGCTTCCTAAGAAACAAGGTATAAACTTATTTTTAACTCCTTTTATCTTTGTTAAAAAATTTAACTTTGCAAAAATATATCATGTGCTTTTGACAGCTTGTGTCATTTTTTTAGAATTTTTAAGAAAAAATTGCAAGATTTTGATTTTGTATAAAATCTTAGAAAAATAAGAACTTTGCCAAGAGAATAAACATAAACACTCAGTAAAAATGAGTTTAGATATTAAAGAAAAAAGATTTGAAGAAATAAGAGCAAAAAGAAAAGTCAAAAGCCTTATAAAAGGCTTGTAAAAATTAAAGCCCCCCCCCCTAGAGTTTTTAACAGCTTTATATCAAAAATCAAAACAGAAGAAGTAAAACCTTCAACAAATCGTATTTTCGCCACTTGAGTCATAGCTTAACCTTAAATAAAATTAAAACTATATATTATAGGTAAAGTTTCATAAAGTCTAGTTTAAAGTGATTTTTCATTTTTGATAGCGTTTATGTTTTGAAATTTTCAAAAAATGCAAAATTTAAGAGCAAATTTTAAACTAATTGTAAACACTAAAATGCTATAATCCACCCAACACAAACAAAAGGAGCTTCAAAGTGGCTGATTTGAGTAATGAAGAGTTGAAAGCCTTGCTTGAAAAACGCATCGCAGAGCTTGAAAACTCAGATACAAAAGAAGAAAAAGTGATCAACCCAGAAAGCGTGCAGGCTTTGATCAAAACCCTTGCTTTGCCAAATGATTTTGCACCTTTAGCACAAAAGGTATTTGAATTAGCCCCTCGCACAAGCGTGGTATGGCTACATTTAGCTGAGTGCACCGGCTGTTCTGAAAGCCTTTTGAGAGCTTCAACTCCTGATTTGGCTGAACTTGTGTTTGATTTTATCTCCTTAGAATATCACGAAACCATTATGGCTTCGGCTGGCTGGCAGGCTGAGCACAATATAGATGAACTTTTAAAGAGCAATAAAGACTTCATTTTAGCCGTTGAAGGCGGAGTAGCTCCCATAGATACTTATTTTTTAACCATAGGAGCAAATGGCGAGAGCGGTTATGAGATACTTCAAAAGGTAGCTAATAAAGCAAAAGCCATCTTTGCTATGGGGACTTGTTCAAGTTATGGGGGTATTCAAGCTGCTGCTCCTAACCCAAGTAAGATATGTGGCATAGCTGAGGTTTTGCAACAAAAAATCGTGCAAGTGCCGGGCTGTCCGCCAAGTGATATTAATATCGTTGCGAATTTATGTTTTTATGCACTTTTTCAAACTCTACCAAATTTAGATGAAAAAGATCGTCCAAAATGGGCGTATGGCAAGTGTTTGCACGATATGTGTGAAAGAAAGGCAAAATTTGAAGCTGGAGTTTTTGCTCAAAAATTTGATGATGATCTTGCAAAAAGCGGGGCATGTTTGTTTAAGGTGGGTTGCAAAGGACCTTATACTTATAATAACTGCCCAAAAGTGAAATTTAATGCTAAAACTTCGTGGCCTGTGCAAGGCGGACATGGTTGTATGGCTTGTTCTGAGGCGAATTTTTGGGACGAATTTGGTTTTTATGAAGAGCCGATGAAAAATCTTACTTCTTATGTGGATTTTTCTTTTGCAAATAGCGATAAAAAAGGCTCTGCAAGTCTTGATAAAGCACAAATTCAAAGCACGCTTGATGATAAGAGAGTGATTTTAAGTTTTGATAATGAGACAAGGCTTTTGTATAAGGGACTTGATGATGAGCCTTGTGATTTTTTGAAATTTGAGTTTGAAAGCAATGTTAAGCTTGTGCTTGCAAATATCGCTAAAAACAAGCTTGGAGCTTCCTTGCTTGAAACATACAAGAAAGAATTTGCTAAAAATTATGCTTTTATCGAGGCAAATTACGATGATACGTCGCGCCCTAGCTCAGATATATTTAAGTTTTTTGAATATGCTTATGTTTTAGCTCGTGGGGCATTTTTGCCAGATATGAAGACTTTTTTGGACTTGGCAGCAAGCTATAAATTCAAGCATATCAGCCCTTTAGATATCAAGCTAAGCTTAAATGATACTGAAGCTAAGCTTGATGTAAGTAAGAGTTTTAGAATGCCTTTGATTTATCTTAGCGGTGGGCTTGAGATAGAGGCTTTGGCTTTTAGTGCCTGTGAGCTTATGTTTAAAAATCTTAATCAAGCATTAAAGCATTTAAGTCAAAAACAAAACAAAGCTATAGCCTTTAACTTCCCTCAAAGCTACGATCACGCCTTTTTTCAAAGTCAGCTTGCAAGGCTTGATTAAAAGCTTATTTGATAGGTTTTGTAGAGTTTGTGTGATAAAATTTGAGTAGCTTGGATTTATTTCATTTTACTTTTGCAAACTCTAAAATTAAGCTTATGTTATTTTAAATTAAAAAGAAAACTAAAGCAACTCTTTAAAGCTTTCAAAACCACTTTCTTGTTCTACTTTTTCTTTTAAAAGGCTAAGAAAGTCTTTTCTTGTAAGCTTTTTTGCACCCATGAACTCTAGGTGTGGATTATGCACTTGACAATCAATGATAAACTCAAAAGGTTCTAAAAGCTCACAAAGCTTTATCATGGCTAGTTTTGAGACATTTTTTTGAAGACTTACCATACTTTCACCAAAAAACACCTTGCCTATGATAAGTCCGTAAATTCCACCCACTAGTTCGTCTTTTTCATAGACTTCTAGGGAGTGCAAAAAGCCTTGTTTTAAAAGCTCTTCATAGGCTTTTAAAAAATTGTCATCAATCCAAGTGCGTTTTCTTGTGCTTGCACATAGTTTGATTAGCCTTAAAGAGGCTTCATCAAGCTTAAACTCATAGTGTTTAAAAAAACGTCTGAGGCTTTTTTGTTTATAAATATCAGCTGGAAAAAGCGTCATTCTAGGATCAGGACACCACCAAGTTGTGGGATTACTCGTCCAAGGAAAAAGCCCAAAGCGGTAAGCTTTAAGCAAAAAATCACTTTCTAAGTGCGGAGTTAAAAACACCGGCGCATCACTAGGGGCGTTTAAAAGCTTAGAATACAAACTCGATTGTGTCATTTTTGCCAAGCCTTAGCTCAACTAAACCGCCGTTTTTAAGCTTGCCAAATAAAAGCTCATCGCTGAGTTTTTCGCCTATTTCTTCAGCAATAACGCGTTTTAAAAGACGCACGCCAAATTCTTTTTTATAGGCTTTTTTAGCGAGATAAATTTTAAGCTTTTTATCTGCTTTTATGCTAATATTTTTGAGATTTTTACTGATCTCATCAAGCTCTTTTTGCACTATCTTTTCAAGCACACTATCATCTAAATCATTAAAATGAATGATCTTATCGATCCTGTTTAAAAACTCTGGCGCAAAAAAGTCTTTCACAGCCTTTGAGCTTTTTTCTTCAAGCTTGCTTAAAAAGCCAAGTTCATTGCTTTCTTTTAAGCCTAAATTTGAAGTCATGACGATGATGGTGTTTTGAAAATCAGCCCTTAAGCCACTACTATCAGTTAAACTTGCATTATCAAAGATTTGCAAAAAGGTATTGCTAAGATCAGGATGAGCTTTTTCAATCTCATCAAATAAGATCACGCTAAAAGGATTTTTTCGCACCGCATTGCTTAAAAGCCCACCATCTTCATAACCCACATAACCAGCAGGAGCTCCAATAAGCCTTGAAATAGCGTGTTTTTCAGCATATTCACTCATGTCAAAACGTTCTAAATGTAACCCTAAGTTTTTTGCCAAAGCCTTGCAAAGCTCAGTTTTTCCAACCCCACTTGAGCCGGTAAATAAAAATACACCTTTTGGGGAATGAGCGTTTTTTAAGCCAGCATAGCTTTGTTTTAAAGTCGCACAAAGTGAGCTTATAGCCTCATCTTGTCCAAAAATTTCTTTTTTGAGATTAGTGCTTAAATTTTTAAGCAATTTTGCTTTATCAAGCTCAAAAACCTTGTGTGAATGAGTCATTTTAGCAAGTGTGTTTTCAAGGTCTTTTAGGCTTGCTTTGCTAGCTTTGCGTTTTTCAAGCTTAAAAGAAGCCCCAAGCTCATCAAGCAAATCAATCGCACAATCAGGTAAAAACTTATCTGTAAAAAACTTCTTTCCAAGCTCTACACAAGCTTGTAGCACCTCATCATCAAATTTCACGCCGTGGTATTTTTCATAAGTGCTTCTTAAGCCTTTTAGGATTTGCAGGCATTCTTCTTTGCTTGGCTCATCAACATCAATCTTTGCAAAGCGTCTGCTTAAAGCCTTGTTTTTATCAAAAGAGTTTTTATACTCCATAAAAGTTGTTGCGCCGATACATTTTAATGTGCCGTTACTTAGAGCAGGTTTAAGTAAATTTGACATATCAGTATGACTTTCATTTGCTGCTCCAGCACCAACCATAGTGTGAATTTCATCGATAAACAAGATGGCGTTGTCTATTTTTTGAAGTTCGCTTACTATATCTTTAAGACGTTTTTCAAAATCGCCTCTGTATTTGGTGCCAGAAAGTAAAGAGCTGATATCAAGGCTAAAAATCCTTGCATTTGCTAAGTTTTGTGGAACTTTTTTTTGAGTGATGGCTAAGGCTAAACCATCAACGATAGCTGTTTTACCAACGCCTGCTTCGCCTACTAAGATAGGGTTGTTTTTCTTGCGACGCGAGAGGATTTGCACCATTCTTTCTAGCTCAAAGCTTCTGCCGATGAGTGGATCAAGCTTGCCTTTAGTAGCAAGTTCGGTTAAGTCTGTGGTGAAGTTTTTAAGATTTTCAAGCTCGCTTTGAGTTTTTAATTCTTCGATTTTGTTTAAATTTAAAGCGTGTTTTTCAAGCAAAAATTTAGAATAAGTGCGTTCATCTTTGCTAAGTTCTTCAAGGAAGTCTATAATTTTTGGCTCTGTGTCAAGCTTGTGTAAGATATCATCTAAGACAACTGAATTTATGGGTTCTATGTCTTTGTTTAGGATTTGATTTTTTTGGGCTATATGGTTTTTTAGCTCATTTTCTAGGGCGTCAAAATCCGCATCTGCAAATTCTTCAAAAATTTCTTTAAAATCCGGACTTAGCTTTAAAAGAGCAAAAAGCAAATGCTCGCAAGTTACGAACTCATGGCGGTTAATCGCACTGAGGTGCTTAGCATTAGCAAGGTATTTTTTCAAATCTTCTTGGTATTTCATTCTTCTTCTATCCTTGTTTGAAGTGGAAAATTAGCTATTTTTGCAGCCTGTTCAACTTGTTTTTGTTTTGAAAGGGCGATTTCTTCAGTATATACTCCACACACTCCGCTTCCTTGATAATGAATTTCAAGCATAAGGCGATTTGCGGCGTCTAAATCAAAATGAAAAATATCCATTAAAATTTCGATCACAAAGTCCATAGTCGTAACTTCATCATTTAAAAGCAAAAGCTTAAACATCTTTGGCTGGCTAAGTTCTAGCTTTTCAAGACTTTCAGTTTTTGGCATTTTTTTCCTTGATTGTGTTTAAATCCTCTTGCATAAGTTCGGTTGGAACCTTACCAAGATAAAATTTCACACTTTTAGCATTGTTATAATAATCGCTTAAGTCTTGATACTCTCCGTTTTGAAGCACGACTTTAAAAGGAAGTTGTTCCATATTTTGATAATTTATATCTTTTAAGGCTTGAGCGATAATCCTTGCGTTTTGATCTGAATTGCTTAAAAAATAAAAGGCTCCAAAATCATGAGCAAACTGCCTTACAGCTTCATCACTCACGCTTTCAAAATGCGTCAAGCCAATGAGAACAAAATTCTTAGCATTGTTTTTCCAAAGCTGCGTTAAGTGGCTTGCTTCTTCTTTGCACGGCGCACAAAAAGTGCCAAAAAAATCAAGCATGACAATCTTTTCTTCTTCGCCCTTGATAACAAAGCCATTTTGAGTTCTTACAAGAGTTTTACTGCCTCCATTAACACTTTGTAAGGTGATCTCATCGCCTTTTTGATACTCATCAAACAAAAAGTCATTTTGCACTTGTTCTTGATTGTCACAGGCGATGAAAAAAAGGCTTAATATGCCTAAAAATAAGGCTTTTACATAAGATGCTTTCAAATTTATATCCCTTTCAAAGCTGCTCTTGCTTCAAGATCAGCTTGTTTTTTCTTTAAAACTTCTCTTTTATCATGCAAGGTTTTGCCCTTAGCTAAGGCTAGGCTTGCTTTGACCTTGTTTTTAGCGTTAAAATATAGCTCTAAAACGACTAAGGTTAAGCCATCTTGTGAGACCTTGCCAAAAAGTTTGTCGATTTGTTTTCTATGCATTAAAAGCTTTCTTGCTCCTCTTTCTTCGTGTTTAAAATGTGAATTTGTTGTGCTTAGATGAGCAATGTGAGCATTAAGTAAAAAAAGCTCGCCTTTAATCACTCTTACAAAAGAATCTTTTAAATTCGCTCTGCCAGCCCTTAAAGCCACAACTTCACTTCCTTTAAGTACCACTCCAGCTTCAAAACGTTCAAGTATGGCATAATCAAATAAAGCCTTTTTATTGCGCGCAATAATCTTCATCAAACCACCTTAAATACGCTACTTCCACTACCACTTAAAAAAAAGTTTTCTTGCATAAAAGAAAGCATTTTAGGATACAAATTTATACAAGGAGTAAATAAATCATTAAGCTCTGTATTTTTATACTCAAAAAGCTCATGATTTTTAAGCGTAAGAAGCTTTAAGGCAAGCTTTTCATTGGCTTTATAATCATGTGGATTGTGATCAAATTCTTGATAAATCAAAGGCGTTTTGCACTCTATAGCTGGAAAAATAAACTCAAGTTTTGGCAAATCATCTTCAAACTCCGTGATAAACTGCCCCGTGCCACTGACATGAGCGCATTTATACTGACTTAAAAAAAACGGCACATCAGAACCTAAAGAAAAGCCAATTTGCATAAGTTTTTCTTGAGGAATTTTTAAATTCAAAGTTTCATTCATCAGCATTAAAAAACAAGCTGCATCACTACTTCCTCCACCAAGTCCCCCACCTTGAGGGATATTTTTGATGAGTTTGAGGCTGTATTTGCTAAAGCATTCTTCAAGCTCATTTTTAAAGCCAGCCTTGCAAAGGGCGTTAAAAGCTTTAAAAATGATATTATCCTCGCAGTAAAAATCACTGATAAGCTCAAAGCCGGTTTTTGATTTTTCAGTGCTTAAAAAAAGCTCATCAAAAAAATCTTCAAGCAAGATAAAACGAGAGTGCAAAAGATGATAGTTTCTCTCATCAAGTCCAATAAGTTTTAAAAAAAGATTTGCTTTAGCGTATGCTTTCATTTGCTTTGCTTTAGCTTTTGACTCAGATCATCAAGTTTGATATCAGAGCTGATGATAGAGTGTAGGTTTTCATCTTTAATCTGTGCGATAAGCTCTTTTCTTAGTATCATTAAAGACTTTGGTGCTTCTATGCCTATCTTAACATAGCCCTTGCTTACTTGAATGATTTTAATTTCTATATCCTCGCCAATTTGCACGCTTTCATTTTCTTTTCTTGATAAAATCAACATTTTTCCACCTTATTTAAAAGATATTTTACCTTTTTATCCTTGATAGCAATCACACTAAAAAAATCTTTATCCTCGATAAAATACTCGCCTTCATCTTGAATTTCAAGCTCATCAAGACTGATTTTTGTGCCATTTTCAAGCTTATTTATATCCAAAAGCGAGTTTTGTTTTAAATTTAAGTATTCTAGCACATTTAAGCTTTTTTCATCATTATATACAAATTTTCCCTCACTTAGCCTTTCAAGTGCGCTTAAAGTAGCTTTTACGCCAAGCCTTGAAGCGATAATCTCACAATATGAACGCACATACGCACCCTCACTAACGCTAAGTTCTATGCTTAAAAAAGGGTGCATATAATGCAGTATTTTACACTCATAAATATACATTTTGCATGTTTTAAGCTCAGCTTTTTCACCTCTTTTGGCAAGCTCATAAGCTCTTTTTCCTTGCACTCTTTTTGCGCTAAATTGCGGTGGGATAAACTCAAGCTCGCCTTTGATAAGTGTGTTTTTGATCTGTTCTTTGCTAAAGGCTAAAGGCAAGCTTAATTCTGTGATATTGTGTTTATCAAGACTTTTTGAGCTTGCTCCTAGCCAGATTGTCGCTTTGTAGCGCTTGGGTGTTTTGTCTAAAAAGCGGAAGAGTTTGGTGTATTGGTTAAAAGCGATGATTAAAACACCTTTTGCGAAGGGATCAAGCGTGCCTGAAAAGCCTGCTTTTTTGACTTTGTATTTTTTCTTTAAGGTGCCTAAAAAGGCGTTTGAGCTGATATTTGCTGGTTTATATGCTACAAAAAGTTTGTTCATGAAATTTTTTCCACAAAAGAAGCAAGTAAAGTGCGTTCTATACCGCCAAAATTTATACTAAGTTTTAATTCGCCTTTATTTGATACGCTTATAACCCTGCCTATGCCAAAAATTTTGTGTTTGATTAAATCGCCTTTTTTAAATTCGGCATTTTTTGGCTCTTCTTTTTTATCTTTGTTTTCATTTGTGATTTCATCTAAAAATCTACTTTTGTGAATTTGTGCTCTTGAGCCTCTAAAAAATCTTGAGTGAGTATAGCTTAAAAACAAGCCTTTTTTAGCTCTTGTGATGGCTACATACGCAAGCCTTCGCTCTTCTTCAAGCTCATTTATGTCATTTTGTAAAGGAAAAAAGCCTTCCTCAAGCCCTATGATAAAAACGTAATCAAACTCAAGCCCCTTGCTTGCGTGTATGCTCATCAAAAAAACACTTTCACCTTCCAAATCATCTTGATCGCTAAGCAAAGAAATTTCATTGAGTATATCATCTAGGCTTTCATAATCTCTTGCTTTTTCTTTAAGGCTAGCAAAAAACTCGTCCATATTTTGCACTCTATCCTCGCCATCAATGAGGTTTTCATAATACTCCTTTAAGCCAAAGCTTTTTTCAAAACTTGCAAATAAAGTCTTTAAATCTGTGTTTTGGCTTAATTCACGCAAGTTTTGAAGTTCATTTGCAAATTTTTTTAATTCTTCATTGAGCTTTGCACTGAAAAAATTCGTATCAAGTGTGCTTTGCAAGGCTTGAAAAAGCGAGATTTTTTGAGTTTTGGCTAAATTTTCAAGTTTTTCTAAAGCCTTGTTGCCAAAGCCTCGTTTTGGGCGGTTGATAATGCGTTTAAACGAAAAATCATCGTGAGGATTGTGAATAAGTCTAAGATAAGAGATCATATCTTTAATCTCAGCTCTTTCATAAAAACGAATTCCGCTAAGTATCTTAAAAGGGATTTTCTCGCGCATAAAAGCTTCTTCAAGTGAGCGAGAAAGGGCATTTACCCTGTAAAGTAGGGCGATTTCGCTTGCTTTTATGCCTTGTAAGAGAAGTTTTTTGATCTTTGAAGCGATATAACTAGCTTCGGCTTTTTCATCAAAATTTTCTATGATTTGCACTTCTTCGCCCTCATCTTTAGTGCTGATGAGTATTTTTCCTAGCCTTGTTTCATTGTTGGCTATCAAGGTGTTTGCAGCTTTTAGAATTTGAGAACTTGAGCGGTAATTATGCTCTAGTTTAACAAGCTTAACCTTATCAAACTGCTTTTGGAAATTTAAAATATTTTCTATCCTTGCTCCACGCCACGCATAAATGCTTTGATCATCATCGCCCACAACGACTATATTTTGATGTGTTGCGCAAAGACTTTGTAAGATGGTGTATTGTAAGGCATTTGTATCTTGATACTCATCGACCATTATGTATTGATAATGCCTACTTTGCTCTTTTTTAAAAACTTCATCAGCATTTAAAATTTGACTTGTTAAAAGCAATAAATCATCAAAATCCACAAGATTATTTTGCAGTAAAAAAGCCTCATAGAGTTTATACACCCGCGCGAGTTCTTCAAGAGCGGCTGGGTTTGGATTTTGGTTTTTAAGAAGTTCTAAGTCTTTGAAAAAATCCTCCACGCTTGTAGCTTCGTTTTTAAGCTTTGAGATATATGCACTCAAAGTTGTGCTTGAAAGCTTTTTATCTTCATTAACCAGTTCTTTTACAATGCGTTTTTTATCCTCACTATCAATGATTAAAAAATCATTCTTGCGTCCAAGTTTTTCTATATGAAGCCTTAAAAATAAAAGCCCAAATTTATGAAAAGTGCAAAGCAAGGGACTAGCAAGCTTTTGTTTTTGAATGAGTGCTAAGGCTCTGCTTTTCATCACATTTGCAGCTTTGTTTGTGAAGGTTAAAGTTAGGCTTTGGCTTGCGTCAATGCCTACTTCATCGATTAGATAAGCTAGGCGAGTGGTGATAGTTTTAGTTTTTCCAGAGCCTGCTCCAGCTAGGATAAGCATAGCTCCTTCAAGATGGCTTGCAGCTTCTTTTTGGCTTTCATTTAGCCCTTCAAAGAGTTTCATTTTTTAAGGCTGGCTTTGTTTTTTGGATTTTTAAGAAAGATATTGATCGAGTTTTGAGTGAGTTCTTTATCGTCTTTTTTTCTTTCATAATGAGAAAAATTCACAAAAACAACATCATTTTCGATCTGAATTTGCGTGATCGCTCCTAGATCAATACTTACAAAAGTAGCAAAGTCATCAAGTCCAAAACCAGCGTGAAAGGTGATTTGCTCTTCATTAAGCTCAATACTTTCAAAGGTATAGCCAGCCAAAGCAAATAAAGCATAAGGGTTTTTTTTAAGGTCTAAATGCTCGGGCAAAGGTGGATCAAAATCGATAAATTTTGTCTTTGCAACTACGCCAAATTCACTTTTTTGAGCCATTAAGCTTTTGATAATCTCAAAGCAATGTTTTTGCATAAGCTTTACAAAATCAGCATTAGCAAGGAAATTTTCTATTTTCATTCAAGCTCCATAAATTCATCAACAAGTTTTTTTATCTCTTTTATGCCTATATCCCAAAAATGCTTATCTTCTATATCAAAGCCAAACATGCCAATAAGCTCTTTTGGATCTTTGCTACCTCCTAAAGATAGCATTTTGATATAAAGCTGGGTGAAATTTTCACATTTCTTGCTCTTATAAAGTCCATATAAAGCTAAAACCAGAAGCTGTGCGTAAGCATAAGCATAGCAATAAAATGGACTATGAATAAAATGTGGGATATAAGACCACCAAGAAGCATATCTTTTTCCTAAAATCACACTATCTTGAAACATTTTTTTGCTTTCTTGCATCCAAATTTCATTGATCTTTTCTGTGCTAAGTTCATCCTCGTGGGCGTGAATCCTGCGTTCAAAGGTGGTAAAATTGATCTGTCTATAAAGCGTGGCAAAAATGTCTTCAATCTTTGCTGCATAAAGCCCTATAAGCTCATCTTTTTTCAGCTCTTTTTTTAAGAGATCAAAAACAAGCATTTCAGCAAAAACTGAGGCTGTTTCAGCTGTAGTTAAGGGTGTGTCTTGATTAAGATAGCTTACATTATAAGAAAGTTTTTGATGTATGGTGTGTCCAAGCTCATGAGCAAGAGTAAAAAGATCGCGTCTTTTTTTGGTATAATTAAGCAAAACATAAGGGTGCGTATCTGGCGTAGCTGAGTGAGAAAATGCCCCGCCTCTTTTGCCTTCTTTTGGGTAAATATCAATCCATTCTTTTTCAAAAGCTTCATTAGCTATGTCAAAAAAAGTAGGGCTAAAATTTTTAAAAGCTTTTAAAACTATGCTTTTTGCCTCGCTAAACTCCATGCTAATATCCTTGCCAATAGGAGCGTATCTATCATAATCTTTTAATGTTTTAAAGCCCAAAATTTGCTTTTTCTTTTTATAAAATTGACTCACTAGATCAAAGTTTTTTTCTGTGCAGTTTATAAGCGCATCAACGCTATTTTGTGAAATTTGATTGCTTAGATGTCTTGATTCTTCGGCGTTTTTAAAGCCTCTTAGCTTGCAAATGCTTGCCCTTTCAGTTTTTATCATATTGTAGATATAAGTTAAAAGTGGGGCATTTTTTTCAAGCACTTTGCTAAAGGCTTTTGCAGCCTTTTTACGCACTTTTCTATCCGCATTTGACATTTTAGAAAGTATTTCTTCTTCGCTTAAAAGCTCGTTTTCAAAAGGGATTTTAAGTCTTGCTAGGCTTTCATCAAAGAGTCTTGAAAAGGCTTGTGCTCCAGTGTTAGAAAGATTTAAGATGATTCGCTCTTCTTTTTGGCTGAGTTTGTGTTTTTTGTTTTTTAAAAGATTGTTTAGATAAAAGCTATATTCTTTTAAGTGAGCTGCAAATTCTTTGCTTTTTGCCTCATTTAGTTCGCAAAACTCAAGTTCAAAAAAGAGTAAATTTTCCTCACTTTGCTTGCATTCATTTTCACATTTTGCTAAAAAGCTACCCTTGCTTGTATCGCTTGCAAAGTTCAAATATGCATAAGTCATGATCTTACCAAGCTTGATTAAAAGGCTTTCATACTCTTTTATGGCTTTTTCAAAGTCTTGATAAGAAAGCGTTTCAAGCTTGTTTTCATAGCTTTGCTTAAAAGCTTTACTTTGTTTTTGTGTCTCTTGTATAGTTCTTTCAAGCTCATTTTCAGTTTCAAATAAATCTTTTAAATTCCAATTTTCTTTCATCATTTTTTCCTTTATTCATTTTCTAAGATAAGTTTTTTTAAAGCCGCCATTCTAATGGCTACACCGTGTTTGACTTGCTTTAAAACCAAAGAACGAGGATCGGCTAATACTTCATCGCTAATGTCTATATTTCTATGCACTGGACCAGGGTGTAAGATGATGACTTTTTTATCTTTAATGCGTTCTTTAGTGATACAAAAATCATTTGCATAATCTTTTAAAGAGCCATACATTTGCTTTTGGTGTCTTTCAGTTTGCGTTCTTAAACTCATGATAATATCAGCTTGTTCTATGGCGTCTTTGAGCTTATAGGTTTTTTCAAGCTTGATATTTGGCATAAAATGAGGTGGGGCAACTAAGATGATCTTTAAGCCAAAACGACTCAAAAGCTCTATATTTGAAGCAGCTACTCTTGAGTTTTTGATATCTCCAACGATAATGATAGTTTTATTTTCTACCTCGCCATTATATGCTTTCATGATAGTAAAAAGATCAAGCAGGGCTTGAGTAGGGTGAGCGTGCTTGCCATCGCCCCCATTTAAAACAGGACAATGCACATATTTTGCCAAAGAAGCAGGCACTCCAGAGTGCTGATGACGCACCACTATGGCACTTGGATTCATCGCGTCTAAATTTGCAGCTGTATCAAAGAGAGTTTCGCCCTTGCTTGAACTTGATCTTGAAACATCAAGACGCAAAACTTTAGCGTCAAGTCTTTTTGCAGCTGTTTCAAAAGAAGAAAGTGTGCGCGTAGAGTTTTCAAAAAAGATAGTCGTGATACTCTTGCCTTTAAGCGTAGCTCTAGGCTTTTCATCTAAATACTCACTTGCTTGTTTAAAAAGCTCTAAAACCTCGTCCTTACTAAAATCCCTTGTCGTGATGAGGTGTCTCATAGCTTCTCCTATATCTTTAAATTCAGCTCATTTTGAGAACAAATCGCCGTAAAAAGCACATCAGTTGAGCTATTTAAGGCTGTTTCAACGCTATCTTGTATCACGCCTATAACAAAGCCTACAGCCACCACTTGCATAGCGATATCATAGTCAATATTAAGCAAAGAGCAAGCCAGAGGGATAAGAAGCAAAGAGCCTCCAGCTACTCCACTTGCTCCACACGCTGCAAAAGTAGCGATTATACTTAAAAGTATAGCTTCAAAAAGGCTGATATGTATGCCCAAAGTATGAGCTGCTGCAAGGCTTAAAACGGCTATGGTTACAGCTGCTCCAGCCATATTTATCGTAGCTCCTAAGGGGATAGAAACTCCATATAAGTTTTTATCCACGCCAAGCTTTTCACAAAGTGCCATATTTACAGGGATATTTGCAGCTGAACTTCGTGTGAAAAAGGCAAAAACCGCACTTTGCTTAAGGCAGATAAAGATGAGCGGATAAGGATTTTTTTTCGTAACGATAAAAACGATGAGAGCATTGATGATAAAAGCCACAAAAAACATAGTCAAAACAAGCACCACAAGTAGCTTTAAGTAGCTGATTAAGCCAGCTGCGCCAGTGCTTGCGATAGAATGAGCTACTAAAGCAAAGATACCAAAAGGAGCAAGTTTGACGATGAATTTAACGATCTTTAAAACGCCATGATTGATATCAACAAATAGCTCTTTAGCGTGAGCTGAGCAATGTTTCATCGCCATACCAAAGGCTATAGCCCAAGTTAAAATGCCTATGTAGTTGCCATTTGCAAGGGCATTGATAGGATTATCAACGATCTTAAAAAGCAAGTCTTTAAAAACCATACCTATGCTTTCAGGCGAAGAATTACTCGCCTTTTCAACTCCGTTTAAAACAAGCTCAACAGGGAATGCAAAGCTTATAACAACAGCGCTTGCTGAAGCTAAAAAAGTGCCGATGATATATAAAAAGATGATATTTTTCATTTTGTGATTGCTTTGAGAAAAGTCTTTGGTGCAAAGAGAGGTTGCTATGAGTATAAATACTAAAATAGGCGCGATAGCCTTTAAAGCTCCTATAAATAAATCGCCCAAAATACTGACATAAGGTACAAACTCAGGCAAGAATGCTCCAAGAAGAACACCAGCAATGATACCGATGAAGATTTGTAAGATTAAATTGCCGTTTTTATATTTGCAAATTAGGTTTGAAAGCATGCAAAGCCTTTCTTTTGTGTAAAAAATTTATAAATTCTATCAAAATCAAGCTTAAATTCAAAACTTTTTCAAATTTATTTATATTTTCCCAAATTTTCCAAAAAACCCCCAAACTCCCCCTTTCGTTTTTTTTTTTTTTGATATAATACTTTTTCATTTTTAAAAAGAATAAATTTAAAACAACAACAAACAACCACAAATGATGTATCACTAAAATACATTAAAAATTAAGTCCAATTAAGGAGAAAAAACACAAATGCATAAACTC
The DNA here is from genome assembly GCF_005406235.1 of Campylobacter sp. MIT 12-5580. Taxonomy (NCBI): domain Bacteria; kingdom Pseudomonadati; phylum Campylobacterota; class Epsilonproteobacteria; order Campylobacterales; family Campylobacteraceae; genus Campylobacter; species Campylobacter sp. MIT 12-5580. Next base: position 249,762 of record NZ_NXLK01000001.1, read on the forward strand.
ACAGCTTCACAAAGGATTAAAAATACTCTTTCTTATAAAATAGGCTTAGAACTTATAAACACTGATAAAAAACTCAAAGAAAAAAATGCTCTTGTTAAATTCACTCTAGGGGGGGGGGGCTTACCTTTCTTTAGTCTATAAACTCTATCATATAAAAAAGCAACACTACAAAGAACTTAAACTTTACAAACAAATCATAAAAATATTTCCAGAACTTCAAAGAGCAAAGCTTGAAAGCTTAAGTGATTATCATGAAGCTGTAATATGTCAATTTCATCTAGCTTATCTTTTAGGACAAGCTTTTATTAAAGCTGATAAATCTTGGTATAAGGGAGGGTATTTAAAACTCTTTGAATACATCAAAGAAGCTAAGCTTATGCATAAGAACTTTTTACACCTTAAAGACACTATACAAGAACTTCATATAAATAAAGGTCATATACTAAGCTTACTTAAAGAAGATGAAAGCTTTTATTTTACTCAAGCTCAAAAACTTAATCCCAAGCTTTTTCATCAAGCTTCTTTTTCTTTTAAAGATTTAAATTTTAAAAGTTTAGACTTTATACTTACTCATATAGATACTATACAAACTTGGTTAGCTTCAGATAAATTTAAAGAAAAATACCTTGATACTAAGCATTCTTATCCAGCCTTGCTTGATTGTGATGTGTTGCAAGCAAATTTAGAGAAAGAGCAAAAGAGTGTAGAGAATGAGAAAGTAAATAAAAATAAAGCCTTTAATATAAATCAAGAAAATATAAATAAAAATAAGTTTGATAAAACTAGTGAAAATAATGCCAATGAAGATGAGTTTGATGCAAATGAAACTTTATCTTATAATGATATACCAGCTGAAGTGGCTTGGGAGTTGAATTTAGCTTTGCCTGATAAGTTTGATTTTATGGCTATTGTGAAAGCAGTAAGTGGGCATGCCATGATGTATTATGTTATATTTCCAGAATGTAAAATTCGTTATGTAAATGGCTTTGGTAATGGGCAAAATAGTGAAAGCTTTTATAAACAATCTTATGAAAAATTGCTTCATACCCAAGAAAATTATAATTTACTTGATTTTATATGCTACGGATATGAACAATGCATAGAAAAAATTTGTGCCATCTTAGCCTATTATCAAGATAAAAAAATTATTTTCAATACTCGTGATCCTTTTGGAAGAATGGGCTCTGCTATTAATCACATCGATTGGATTTATATGGGAGAGCATACCTCAGGTAAAATTTTTGCTAATATAAATTTAAGCACTCCTTTCAAAAAGAGCATCGATACTGTTCGCTATTTTTGTAATGGGGCATCAGAACCTACTCTTGATAGATTTTGCAATCAACATATAATGGCATTAAGTGATTTTTATTTTCATACCATTACAAAATATTTTAAGCAAGATAAAATTTACTATCTTGATATTGAAGATTTAGCTCAAGATAGATGTTATGATACATTTTGTAAATTAGCTAGTATTTTTAATTTTTCAAAGCCTCGACTAGAAGCAAAAGAAAAATTTGCTTGCAAGCATAATTCCCCTTGTTATGGAATGCTACCTTGTATAATCTTAGCTCACAATGATGACATGGATAATGTTTATTTTGAGGGTAAGACAAGTCCTGAAAATTTAGAAAGTTTAAAGAAAAAAGAAGATGGGGTGCAATTTGCTGTCGCCTTGAGACTTATCAAATTTCAAAGCAAATTTAATAAAGAAGTGAGCGAAAATCTTTATCCAGACTATGAGAAGTGGCACGAAAATAATAATCTTTTTAAAGAATGTGGGATTTTTATCAATCATGAAGATTGGCAACGCCTTAAAGAGAATAAAAAACTATTTCAAGCTGTTAAAAAATACTTGCAAGGTTTTATGCCAGCTTTAAAAAATGAGATAAAAAGACAAAAAGCTATTCAAATAAGCAAAGAGCAAATTTTACAATATTACAATGATAGAGAAAATTTAAAGAAAGAACTTTATTTTCATTTAAAAAAAGAACTAATAGATATCAAACAAACTCGCCCTGATATCATCGCTTCTTGGAAATACTACAATGAATTTGAAAAAATGTGTGAGGAATTAGATGGAAAAGATTAATTAAAGTTAAAAAATGTTTAAAATAAACAAGATTTAAAGAACAAAAAAAGGTTTTATCGAATTTAAGCTATAATTGCTTTTTGTATTTTGCTTTAAAAAATTAAGAAAATTTTATACTAAAAAAAGGAGAAAGAATGAAACAAGGGGATTTTACTCAGGTTGCTAAACATTATCACAACCGCCCTGCTTATAGTGCTTTTTTGCTTGAAAAGTTGCTTGCTTGCATTAATGACACACAAAAGCCAAGAAATGAGCTTAGAGTGGCTGAGGTTGGAGCTGGCACTGGTAAGCTTACGCGTATGCTTTGTGAGGATTTAAAGCTTAAGGTAAGTGCTGTTGAGCCAAATGATGCGATGAGAGCTGAGGGTGAGCTTGATACTAAAGGGCTTGATATTACTTGGCTAAAAGGTAGCGGAGAGCAAACGAATTTGCCTTCAAACTCGGCTGATTGGCTTATAATGGCAAGTTCTTTTCACTGGACTGATCCGCAAAAGTCCTTGCCAGAGTTTGCCAGAGTGCTGGGGGGGGGGGCTTACCTTTCCATCATCTACAATCCACGTCATATCATAGAAGGCTCAGTCTTTGATGAGATCGAAAAGGAAATTAAGAATATTGTTCCAGAGCTTACTCGTGTGAGTTCAGGGGTGCAAAACACCAAAAAATGGGAAGAAGTTCTCATTTCAACTGGGGATTTTACAGACTGCTTTTTTATGGAGTGTGATTATAGTGAAAAATGGAGCAAAGAGCGATATTTAGGAGCTTGGCACTCTGTAAATGATATACAAGCTCAAGCAGGAGAGAAAAGATGGCAAGAAATTTTAGCCATGATTGAGGCAAAAATTTCTTGTTTTGATGAACTTATCGTGCCTTATAAAATTCGTGCCTGGACGGCTAGAAAGGCTGATAAATAAGATAAGTTTTAGCAAATTTTTCTCTTTTTAGGCTTGAGTTTTCACGCAAAAAAAAGAGGAAAAAATGCAAAAACTTGTTGAACAAAATTGGGATTATACCAAGCACGCTAAATTTTATGAATACCGCCCAAACTACGCACCAAAGAGTATAGACATGCTTTTATGCCTAGCAAAAGGAGCAAATCAAAATGCCTTAAGGGTAGCTGACATAGGAGCTGGCACAGGAAATTTAAGTATAATGTTACTTGAAAGAGGCTGCAAAGTAGTAGCTGTTGAGCCAAATGATGCGATGAGAGAAATTGGCATTGATAGAACAAAGGGACAAGATATAGAATGGATACGCGCTACAGGGCTTGAATCTGGACTTGAAAATGAAAGCTTTGACTGGCTTACCTTTGGGAGCAGTTTTAATGTCATGGATAGAAACCTAGCCTTAAAAGAAGCCTATAGAGTGCTTAAAAAAGGAGCGTATTTTTCATGCATGTGGAATCATAGGGATTTAAATGATGCGGTGCAAAAAGAAGCTGAGGCTATCATCACGCATTTTGTGCCAAGTTATGAAAGAGGTGTTCGCAGGGAAGAGCAAAGAAGCTTTATAGAAAAGCATAAAGAACTTTTTGACACCATAGTGTATTTAGAAGAGGATTTTTATTTTCATCAAAGCTTGCAAAATTATATTTTAGCATGGCAAAGTGTGAAAAATCCTTACTGGGACTTAGATACAAATGAGGGCAAAAAGCTTTTTGAAGCCATTTGTGAAGAGTTTAAAAAGAAACTTCCAAGCGAATTTAAGATAAAATACACCACCAGAAGCTGGAGTGCAAAAAAGCAATAGGCTTAAATTTAAGGAAAAAGTAAATGAAACAAAGCATGCAAAAACTAAACTTTCAAAGCAAGGCAAGGAATTTACTTGCTTTACAAAGTGTTTTAAAATCAGCTAAGGTTTTACCTTGTGTCATCACTTCTTTAAGTAAGCTTAAAAAAGATCAACAAGGCGAATTAAAAAAGATCAAGTCTTTGCATGCTAACACCCTCATCATAAGAAGTTCTTCAAAAAGTGAAGATAGCGAGGCTAGCTCAAATGCAGGCGCTTTTTTAAGCCTTGCAAATATTAAAGCTAGTGATGAGTCAGCCTTGCTTAAAGCCCTGCAAGAAGTAGGTTCTTCTATGCCTCATGAAGATGATGAAATTCTCATTCAAGCCATGCTTACTCAAATCAAGCTTTGTGGGGTAGCTTTTAGCGTAGATAAGGATAATCTTAGCCCTTATTTTTGTATCCAGTATGATAAATCTGGCTCAAATGCAAGCATAACTGATGGCAGTGCTAAAGAGCTTACGAGCTTTTTTCATTATAGAAATGCCCCTTTACCTAAGCATAAGCGTTTAGCAAGGATTATCACACTCATTAAAGAGCTTGAAAGGCTTTTTGGCAGTGCTTTTTTGGATATTGAGTTTGCTTTTGCTGAATTTAAGGGCGAGGAAGAGCTTTTTTGCTTGCAGGTGCGTCCTTTAGTGAGTAAAAACAAGCTTAATCTTTTCAAAGCCCTACCAAAAGAGGCTTTAACTAGGCTTTCTAAACGCTTTGAATCCTTGCAAAACTCAAGGCTTGAAGTCTATGGTAAAAAAGCTATTTTTGGGGTTATGCCTGATTGGAATCCAGCTGAAATCATAGGCTTAAAGCCAAAACGTCTAGCTCTTAGCCTTTATAAAGAGATTGTAACAGATAATATTTGGGCGTATCAAAGGGATAATTATGGCTATAAAAATTTACGCTCTCATCCTTTAATGCACTCATTTTTAGGCATTGCTTATATAGATGTGAGGCTTTCTTTTAATTCTTTTATCCCAAAAGATTTAGAAGCTAGCATTGCTAATAAGCTTGCTAATTATTATCTTGCTAAGCTTGAGAAAAATCCTTATTTGCATGATAAGATAGAATTTGATATAGTCTTTTCAAGCTATGATTTTGATCTTTCTCAAAAACTTGCTCCACTTTTACAAGAAGGCTTTAATGAAAATGAGCTTAAACGCATAGAATTTAGCCTCTTAAATCTTACAAATTCCATCATCGATCCAAAAAATGGGCTTTATCTTAAAGATATAGAAAAATGCAAAAAACTACAAACTAGCTTTAAAGAGCTAGAAAAAAGTAAAATTTCACTCATAGATAAGATTTATTGGGCTATAGAAGATTGTAAGAGGTATGGGACACTACCTTTTGCAGGCGTAGCAAGGGCTGCTTTTGTAGCTATGCAAATGCTTAATTCTCTTGTAGAAATAGGCTTTTTAAGCAAGGAAGAAAGGGCTTTGTTTTTAAACTCACTCCAAACCATTAGTAAAAAACTAAGCCTTGCAAGTTGCAATTTAGACTCTTCTAACAAAGAAGCCTTTTTAGCTCATTTTGGGCACCTAAGAGCAGGCACTTATAATATACTCTCACCTCGCTATGATGAAGCTTTTGAGCTTTATTTTGATGAAAAACAAAACAAAACCCCACTACATCAAGAAAAGCCCTTTAAGCTCAGTGCTAAAAGGCTTAAAGAGCTTGATATTTTGCTGAAAGAAAATGGGCTTATCGTTAATGCAAAAGAATTTTTTGCCTTCTTAAAAACAGCGATCGAGGGCAGAGAAGAGCTTAAATTTGAGTTTTCAAAGCTGCTTTCCTTAGTCTTAAAACTCATCGAAGAACTTGGCAGGCATTATGAGATAGACAAAGAGGACTTAGCACACCTAGACATCAAAGAGCTTTTAAATCTTTATTCCTCCTTATACTCAAAAAGCCCTAAAAAAAGGCTTTTAAGTCAAATTTCTATCAACAAAGCCGAATACGAGCTCACCCAAGCTTTAAAATTACCAAGCCTCATCACTCATAAGGAGCAAATTTTTAGCTTTTTTGCCCCTAGTTTAGCTCCAAATTTCATCACCCAAAAAAGCCTTGTAGCCTATACAGCCTTAGAACATGAAAAAGAGCTTGAGGGCAAGATAGTTTTAATTTATGCAGCTGATCCGGGTTATGATTATTTATTTTCTAAAAATATAGCTGGTTTTATCACTTGTTATGGAGGGGCAAACTCACACATGGCAATTAGAGCAAGCGAGCTTGGCTTACCTGCTGTAATAGGCGTTGGAGAGGAAAATTTTAAAAAATATTTAAGTGCAAAAAAATTGCGTTTAGAATGTGAAAGCGAGTTGATATTTTGTCTTTAAAATTTATTGGCATTACTCAAAGATTGGTGCAAAATGAAAGCTATTTTGAGCTAAGAGAAGCTTTAAGTTTAGAATGGGGAGTGTTTTTTAAAGAGCATTTTCAAGGCTTTTTACCCCTGCCTTTAAGCTATGAGCTTGATTTTGCTTTATACGAGCCTTTTTTAGCTGGGGTGATCTTAAGTGGGGGCAATGATTTAAGCGTATTTAATGAAAATGAGCTTTGCAAAAGGCGAGATATTTATGAAAACAAGCTTTTAAAAACTTGCATGCTTAAAAATAAGCCAGTTTTAGGCATTTGCAGAGGTGCCCAGCTTATCGCGCATTTTTTTGGCTCAAGCCTAAAACAATGTCAAGATCATGTAGGCAAGCACGAGGTAAAAGATATGCAAGAAAAACTGAGCTTTGAAGTAAATTCTTTTCATAATTTTAGCATTTATGCTTTGGGGCAGGATTTGCAAGCTTTGTTTAAGGCTGATGATGAGAGTATAGAAGCTTTTAGGCATAAAAAACTTAATATTTATGCTACAATGTGGCATATAGAAAGAGCTGGCGGACTTGAAAATACCCAAGTTTTAGATGAGTTTAAAAAAAGCTTAAACAAGGCTTGATTTTAAAAAAAGGAAAAAAGTGAAAGCATTAATCCTAGCAGCAGGCTTTGGCTCAAGGCTCATGCCTTTAACTAAAGATAAGCCAAAAACTATGGTTGAATACAAAAATAAAAGCTTGATTGAGTATGAAATCACAGCCCTAAAAGAAGCTGGCATAGATGAAATAGCTGTGGTTGGAGGCTATAAATTTGAGGTTTTAAAAGACTTTATCCGCAAAAAATTTAAGCTTAATACTTTTTTTGAAAATAAAAATTATGCCAGCACGAATATGCTGCATTCACTTTTTAGTGCAAGGGAGTTTTTGCAAAGCTGTATAGATGAAAAAAAGGACTTAATCATTTCTTATGCTGATATAGTGTATTTTAAAGATAGTATCGAGGCTTTAAAGCAGGCTAGTGGCGAGCTTTGTATATGCGTGGATTTAAACTGGCAAAAACTTTGGGAGGCTAGGTTTGATGATATTTTAAGCGATGCTGAGACTTTAAAATTTGAAGGAGAGTTCATCAAAGAGCTTGGCAAAAAGCCCAAGAGCTTAGCTGATATAGAGGCTCAATACATGGGGCTTTTTAAAATTTCTCATGGCTTTTTACCTTCTTTTATAGATTTTTTTGATAGCTTAGATAAAAATGCCTTGTATGACGCGCAAAATTATAATAATATCTACATGACAAGCTTTTTGCAAGGCTTGATTGATAAATTTAACAACGCTAAGGCAGTAAAATTAAAGGGCAATTGGTGTGAGATTGATTTTAAAAGCGATTTAGAGCTTGACTTAAAGGACTTTTTATGCTAACTCAAGGAGCAGTCATTTGGCTAACAGGTTTAGCTGGGAGTGGTAAAAGCTATATAGCTTTGGCACTTTGCGAGGCTTTACGCAAAGACAAATCAAATGTGATTTATTTAGATGGAGATGAGCTAAGAGAGCTTTTGGGGCATTTTGGCTACGATAAAAAATCCCGCCTTGAAGTGTCCTTAAAAAGAAGTGCTTTTGCCTCTTTTTTAAGCAAACAAGGCATGATAGTTGTAGTCAGTGCCATTTCTATGTGGAATGAAATTTATGCTTATAACCGCAAGAATTTGCAAAATTATTTTGAAGTTTATGTAAAATGTGATTTTGAAGAGCTTAAAAGACGCGATAAAAAAGCCCTTTATAGCAAGGCTTTAAGCGGAGAGATGCAAGATGTAGTCGGCGTTGATATAAAATTTGATGAGCCAAAGCCTCATTTAGTGCTTGATAATACTAAGCTAAACGAGCTTGAAACGAAGGTGCAAAGCATAATTTCAAGCTTTAACAAGGCTTTTCATTTGCTTTAAAAAGGAAAATATTTGCAAGAGTTTCTTACAACCTTAAATCAAAGACTAAGCCCTCAAGGAGCAAATTTACTCTTAAGCGCACTTAAAAACTCACAAAGAGAGGAATTTTTTAGCTTTGTGCTTGAGAATTTAGAGCACATCATCGCTTGGCTTAACTCAAGTGAATTTACTCAAAATTACGCTCATTTAGCTTATCCTCCGCTTTTAAATCCTAATTTTGTTGATACTGATTCAAGTAGGCATTGTGCACAGCTAGCATGGGATTTAAATTTGCCTTTGCCAAAACATTATAAATTTATTTATATCTCCCCACATGGGAGTGGAGCGGCGGCTTTTTTGAGGTTTTTAAATCAATGCTGTGGAGTCTTTTGTGCAGCTTCTTGGGTGCTACCTTTTGATTCAAATGAAAGATATATCTTTCATTTTATGCATTTAAGTGCTGGGGGGGGGGGATTTAAAAATTTAGCCTTAAATCTTTCTGAGCTTAATGTCAAGGATTTTGATAAATTCCTTGCCCTGCTTGATCAAAATGCAAATATTATCTATGCCTTGCGTGATCCTATAAGCTTGCTTAAACACTGCGTTGGTAGGGATTGGAGCAAGGTTGCAAGGAATTTTGTGCCTGAGTTTGATTTAAGTTTTGATTTTAGAGCGTATTTGGAATTTTTAAGGCATAAAAAGCCAGAGCTTCATATCAATTTTAACGAGCTTAGAAATAGTAGCTTTTTAGCTCATGCCTTGCTGCCTCATTTTAATTTAGCCAAAATTCATTTTATGGATATGAGTGAGCTTGATTTTGATAAGGCTGAAGAAACTATGAAAAATTTAGCCTTGAAATTTGATTTTGCACAGCCTGATGAAAGCAAAAGAGCACTTTTTAAAATGAAAGAATTTAAAGGCTATATAAGATATTTATTCCCCCTAAAACTCTTTGTGAATGAAAAAGATATAAAGCAAGTGTTTAGCCTTAAAAAGCCAAATAATACCAAAAACAGCACTATCAACAAAGAAAATAGCCTTGTATTACTCTTTTCCCAGCTTTTTGATCATCAAGATATGATAAATATCATGAATGAATTTTATGAAGGCGAGCTTAACAAGCACATGGGAATTTATACAACTCAGGCTGAGTTTGAGCATTTAAAAGCAAGTAAAGAGCTTTTTAAAGCCACAAAAGCTTATCTAGGCGAGTTTTGCAAAGCTTTACAAGAAGTAGTTGATGAAACAGAGCAAAACTTACTTAAAGAAGAAGAGCTTTTAGACTTTTTAAAACACAATGAAAGCCAAAGAAAAGAATTTAAAAAACTCCTTGATGAAGACTTAAAACTCATCAAAAAAGCCTGCCCTCATATCCTTGCTTCTTGGAAGTATTACGCAAGCTTTGAAAAGCTTTGCAAAGACTTAGATTCATAATTAAGTTTAAAAGAATAATTTTTCGCTATAATCGCTCTTGTCTTTTAGACAAATAAATCCAAAAGGAAAACAATGTATCTATTCACTTCTGAAGTTGTTAGTCCGGGACACCCTGATAAGTGTGCGGACATTATCGCTGATACTATAGTGGATATACTCTTAAGTCATGACAAAGACTCAAGAGTGGCGAGTGAAGTCTTTGTCGCAGGCAACAAGGTTGTCATCGGCGGAGAAGTCAAGTCAAAACACAAGTTAAGCTTCAAAGACTATGAAGACTTAGTCAAAAATGCGCTTGCTAAGATAGGTTATGATGGCAAGGGCTATTTTACAAAGGCTCAATGCTTGCATCCTGATGAGGTAGAAACCCTTGTGTTTTTAAACGAACAAAGCCCTGATATTAATCAAGGCGTAGATCAAGAAAGCGGAGAAATAGGCGCAGGCGATCAAGGCATAATGTTTGGCTTTGCAAGTTGTGAAGCTGATGAGTATATGCCAGCAGCCATTTCTTATGCCAGAATGCTTTGCGATAAGGTATATAACTACGCAAAGGCAAATCCAAACAAGCTTGGTGTTGATATAAAAACCCAAGTGACTATAGACTATGGAAATAAAAGCAATTTTGAAAACTGCAAGCCTCAAAGTATACACACCATAGTTGTTTCAGCCCCAAGTGTAGAGAATTTACACATTGATGAGGTGAGGGCTTTGATTAAAGAGCTTATTTTGGATTCAAATTTACCAAAAGAGCTTTTTCACCCAGAAAAAACGCGTATTTTAATCAATCCTACAGGAAAATATGTCAATCACTCCTCCTTACACGATAGTGGTTTAACCGGACGCAAGCTCATCGTTGATAGCTTTGGAGGATACTCGCCAATTGGCGGAGGCGCACAATCAAGCAAGGATTATACTAAGGTTGATAGAAGCGGACTTTACGCAGCAAGATGGCTTGCTAAAAACATAGTCGCAGCAGGTCTAGCTAAAAAATGTGTGGTGCAGCTAAGTTACGCTATAGGAGTGGCTGAGCCAACCTCAGTAAGCGTTGATTGTATGGGGACAAATGAGGGCGTTGATGATAATAAATTAAGCGAATTTGTGATGAAAAATTATGCTTTAACGCCAAATTGGATCAAAAATAAATTTGAGCTTGATAAGCCAAAAGCCGGACATTTTAGCTATGCTGATGTAGCCGCTCGTGGGCAAGTTGGACAAAAGGATTATCCTTGGGAAAAACTTGATGCTGTGTCTGATTTTAAGGCTTTGAAAGGTTAAGATCGCATAATCAAATAAAAGGCTTGTCTTGCGATGAGCCTTTTATTTTTTTGTTTTAGATTGATTATTTGCTTTTATTTCTCTCTTTAAGTACGGCTATAACATCGCTTAGGCTTAAATTTTGATCAGCTAAAAGCACGCTGAGGTGAAAGAGTAGATCCGCACTTTCATTACAAAGTTCTGTATTATCGCCAGCTACAGCTGCTAGGGCACTTTCTACACCTTCTTCACCGACTTTTTGGGCTATTCTTTTTGTGCCACTTTGAAAAAGTTTTGCTGTGTAGGAGTTTTCAGCTAAAGCATTTTTGCGTGTGTTGATAAGCTTTTCAAGTCTTGCTAGAAAGACCATATCAGCTTTTTTAGAAATTTGTTCAAAGCAAGAAATGCTTCCCGTATGACAAGTTGCTCCGCAAGGTTTAGCCAAGATCAAAAGCGTGTCATTATCGCAATCAAGCCCAAGTTCGATAATATCTAAAAAATTCCCACTTTCCTCGCCCTTAAGCCAAAGTCTATTTTTGGTGCGTGAGAAAAATACCACTCGTTTAAGCTTCAAACTTTGCCTTAAAGCTTCCTCATTCATATAGCCAAGCATAAGCACTTCAGCACTTTTGTGATCTTGAATGATAACAGGTAAAAGATTATTTACCTTTTGCCAATTTATTTGTGAGATAAGTTCTTCTTGCATATTTATATCCTTATATCTAAGCCTTGAGCCTTTAGATAGGCTTTAAGCTCTTTTATATCAACGACTTTTTGATGAAAAATGCTCGCAGCTAAGCAACCATCAACGCCAAGCTTAAAAGCTTCTAAAAAATGTCTTGCCTCGCCAGCTCCACCACTTGCTATAAGAGGAATGGCGCAAATTTCACGCACTGCTTTAAGCTGAGCTAGATCATAGCCTTTTTTCATACCATCTTGATTCATCATATTAAGCACTATTTCACCAGCTCCACGTTGCTGAGCCTCTTTTACCCATTCAAGCGTATTTTTACCACTTTGCTTGCTTGTGCTTTCATCGCCTGTGTATTGATATACTTTTAAATTTCCATTTTTATCTTTAAAGCTATCAATGCCTACTACCACGCATTGCACCCCAAAGCTTTTTGCTAGCCTTTCAATGAGGCTTGGATCATTTAAGGCTGGAGAATTGATAGAAATTTTATCTGCTCCATTGGCTAAAAGCTCTCTTGCGTCATCTTCGCTTTTTATGCCTCCAGCTACGCAAAATGGGATATTGATATTTTGAGCGACTTTGCTTACCCAAGCCCTTGAAATTCGCTCTTTTCTAGCACTTGCTGCAATATCATAAAACACAAGCTCATCTATACCCTCATTTGAATAAAACTTTGCAAGTTCTATAATGTCGCCCATATCTTGGTGGTTTTTAAACTGCACGCCTTTAACTACGCGTCCATCTTTTACATCAAGGCAAGCAATTATGCGTTTTGTAAGCATGCTAAAGCCTCCTTAACACTAAATTTATTATCTAACAAAGCCTTACCTACTATAACTCCGCTACAAACGCCCTTTAAAAGTCTTAAATCCTCAAGGCTACTTACTCCACCTGAGGCTTGAATTTCAATTTGTGGAAAAATCCTATGTATGAGAGTGTAAAGCTCAATATTTGCCCCACTCATCGTGCCGTCCCTTGAGATATCTGTGCATAAAAGGTGCTTAAGCCCTAGCTCGGCATAAAAATCAAGCACTTCTAAAAGTCTTTTACCACTTTGCTCTTGCCAGGCATTAATAGCGATTAAATAATCGCTTCCATCAGCATTTGGCAGGGCATCAAGGGCGAGTGTGATTTGTTCGGCGCCAAATTCTTTTAACATTTTGCTAGTAAATTCTGGATCTTTTACCGCTAAAGAACCTATGACAACGCGTTTTGCTCCTGCTTCAAGTAAAGCCTTGATATCTGCTTCATTTCTTACCCCGCCTCCAACTTGAAGATTTACTACCACTTCATTGCTTAATTTTTCTAAAAGCTTGATTTGTCTATTTTGTGGGTTTTTTGCGCCTTGCAGATCCACTAAATGAAGCCATTTTGCTCCTGCTTCTTCATATTGTCTAAATTTTTCTAAAGGTTCAAAATGATAGCTTTTTTGCTGAGCGTAATCCCCCTTAAAAAGGCGAACCACCTTGCCATCAAGCAAATCTAAAGCTGGAATAAGTTGGGTTATCATGATTTTTCCTTTTTTGATAATAACACTTATAAAGTGATAAAATTGCGTAGCAAAAGCTCTCCAGCTTCTCCGCTTCGCTCTGGGTGAAACTGCACGCCATAAAAATTATCCTTTGCTACAGCTGCACTAAAGCTTTGAGAGTATTCACAAACTGCGATCGTCTCAGTTTCTATAGCCACACAATAACTATGCACAAAATAAAAAAATGCCCCATTTAATCCCTTAAAAAGAGTGTGCTTGCTTTTTACATCATTCCAGCCCATATGCGGCAAAGTAAAATTAGTGCTAGGTTTAAATTTTTCAGTTTTAAAAGGCATAATACCTAGAGTATGTTGATGAAGCTCCTCGCTAAAATCCCCAAGGATTTGCATACCTAAGCAAATGCCTAAAAGTGGCTTTTTAGTGGTTTGTAAAAATTCTATAAGCTTAAATTGATGTAAATGAAGCATAGCACTTTGCGCTGTTCCAACGCCGGGTAAAAAGAGTTTATCGGCTTTTTCAAGCTCTTTTATATCTTTTGAGATCACACAAGTAAAGCCAAGTCTATGAAGCGCAAATTCCAAAGAAGCTAAATTCGCACAAGCTGTATCAATGATGGCTAGTTTCATTTTCTGCCTTGAGTTGTATTTGAAAACAAAATTATAGCTGAAAAACACTATAATTTTGTTTATTTTAACCCTTGCTTTAAATTTTGTGTATTTTTCAAGTCTTTAAGGCACTATCCAAGGAAAAAATGAAGCTGTCATAAAGCAGACTACGCCACTTCCAAGTGCTAAGATAAGAGAATATTTAAGTGTAAGCCTAAGCACTTGTGCTTCTTTGCCCATGAGTCCCACCACAGAAGCAGCTACAGCTATGCTTTGTAAAGAGATCATTTTTCCCGCCGCACCGCCAACGGCATTTGCTGAGAGTAAAAGCACTTCATTGATACCAAGTTGCGAGGCGGTGAGTTGTTGCAAGGAGCCAAAAAGCACATTTGAGCTTGTAACGCTTCCTGTAAGCACTACCCCAAGCCAGCCAACGATAGGGGAGAAAAAGACAAAGCTTTCGCCTGTTTTTGAAAGAGCAAGGGCTAAAGTTGCTGAAATTCCGCTGTAATTAGAAAGATAAGCAAAAGCAAGCACAAGGCAGATCGTAACGATAGCAAGATACATTTCCTTACAAGTTTCACTAAAAGCACTTATGGCTGTGCGTATTTTGATTTTTAAGATGACTATAGTGCAAAGCGCAGCAAGAAAAATCGCCGTTCCAACGCTGTTGATAAGTGGGATTTCAAAGAGTGACTTTACAGCTTTTGTTTCTTTGACTATGGGAGCGATTTGCTGAATTTCGCTGAGTTCTTTAAAATTAAAGCTTAAGGTTAAAAAATTTAGCGCTCCACCATTTGCAAAAAGTGCGTTAAAGTTGTCTTGAGTCCAAATGATGATGATAAAGATTAAAATCGCAAAAGGTGTGCCACTCAGTAAAGTTTGCTTAACGTTGATAGTTTGAGGTTTTGAGGCGTTTAATGCTTCTTTTTGCACCTTAGAATCAAGTGAGTTTTGTGCGATTTGAGAATTTTGTGCTGTGATGTTTTGATCCTCGCTTAGCATGATATTTTTTGGTTTCCACAGCTTTAAAAAAGAGCCAAGCGCTGCTATAGAGATAACTCCGGCGGTAATGTCTGGAAGTTGTGGTCCTAAAAAAGAAGCTGTGATGATCTTTGTTAAGATAAAGCTAAAACCTGCTACAAAGCAAGCTGGCAAGGTTTCTTTTACCCCTTTAAATCCGCTAAGTAAAAACACGAGCAAGAAAGGAATGCAAAATGAAAAAGGTGCAAGCATTATAGCTGACATTGTTGAGATTTTTATCGCATCAACTTGGACTAAATTTGCAAGGGCTGTTATAGGGATACCTACAGCGCCAAAGGTTGCAGGTGGGAGGTTTGCTATAAGACAAAGCGCAGCTGCTTGAATGGGCTTTATACCCATACCTACAAGTAAAGCCGCAGTGATCGCCACTGGTCCGCCAAAGCCTATGGTTCCTTCTAAAAAAGCTCCAAAACAAAAGGCGATTAAAATCACTTGCAAACGCATATCAGGAGTGATTTTGACTATAGACTCTCGCAAGATATCAAAATAGCCTGATTTTACTGAAAGTTTGTATAAAAAAATCGCCGCGATAATGATCCAACCTATAGGATATAGCCCAAAAAGCACCCCATAAACAAGACTATAAAATACCTTTAAAATCGGCATATCATAAGCAAAAATTGCTACCAAGCTTACCAACACTACAGATAAAAAAGCTGCTGTGTAGCCTTTAAGCTTAAAAACGATGAGACATACAAAGAAAAACACTATAGGCAAAGCCGAAACTACCGCACTTAAGAAGATATTATTAAAAGGATCGTAGTTTTGCTGCCAGACATTTTCACTTAGTCTAATGAGAGCATTTGTATCCATAAAAAATCCTTCATTTTAAAGAAATGATTTTTTAACTCTTTAAAAGAAAAGATAAAAATTTATGCTTTAAAGAGTTAAAATAACGGCGTTGATTATACAGATAGAATTTGAAAATAATCTTAAGCGGAGTAAGTTTCTTTTGTTTTAAAAAGCTTATTATTTTAATATTTTTTAAATAAAATACCAACTTAAAAGACTTTTAAATTTAAGTATAAAAAGGAATTAAAGTAGTTTTAATAATTTTTTAGTTTTGTTAGAAAATATAATTAAAATTAAACTTAAAGTGAGAAATTTTTTAAGAAATTTTAAACAAATTAGGTTTAAATTATATTTTTTTAGTTTAAACATGATTCATCAATGCCTTTGAAAACATTGTTAAAATTTTTTTGCCTGGAATATTTGATAATGAAACAAATCTATTTATCATTGTTGTTGGGATAAAAGAATTCTTATATAAATTACACTCAAGTTGGAATAATACTTCTAAAATCTCTTTTAAACATAAAAAGTCATCAAATGAAGGATTTTTGATATAGTCTTCATATTTTACGCGGATTCCAAAAGGCAGAGCTACATCTAAGACAAAAGATATATTTTTATCTTTTTTTGCAAACATTTTTATTCCAAAATATGTATCTTTTCCATATATATTTGTATTGTCAGCTATAAAATGCTTAATATAATCTTGGTTTGGTAAAACAATCGTTTGCGACGGAATAATATTAATTACATTCCTTAAATGCCAAGTAAAAGTTCCATTTTTTTCTAATCCAATGAAATTAAAGTAGCTAGTATTATCTTTTATTGATTCCTCATAGCAATATTGCAAAAATGGGCGAATAGTGTTATAAGAAAAACTTTTCACAGCATTAAAAAGAGCTAATGAGCCGTCTTTGATAAAAAGCCATTTTGATAATCTATTTCGTATAAGTATCCAACAAAATTTTGCTCTTGTGCAATCAGATTAAAGAAGTCAAGATTTACTGATTTGTTCATTTATGTATACCTCTTTATATAGATTGAATTATACTCTATTTTTTTAAAGTATTGCATAAGCTTTTTTTGCTTGTAAAAGTAGATGTTTAGTAAATTATTAAGAATTTTCCATATATGTGTTTTTTTGTAAAAAATTATTTTGACTTTCTTTAAGCAACTCACAACACACCCTTTGAGCTAGCAAGGCTTTCATTTTCTATTTTTATCGCCATTTTCAAAGCTTTTGCAAAGGCTTTGAAAAGTCCTTCGGCTTTGTGGTGATCGTTTTTTCCTTTTACTTTAAGGTGTAAGCTTATGCCAAGTGCGTAGCTTAGGGAGTAGAAAAAATGCTCTATCATTTCAGTGCTAAGCTCGCCTAGCTTTTTTTTCTTAAATTTAGCCTTATAGACTAAAACAGGGCGATTTGAAAAGTCTAACACACAACGTGCTAAACTTTCATCCATTGGTAAACAAAAACCATATCTTGCTATGCCTATCTTATCGCCTATGGCTTTTTTAAGGGCTTCTCCAAGGGCTAGAGCCACATCTTCAACGCTGTGATGTTCATCTATTTCTAAGTCACCTTTGCAATGAATTTCAAGGGCTATGCCAGCATGCACTGCTATTTGATCAAGCATATGATCAAAAAAGCCTATTCCTGTTTGAATTTGACTTTTGCCCCCATTTAAGCATACTTTGACGCTGATTTGTGTTTCTTTAGTATTTCTTTGAACAAAGGCTGTTCTAAAAGAGCTTAAAATGGTATTGCAAATGTCTTCCCAAGTGTTCTTTTTTGGCTCATAAAGTAAGCCTTGTATGCCTAAGTTTTGAGCTAAAATCATATCAGTTTTTCTATCACCTATGACAAAACTTTGATTTTTATCATAAAGCTGGTGGGTGATATAGTCCTTTAAAAGAGCGGTTTTTGGCTTTCTACATGCACAATTTTCATGTTCAAAATGCGGACAAATGAAAATGTCCTCAAACTCAATCCCGCAAGATTTTAAAATATCCAGCATTTTATTTTGTGCTAGCTCAAAGTCTTTTTGGGGAAAAGAGCTTGTGCCAAGTCCGTCTTGATTGCTTACAAGCACGAATTTAAAATTAAAATTCTTAAGCTTAAGCAAGGCAGGGATAGCACCTTTTTCAAAGCGAAGTTTTTCAAGGCTATCAACTTGCAAATCACTTTTTGGCTCTTCAATGATAGTGCCATCTCTATCGATAAATAAGACTTTTGCACTCATGATAAAGTCTTTAGCCTTAAACTTACAGCATTTTTATGTGCGTCTAAATGCTCAGCCTCAGCCATGATCTCAACGCTTTTTGCAAGCTTTTTAAAGCCCTCGTAGCTTAATTCTTGAACAGTCATTTTTTTACTAAAGTCGCTTAAATTCAAGCTTGAATGTGTTCTTGTTAGCCCATAAGTTGGCAAAACATGATTTGTCCCACTTGCATAATCGCCCATTGATTCAGGAGAAAAGGCGCCTAAAAAGACTGAGCCAGCATTTTGCACCTTATCAAGCAAGCTTCTTGGAGCTTGAGTTTGGATTATTAAATGCTCTGGAGCATAAGCATTTGAAATTTCTACTGCTTCATTTAAATCGCTAGCTATGATGATTTTTGAATGGCTTAGACTCTTTGAAGCAAGCTCTTTTCGCGCTAAGTTTTCAAGCTGAAAAGTAAGCTCTTTGTTTACTTTTTGAGCAAAACTTTCACTTAAGCACACTAAAATCACTTGAGAATCCGCCCCATGCTCAGCCTGAGAAAGCAAATCACTAGCCACAAACTCAGCATTTGCAGCCTCATCAGCGATGACTAAAACCTCACTTGGTCCAGCTTGCATGTCTATATCAGCCCCATTTATATCAGCACTTACTTGAGCTTTAGCCTCAGTTACAAAGGCATTTCCTGGTCCATAAATTTTATCTACTTTAGTTACACTTTGCGTGCCATAAGCTAGCGCGGCTATGGCTCCAGCTCCGCCCATTTGATATACTTCATCTACCTCACAAAGCTTGGCACAAAAAAGCACAGCATCATTAATCTTAGCTGGACTTGCTAAAACCACTTTTTTACAACCTGCGATTTTTGCTGGAATAGCCAGCATTAAAGCTGTTGAAAAAAGTGGAGCCAAGCCTCCTGGTATATAAAGTCCAACTTTTTCTATAGCACGACTTACTAGCTCACATTTTACGCCCTTAGTCGTTTGAATTTCTAGGGGCTTAAAAATTTGAGCTTCGTGGAATTTTTTGATATTTTCATAAGCTGTGATAATGGCTTTTTTTAGGCTTTCATCAACTCTTTGACAAGCTAAGTTAATCTCATCATACGTAAGTTTTATGCTTGAAATTTCAGCCTTATCAAAACGCAAAGCTTGAGCTATCAAAGCTTCATCGCCTTTAGTTTTAACCTCATCAATAATGCCTTTTACTAAGCTTGAAAGCTCATCTTTACGCTCTATAGCTGGACGTTTAAGGGCTTTTTTTTGTTCTTCTTGAGTAAGTGTGTTAAAATGTAAAATTTGCATATTTTCTTCTTTCATTTAAGCATTTTTTCTATAGGCAAAACTAAAATCGAGCTTGCACCTTCCGTTTTAAGCCTTTCCATAGTTTCCCAAAAGAGATTTTCTTGACTTACCATGTGTAAAGCCACCTTTTTTTCATCATGAGCCAAAGGCAAGATGGTTGGATTTTCAATGCCCGGAAGCAAAGAGATGATGCGTTCAAGCTTATCTTTTGGAGCATGAAGCATGATGTATTTGCTTTCTCTAGCTTGCAATACACCTTGAATTCGTAGTAAAAGCTTATCCACTAGGGCTTGATTTTTCTCACTTAAGCTTTCCTTTTTCTGGATCAAACACGCTTTTGAAGTGTAGATTACCTCAACTTCTTTAAGTCCATTAGCCTGTAAAGTCGCCCCGCTTGAGACTAGATCACAAATTGCGTCTGCTAAATTTGCCCTTGGGGCTACTTCAACTGAGCCTGTGAGCGTGCAGTGCTTATAGTTTATGCCTTTTTCATACATAAAACGTTTTAAAAGCTGAGGATATGAACTTGCTATCCTTAAGCTTTCAAAGCTTTTTAAGCCTTTATATTCGCTATCTTGAGGCAAGGCTAAAGATAAACGACAATGCCCAAAATCAAGCTTTTTAAGCAAGGTGTATTCACAGCTTTCTTTAGCTAAAGCTCGCTCTAAGGCGTTTTCTTCAAGCACATTTTCCCCTATTATGCCAAGATCAACCACTCCATCAAAAATAAGTCCTGGTATATCATCATCTCTAACGCGTAAAATGTCAAGCTCTAAATTTGTCGCAAAAGCGATGAGGCTTTGTTCGTGGATATGAGCTTTAACACCGATGAGCTCTAAAAGCTCAAAGCAGTTTTTGCTTAAGCGACCTGATTTTTGAATCGCAATTTTTAAACGAGAATTTTCTTGCATAGCTTTTTAACCTTAGTTTTTAAAAGCCTTATTTTATCATAAAATCTAACAAACTGCCTGAATTTTGTGTTGAAAAAGAAGTAAATTTTTGATATTTTGCTCGTTTAGCTTTTTCTTCTTTTTACTGCAAACACAAGCACAAAGGCTAGACAGGCTATCATGATGATACTTGCACTGCTGCTAAGATTAAACACAAAACTTAAAACAAGCCCTAAAAAGCAAAAAATAAAGCTTAAAAGCGAAGCTAAAGCCATCATTTTTAAAAGTTTTTGAGTAAAATATTCAGCGATAAAACAAGGAATGCTAAGCAAAGCAATGATTAAAATCAATCCCACACAACGCATACAAATGACTATACAAAAAGCGATCATACAAATGAGTAAATAATAAAAAAAGCTTGTATTTACACCGCGAAGCAAGGCAAATTCTTGATCAAAACTTATGGCGACAAATTGACGATAAAAAGCAAGTACAAACACTATAAAAAGACAATTAGCACCAAACATAAGCCATAAATCAGCACTTGAAATGGCTAAAATCGAGCCAAATAAATACGCCATTAAATCACTCTTATATCCAGCACTTAAATCAATCAAAATCAAGCCCAAAGCCATTCCAAATGCCCAAATAACAGCGATGAAATTATCACTTCTATGAGGAAAACGTTTGGATAAAAAAGCGACGATTAAGGCTAAAAAAAGCGTAAAAACTGAGGTGCATAAAAGCAAGGGCAAAGAAAAATAAAACGCCAAACCTATGCCCCCAAATGCTCCATGAGTAATGCCTCCAGCCATTGAAAAAAGGCGATTTATCATCACTAAAGAGCCAATTATCCCACAGGCTAAACTGATAAGAACAGAGGCTAAAAGAGCATTTTGGAAAAAAGAAAATTCAAACATATCAAACATTTTCGCTCCTTTTATGCGTATGCTCGCAACTTAAACATTCATCAAAGCTCATTTCTACCGCACAAAAATGCTGGTGGCTTTTAAGATGAGTAAGCAGCTTTGCTTTATGTTTATCATTATCATGCAAGATAAGTTCTTTGTTAAGATAAGCGATTTTATTTGCAAAGGCTAGCACTATATTAATATCATGGCAAATGCTGATAATGCCTATGCCTTGCTCGTGCAAAGAACTTAAAAGCTCAAAGATATTTAAAGCACTTTTGCTATCAAGGCTAGCACTTGGTTCATCAAGGATTAAAAGCTTGCATGAACTTATCAAAGCCCTTGCGATATAAGCTCTTTGTCTTTGTCCTCCGCTTAAATCTTTGATATTTTTATATGCAAACTCTTTTAAACCAACTTTTTCAAGGGCTTCTAGGGCTTTGGCTCTATCTTTTTTGCTATAAAAACCAAAGATTTTTTCATTGATGCGTCCCATTAATACAAGCTCAAGTGTATTTATGCTGAAATTTTCATTCACGAGCGTGTTTTGAGGCACATAGCCAATCTCACTTGTTTTTACAGCCTTAAATTCAAAATTAGTGCAGGGTAAAAGTCCTAAGATAAGCTTTATAAGCGTTGATTTACCGCCTCCATTTGGTCCAATGATAGCCAAAAAGTCCTTTGTATCATAGCTTAAATTGATATCTTTAAGCACCATTTCTTTATCATAAGCATAATTTAGCTTTGAAAGTTCAAAAAGTTTCATTAAAATACTCCAGATTTTGCGTTAAAAAAGATAAAAAAGCCAAGCAAGATCATAACGATCAAAGCAAGGTATTCAAGGCTTTTTCTTAGAGTCTCATGGCTTGTTTTTTGATGAATTTTATGAGCAAAAGCTGCGGCAAAAAACACAACCAAAGCCATGCCAAGTGCGATAAAAACAGCACTTATAAGGGCATAAAAAAAGCTAAATTCAAAGCCTAATACAAAAACAAGCACCATAGTAGGACAAGGCAAAATAGAAGCAGCCAAAATGACGCTAAAATCGCTTAATTTAGCATTTGAATGCGTGCAAGTTGCACAAGAGCAGTGTTTTTCATGCTTTGAATGAAGGATTTTTTTACTCAGTAAAACTAAGGCTATAAAAATGATTAACACACTTGAAAATTGCGTGATGATAAAGCTAGCCTCACTTGCAAAACGCGTAACAAAGGTTTTGAGTATAAAAAGCCCTATGCTTACGAGCAAAAAAGCACTGATGATATGAATGAGTGCTACTTTTAAAGCAAAGCTTAATGCTTTAAGATATGAGCTTTTATGGCTTAAAAAATACGAACTCGCCAAAAGTTTAGAATGCCCTGGAGCAGCTGCGTGAAACACGCCATAACCAAATGAAAGCAGGATAAAAATGAGCACACTAGTTATACTTTGCTGTTCTTTAATGCCTTCTTTGATGAAGTTTAAAAGCGTAAAATTTAAATCCCTAGCCTTTTGTAATAAGCTGTCTAAAAAGCCTTTTTCATCACTTAAATTGAGTGTTTTTTGATGATTTTGTGTTTTGGCATTTAAAAAAGTAAGTTCAAAAAAGATCACATTAGTGTTTTCATTGGCTTGCAAGATGAGATTTTCATCAAATTTTATGGGCGAAAAGGGTAAAAAAGCAAGATCAAAAAAACCTTCTTTATCTTCAGTATGCAAAGAAAAAACACTCAAAGGCTCAAGTTTGAGCTTAAAATCAAGCTCATATGTATATATGAGCTCATCATTTTCTTCACTAAAGCCTAAGGACTTAGCTTGAAAGGGTAATTCTTTTTTTGCATTATTTTCATAGGTGTTAATATGCGTTAAAAAATGACGCGGCTTAAGATAATCAAGCATTGCTGCTTCGATGATTTCAAGCTCTTTTTTGTCAAATTTTTCATTATAATTCATATCATAGCTTTGTAAAAGCACGGTTTTAAATTCCTTGCTAAAACTCCACACAAGTTTTGCTCCTTTTAGCGTGCTATTTTCATGTATAAACTCAATGCTAATGTGTGTTTTAGGCGTATAAGCAGCACATAAAGCACAAGCTAAAAGCTCACTTGAAAAAAATAAAATGCAAAATAAAAGAATTTTTTTCATCAATACTTCTTACTTAATGCCACCAAGTTTTTGAGCTGAGTTTAAAAGCTCATTTTCCCAGTCTCTTGAGAGGTGATCGATCTCTGCTATATCAGCACCGCATTCTTTAGCTAAAAGCCTTGCTACGTTTTGAGCAAAACCCTTTTGCACGAAGATAGTTTGTATCTTTTCTTTTTTAGCAAGTTCTATTAAGGCTTTTAAGTCTTTAAGTTTTGGCTCTTTGCCTTCAATTTCAACTGGCACTTGCACGAGATCATACCTTGCTGCAAAATACGCCCAGCTTGGATGATAGACTATAAATTTCTTGCCTTTTTTATCCTTTAAAAGGCTTTTTATCTTGCTATCTAAGGCGTCAAGTTCTTTTTCAAAATGAGCTAGATTTTTTTCATAAAGGGCTTTGTTGCGCGGATACTCTTTACTTAAAGCTTGCGCTATGGTGCGCGCTTGTGTTTTTACTAAAAGCGGATCAAGCCAGATATGTGGATCATTTCCTAGCTCGATATGAGCGATTTGATCTTCTATGATTTGTTCTTTAGAAAGCAAACTTGAGTAAAAAGTAGGCCAGTTATGCATTTCCTTGTTAAGTGCTTCAAAGCTTAAATCACCCATAAAGATATGAAAATGATTGCTTTTTGTTGGATTGATTTGATGATCACTAAATTGCACGAATTTAGGGGCTTTGCTTGTTGTATCAGTATTTTCAAACTGATAACGCACGCCTTTCTTGCCACTTTCATAAGTAAAAATTACAAAGCCCTTATACGCATAAGTACCTTTTAAAACTTCATTTTTCTTATAAAAGGTTATGGTGTTTTG
Organism: Campylobacter sp. MIT 12-5580; assembly: GCF_005406235.1. Taxonomy (NCBI): domain Bacteria; kingdom Pseudomonadati; phylum Campylobacterota; class Epsilonproteobacteria; order Campylobacterales; family Campylobacteraceae; genus Campylobacter; species Campylobacter sp. MIT 12-5580. The sequence goes on from NZ_NXLK01000001.1 coordinate 273,452, forward strand.
AGCGATGATGATCTTATCAATATCGCTTTTATAGCCTTCTTTATAATAAGCTTTAATCTCATCTTTACTTTGCTTGTTGTTTAGTGCTTTAAGATAAAACACCTCATCTAAACTATCATCAAGCAAGAGCGGATACACTGAGTAAAACTCGCCTTGATAATCATTCATGCTCCTATCTTTTACCTCACTATCTTTAAACACTGCTGGAGCGTGCTTGTGCTCAAAATGCGTTTCATGCTCGCTTTCTTGATGATGAGCATGCTCAAAAGTGGTGTAAAGTGGCTTTATATCTTTTCTAGTGTCTATGATCTTAAGATTTTTAAAAGTGTCTTTAAATTTATATATCATAGGCTTTTCAAACTCAAGTCCTATGGTAAAATAAATATCGCTTTGCTCAAGCTTTTGCATGGTTGAGGGTTTAAAGTCAAAATTATGCTCGTCTGTATTTGGCGGTATGACTTCATTGATTTCTACGCTATCTCCTGCTATTTTTTGCACGAAATAGCTTTGTGGTGGTATGCTAACGCTAATAATTGGCTTTGCAAAAAGAGGCAAAGCAAAGATGAGGCTTGTGAGAATTTTTTTCATTGAAATTTCCTTTTTTTGAATACTTTTTGCAAAAAGTTGAGCGAATTATAACAAATGCAACTTAGTTGCAACTTAAAAAATAAGTTGTTTTTAAAAATTAAAGTTGCAAAATAAAATTTGATTTGCAAAAAAGCAAATTTTAGCTAAAAATTTGCTAAAATATATACAAAAATTAATAAAAGAAAGCAAAATAATGAACGCAGTCGAACTTCTTAGAGAACAAGGGATCGCTCTTACTGATTTAAGACTTGAAATGCTTGAAATTTTAGCCAATGCCAATGAGCCTTTGAGTTTTGATGACTTTCATTTAGAGGCGAACAAAACCACATTTTACCGCAATATTCAGCTTTTTGAAGAAAAGGGTATAGTGAGTAAAAGTACGCTTGAAAGAAAGAGTTTTTACGAGCTTGCTTTGGGTGCAAAAGCTCATTTTGTCTGTGATGTGTGTCATAAAATCACGGATTTTCAAATGCCAAAAATCAAAGGTAAAGTTAAAAGCGTGATCGCCAAAGGAGTGTGCGATCAGTGCGATGAAGAGGCTTGATTATTTTTGTAGTTTTTTTACTGCTTTATCGATTTTCTTACTTGCCTTGTTGTAGTTTCCATCTTTTAGTTCTTCTAAAGCATCAATGGCAAATGAAAAATCTTCTCCATCATTATCATAGTTTTCAAGATAAGCTTCAAGAGCTTCTACGATAAGTTTTGACTTGGGATTTTGCGTTTTTTTGCTAAGATCATCAAGTCTTTGTTTTAATTTTGCTGGTAGTCTAAAATAACACGCTTTAACTTCTTTTTTTTTCATTGTTTTCCTTTAAGTGGTTTTGTAAAATTTGATTGCTTGTTTGCAGGTTTTGCAGTTGAATTTCTTTTTATTTTTTTGGATTTTTTGATGAATGCTAAAAGGCACATCGTGAATTTTTCCTTCACAAGCACAGGTATAAAAATAACTATGCACTTGTGTATCGCTATCATCCTCATCATTTGCTTCAAAGCTAACATCACTGCCATCTTCTGAAGAAAGAAGGGATTTTCTGTATTCGGCGACTTTCATATCTTCAAACAAAATATGCTCTAAAAGCCATTTTTTAGCTGCTACATAGAGTTTTTCTTTTAAATCATTTGTGCTACGAATATCTTTGATGAGATCAATCATCATTTGAATGATATCTTTGTGAATTTTTTTATGAGGTTCAAGGTCTGGAAAACCTATAGTTTGCATGTATTTTTCTTCATCGTGAAAATGTTCTTTCATATAGTTAAAAAAGCCAGCTAGTAAGTCTTTCACCTCTGCTTTGCTTACAGGTCTATCTGAGATTCGCTCAACTTCAGCTGCAAGCTCGAAAAGCTTTTTGTGCTGCTCATCGACTTTAGCGTTATATACGCTGTAAGAATTATCCCACCTTGGGAGCATAATATTGTCCTTAAAGTATGAATTTTTCCTTTCATTATAGCACAAAATAGCATAAAAATTAATTTTTATGCGATAAAATATAATAAAAATTTAATGTTTTAAAAATAAACAAAGGTAAAGAAATGGCAGCGAAGATTCTTTTACTTGAAGATGATATTAATCTGAGTGAGCTTGTTGAGGAATTTCTTATTGATGAGGGGTATGAAGTAAGCTTGGTAAATGATGCTGAAGCGGCTTTAAATCTTGCCTATGAAAAACATTTTGATCTGTGGATTTTAGATGTTAAAGTGCCTTTGGGCGATGGTTTTTCTTTGCTTAAAGAACTCAGACAAGCAGGCAAAAACACGCCAGCCATTTTTCTTACTTCTTTAAATACGGCTAGTGATTTAAAAGAAGGCTTTGATGCAGGTTGTGATGATTATATTAAAAAGCCTTTTGAGCTTGTTGAACTTGCTTTACGTGTTGAAAGTATATTAAAACGTTCTTTTGCTCATAAAAATGAAAATTATGAGGATTTGGGTGATAATTACAAATTCTCTCTTTCTTCTCAAATTTTATACAAAGATGATAAAGCCCTTACTCTACCAAGTAAGGAAATCAAGCTTTTGTCTTTGCTTTTAAAGCACAAAAATCGCTTTGTGAGTGTGGAGCAGATTTTTGAAGAGCTTTGGGATTATGATGAAGAGCCAAGCGAGCTGAGTTTAAGAGCTTATGTGAAAAATTTAAGAAAAATTCTTGGTAAGGATTCTATCATCAACCAACGCGGCAGAGGATATTGCTATGACAGAGGCTAAATGGGTAATTAGATCAATTCTTAGCCTTTATCTTGTAACAACAGGCATTTTCTTGCTTATCTTTTTTGTTTTGTGGTATCAAAAGCTTTATGAAGAACTTGTTAATGTAAAAACTTCAGGCTTAAAAGATGCTCACAGAACTATAGTTTTAAGCGTGATAAACTCCAAATACACCCCAATTACTCAAGCATGCAAAGATATAAGCAGTGTTTCAAGTCTTAAATTTGCTATACTTGATGAAAAGCAAATTCTTTGCTCAAGTTTGGATTTTACGCCAAAAGATCTTAATGTAAGCGTTCGCACAAGAGGAATTTATAAAAACAAAGCCTTTTATATAGCCGCTATGGATTCAACGAGTTATTATCTTCAAAAAGGCGATGATAGAAAAGAAGATTTTGAGCGAGAGAGCATACAAGATGGGGCTTTGAGGACTTTTATCGTGGGTGAGGATGTGGGGGAGGATTTGGTGCTTATTAGATCAAAAGTTCTTGCAGGTGCTTTGTTTTCTTTTTTACTTATCGCTTTAGTTTCTTATTTTTTGGTAAAAATTGCTATAAAACCGCTTGAAAATAAGATTAAAACCTTAAACAGCTTTATTAAAGACTTTACGCATGAGATTAATACACCTTTAAGCGTGATTTTACTTAGTATCGAAAGGCTTGAACAGCAAAAAAATGTCCTTGATGAGGTTAAGTTTAAACGTATGAAACTTGCTGCAAAAACCTTAAGCCAGACGTATTCGGATTTGATTTTTTATACTTTTCCAGATACGATTTCAAATGAAGAAGAAAAGATTGATATGAAAGAGCTTGTAAGTGAAAGGCTTGAGTATTTTAAGCTCTTTTTTGAGCAAAAAAAGTTGGATTTAAGTGTAGATCTTGAAGCAAACAACTTTTTAGTGGCGAGTAAAAGCAAGATCAATAAAATGTTTGATAATCTTTTAAACAATGCTATTAAATACAATAAAAAAGGCGGCTTTATACAAGTAAAACTCAAAGACAATACCCTTTCAATCAAAGATAGTGGGTGTGGGATTGATGAAGAGAATGTGAAAAAGATTTTTGATCGTTATGCTCGTTTTAACAAAGATCAAGGCGGTTTTGGCATAGGCTTAAGCCTTGTGCAAGATATTTGCAAGGAGTATAAAATCACCATAAAATGCAATTCAAAGCTGCGCGAGGGCACGGAATTTGTGCTGAGCTGGTGAGCTTTGTTTTCTTGCGTAAAATTGTCTTGAGCTAAGTTTATTTGTTACTGAGTAAAGCTTTGTTTTTGCTTTCTATGAGCTCATTTAAAAAAGAAGCGATTTGCTCTTTTTGCTCTATGTTTAAAGTTGCTAACTCAGTCTTGATTAAATCACTGACAAGTTGTTCATTTGAAAGCTCAAAGTCTGAAAACTCCCTTGCTTTTTGAATGATCTTAAGCACCCTTAAGTTTTTATTTTGCATATACATTTTTTACTCACTTAAGATAAATTACGCTTACAAAACGTTGCTCGCTCTTATCGCGTCGGTAAGAAAAAAAGCGTTTGTCTTCAAAGCTACAAATTTCACTATCATAAATATGAGCGATATGAAGTTTTTTGGCTTGGGCTTTAACTAAGGCTTTTAAATCAAGCTTATTTTCATCTACAAAGTCTTTGAAATGAGCCTTAGCATCGGCTAAAACCTCGCCATTTATTTCATAGTTTTGCTTGCAAATTGATGCACCGATAAAAAGGTGCATTTGCGCTAAATCTAAATTTGCGTCAAAGCTTGCTCTCATCTTTTGTATGGCTTCATTTAAGATATTTGAAAAACAGCCCTTTCGTCCAGAATGTAAAGCACCTATATAGCCTTTTTCATGCCATAAAAGCAAAGGCAAACAATCCGCACTTAAAACGCAAAGGGCGATATTTTTTTTATCTGTGATTAAACCATCGCAAGTATAAATACTTTTATTTTCATCAAAAAGTTCAACCTTGTTTGAATGCACTTGTTCCATAAAAACACATTTTTTTATAGTTGGTGCGTGATGTGCGAAAATATTTTTATTTAAAATTTGAGCTCTAAAACCCATAAAATCAGCATTATAAGCCATAAAAGCCCCAGCTTTTTCATTATCTAGTAAAGAAAAGAAATCCGATCTATGTGTTCCCAAGAAAGTTCCTTTTGATCTGTTTTTGCATTTTTACACTCAAGCCATCTTAAAGCATAACGAGCGAGCAAATCACTTTCTATATTGATCTTGCGTCCTATTTTATAGCTGTGAAATAAAGTTTCTTTAAAGCTTATAGGGATAATGGTTAAGCGTATGGAATTTGTAAAAACTTCATTGATGGTAAGACTTACGCCATCAACGCCTATGCTGCCTTTTTCGCTCATTAAGGGCATGGCTTTGGTTGGAAGTTTAAGATAAAAATCCACTCCATTTTCGATTTTTTCGATTTTTTCTAAGGTGGCGATAAAATCGATATGCCCTTGCATTAAGTGTCCATCTATCCTATCGCTAAGCCTTAGAGCTGGTTCTATATGCACTTTGTCTTTGTAGTTTTCAAGGGCAAGGTGGCTTCTACTTTCCTTTGAAAGCTCGACATCAAAGCCATCTTGTGCTAGTTTAATGACGCTTAAACATGCTCCATTTACAGCTATACTATCGCCAAGTTCGGGTTTATAAGAGGCTTTAAGGCTTAAGATATTGTTCTTATAAGCTTTAACCTCAGCAATTTCTCTTATAAGCCCATTAAACATTGTTATTATTTTTCCTTATCCCAGCAAAGTATGGTTTTGCCTTCTTCATCTTCGCACACATCGCCCATTCCCATGATATTATAGCCCGCATCAACATAGTGAATTTCCCCACTTACCCCGCTTGCTAAATCACTAAGCAAATACATAGCTGAATTTCCCACCTCTTCAGTGCTTACATTTTTCTTTAATGGAGCGTTGATTTCATTGTATTTTAAGATCATTCTAAAATCGCCTATCCCGCTTGCTGCAAGGGTTTTAATAGGTCCTGCTGAGATAGCATTTACCCTTATGCCCCTTACACCTAAATCCCTTGCAAGATAACGCACAGAGCTTTCAAGAGCAGCCTTAGCTACACCCATGACATTATAATGTGGCACATATTTTACCCCACCAAGATAGCTAAGAGTTAGCACTGAAGCATTATCATTTAAGATAGGAAGCACCGCGCGCGTTAAAGCTACTAAAGAGTAAGCTGAAGTGCCAAGAGCTATATTAAAAGCTTCTTTTGTGGTGTTGATAAAAGCGCCTTCTAAAGCCTCTTTTGGAGCATAAGCTACAGCATGCACTACAAAATCCAGCTTACCAAAGTCTTTTTCTACCTTGCTTGCAAGAGCGTTTAAATGCTCCTCGTTATTCACATCAAGTTCATACACAGCCTTTGAGTTAAACTCAGCTGCGATGGGTTCGACACGTTTTTGTAAGGCTTCGTTTAAGTAAGTAAAAGCCAGCTCTGCTCCTTGAGCCGCACACGCTTTAGCTATACCATAAGCGATTGATTTGTTATTGGCTACACCAACTATAAGTCCTTTTTTGCCCTTCATTAACATTGTTTATCCTTTTATAAGAGAGATGAAATTTTCTACTTTTAAGCTTGCTGAGCCTATTAAAACTCCGTTGCAATGCTTTATATCTAAAATAGCTTTGATATTTTCTTCATTGACACTTCCGCCATACAAAAGTTTTGCTTTACTTAAGCCACTTAAAAAAAGTAAAACTTCTTCTATATCTTTAAATTCAGCACTTACCCCTGTGCCTATGGAGTAGATTGGTTCATAAGCGATGATGAGTTTTTTATAATTTAAATCTATATTTTCAAGCTGCTTGTGTAAAAAATCCTTCGTTTTGTCAGCTTTTTTGCATGCTAAATCCTCTCCTATGCAAAAGATGATCGTATAAGCATGCTCTTTTGCAAAGTCAAATTTAGCTTTGATGAGACTTTCATTATCGCCTAAGGTTCTTCGCTCTGAATGTCCTATTAAAACAGAGTTTATGCCAAATTCATCAAGCTGTTCTTTGCCTATCTCGCCGGTAAATGCTCCTTGCACGCAAGGATAAAAGTTCTGTGCTCCTTGAGTAAAATGCTTGATATTTGCATGAAAACACGAGCTTGGCGGAAAGACAAAAATCTCATCTTTTTTATGTATTTTTAAAGCTTCATCAAGCTTTTGAGCATACAAAGCAAAAGAAGCTCTTGAATGATGGCACTTTAAATTCGCCGCATATATCATAATTCGCCTTCTTTAACGCGTAAAGGCTTAACTCCGGGAAGTTCTTTGCCTTCGATAAGTTCAAGGCTTGCTCCTCCACCTGTGGAGATAAAAGTCATCTCATCAGCTTCACCTGATCGCGCCACAACATCAGCTGTATCGCCTCCGCCGATGATAGTAGTAGCGTGGCTATCGCCTATAAAATGTGCCATTTTAAGCGAGCCTTTGGCGAATTTATCAATCTCAAAAACGCCCATAGGTCCATTCCACCATATAGTTTGTGCATCTTCTAAAGCCTCGCGAAAGAGCTTGCCACTGGCTGGTCCTATATCAAGCCCCATAAAACCACTTGGGATTTCTTGAGTTGGCACATAACTCATACTTGCTTCACTCGAACAAAGTTGTGCCACAGCCACATCAACAGGTAAGTAAATTTTAACACCAAGTTCTTTACCTCTTGCTAAGATCGCCTTTGCTTCATCGATAAGTTCTTCTTCTAAGAGTGAATTGCCTATATCAAAATCAAGAGCTTTTAAGAAAGTAAAAGCCATACCTCCGCCGATGATGAGTTTATCGACTTTGTTGATAAGATTTCTTAAGGCTTGAAGCTTGCCACTTACTTTTGAGCCACCTACCACAGCTACAAAAGGGCGGGCTGGGTGTTTTAAGAGGTTGTTTGCAAAATTGATCTCTTTTAAGAGCAAAAAGCCTGCACCCTTATGCTCGTCATCAAAGAAATTTGTAATCGCTTCAACACTGGCATGTGCTCTGTGACACACCCCAAAGGCATCATTGACATACACATCAGCCATGCTGGCTAGCTCTTTGGCTAGATTTTCATCATTTTTAGTTTCACCCTTTTCAAAACGCAAATTTTCAAGCATTAAAATTTCACCAGCTGCTAAATTAGCTGCTTTGCTTTTGGCATCCTCTCCGATAATATCTTTTGCCATGATGACTTCTTTATTTAAAAGCCTACCAAGCCTCTTTGCTACAGGATCAAGCGAATACTTTGTGCTGATTTCTTTTGGACGCCCTAGATGAGAAGCTAAAATCACGCTACAACCATTATCTAAACAATACCTTATCGTAGGGATAGCTGAACGAATGCGTCTATCATCAGTGATATTTAAAAACTCATCTTGAGGGACATTAAAATCGCATCTTATAAACACTCTCTTGCCACTTAAATCAAGTTCTTTAACAGAAATTATATCAGCACTTTGCATTCTTAGCCTTTCATTACCAACACAGCCATATCAAGCAAACGACTTGAATAGCCCCATTCATTATCATACCAAGCTACGATTTTCACAAAATCATCTTGTATGACTTGAGTAAGATCAGCAGCTACTATTGCTCCATAACTTGAGCCTATAAAATCACTTGAAACCCTCTCATCTTCATCAACAGCCAAAAAGCCTTTTAAATTTGAAGTCGCAGCCTTTTTAAAGGCGTTATTTAGCTCTTCTTTGCTTGTTTTTTTAGCTAATTGCGCGGTTAAATCCACACTTGAAACATCAATCACTGGCACACGCATACTTTGTCCGTGCAAACGCCCATCAAGTTCTGGCATAATAAGCTTCATAGCCTTTGCTGCTCCTGTTGAAGTTGGGATAATGTTTTGCGCTGCTGCTCTGCTTCTTCTTTTATCCTTTGTCTTTGCATCGATGATACTTTGTCCGTTTGTATAAGCATGTATGGTTGTCATCAGTCCTTTTTCTATGCCAAATTCATCTTGCAAGACCCTACATACTGGACCTAAGCAGTTAGTGGTGCAGCTTGCATTTGAGATAATCTTTTCGCCTTTATAAAGATGAGAATTTACACCCATTACAAAAGTAGGAGTATCATCTTTTGCAGGGGCTGACATAATCACTTTTTGTATGCCTTGCTCTAAAAAAGCTTGGCATTTTTCTTGAGTTAAATGCGCTCCTGTGCATTCAAGCACGACATCAGCGCCGTATTTTGCAAAGTCAAGTTCTTTGATATCACGACTTTTAAAGACTTTAATTTTTTTGCCATCAATGATAAGCATATCATCTTGGCTTGAAACTTCGCCTTCATAGGTTCTATGCACGCTGTCATATTTAAAAAGGTATTTTGTGATCTCCAAATCAGAAGTATCATTAATCGCTACAAGCTCCACATCATCGCGTTTTAACGCGATACGCGCAACACACCTTCCAATACGCCCAAAGCCATTTATCGCAATTTTAATCGCCATTTAATTTCCTTTTGCAAAATAAAATGCTAGAATTCTACAAAAAAAAGGTTAAAAGTTTAATGAAAATTGCATTTTTTGGCGGAAGTTTTGATCCGCCACACTTAGGACACGATGCTGTGGTAAAAGCAGCTTTAAACACACTTGATATAGATAAGCTTATCATTATGCCAACCTTTATAAACCCCTTTAAACAAGGCTTTGTGGCAAGTAAAGAGCAAAGATTTTTATGGGCGAAAAAACTATGGGGAAACTTAGAAAAGGTTGAAATTTGTGATTTTGAGATCAAGCAAGAAAGACCTGTGCCGAGCATAGAAAGCGTTTTATACCTTCAAAAACGTTTTAAGCCAAGTAAAATTTATCTTATCATAGGGGCTGATCATTTAGCGAGTTTGCACTCTTGGCATGAATTTGATACCTTAAATAAAATGGTTGAATTTGTCGTTGCAAGTAGGCTTAAAATTACCATACCAAAGGAATTTAAAAAGCTTGACATTGATTTTGATATAGCCTCATCATTTATCCGCGATACTTTAGATGTCAGCGAGGTTTGTGAGAGCATAAAAGATGAAGTTAAAGAATATTATGCTAAATTTATAAGTAAAACTCAAAGGATAAAAATGCAAGAAAGAATCAAAGCTATTACGGATATTTTAGATGATAAAAAAGCCGAGCAAATCGAAGTTTTTGATATGCGAGATAAGGATTATTTTGTAAGCTTTGTGGTGCTTGCAAGCACTTTAGGGCAAAGGCATGCCCTTTCACTCATCGATGAGCTTAAAATAAAGCTTAAAGAAAAAGGGGAGCAGTTTTTGGGTATAGAAAGCTCTGAGGATTGGAGTGTGCTTGATTTAGGCGATATACTCATTCATCTTTTAAGCGAGGATTATAGGGCAAAATACAATTTAGAAGAGTTTTTAAAAGAGCTTGGCAAACAAAAAGCTTAAGTTTGATTTTAGGGATCAAAGTTTAAAACGACTTAAGCTCAATGATAAAAATTGATACATCGACTTATTCTTGCGTTTGGCTAAGATTATTATCTTGAGTTAAGTTGTTATCATCAAGCACATTGTCTTTTGCGGGTTCTTTTTTGCTTGAATTTTCATCTTTGGTTGTTTTATTTTTTACTTTTTCTATATTTTTAAACTGATCAAAATACGCAAAAAGCTCATTTTTAAGATAGGCAAAAAGCGATTTTTTTGGTGTGATGATGGTTGTAATTTCTCCATTTGTTGCATGATATACGCTTACGCCGTATTTGCTTGCATAAAATTTGATTAAAAGTCTTTGCAAGCTTGGTTCTATAAAGCCATCAAACCAAGCGTTGTTTGATATGGCGATGATGATCTTACTTTCTTTGTATAAGGCTTCTTTTGTGGCTTCATAACAAATCGCATTTGTGATTTTTTCTCCAAAAAGTTCATAGTGATTAAGCTTTTCGCCTCTTGAAAACTCGCCCATATCTGGCAAAAGATATGTTCGCACAAATTCTTTAAAGATAGGTAATTCTTCGCCAAAAGGTACAAGATAATGCTTGTTAAGGATTTTTACCTCGCCATTTTGAAAAACATAGGTGCTATTATAAAAGCCTTTATTTTCTTCATTAAAGGCTCCTGCAATGATAACAATATCTTTAGATAATTCTTTTAAAAGCTCATAATAAAGCCCTGAAAAAGCCTGCTTAAGCTCAAAAGCAAAAGCACTTTCTGGCAAAACAACGACTTCTTTTTTAGCTTCTATAGCCTGAAATATTTCATTGATGAGTCTTTCTGCTTCATTGGCTTGATTTTCGCTGAGGTATTTTTGATCTTGAGAGATATGTGTTTGTATCAAAGCAATATTTGTATTTAAGCTTTTAAATTCAGTATCCTTATACTGCATACCTATAAAAAATAAAGCTAAAATAATGGCGATTTTGTAATACCTTGAAATGTATCTTTCATAGTAAAAATACGCGATTAAAAACATACAAATTACGCCTTTTGTCGAGCTTTCAAAAAAACCATATACGCTTAAAACGCCCCAATTCAGCCAGTCAAAGCCTAAAGGGTGGATAAAGCTGATTAAAAATACCCCACACAACCTCAAAAAGTCAAATTTAAGTATAAAACAAATTCGAAACAAAATCCCATAAAACAAGCCAATACCAAGAATTTCAAAAGGGATTAAATAACTTAGTCCAAAATAAATAGAAGAAAAAGAAAGCCAAAAAAACCATAAAATTCCAAGAAAAAATCCAGCCCAAAAATAGCCAATTTTATCAGATCGCAAAAGCAAAACAAGTCCATAAATAGCCAAAAATGGAGAAAAAATTTCAAGAGCCAAGCTTTCAAAAAAAGATAAGTAGATTGAATTTGAAAGTAAAATTGCAATAAAAAAGGATTTTATTATTTTTAAAATGCTAGAATTAGGATTTAATTTTTTCACAAAAGGAAAATAATATGGAACAAAACTCTTTGCTAACTTCATTGTTACCTCTACTCGTGCTTTTTGCGATTTTTTATTTTTTGGTTATCCGCCCTCAGCAAAAACAAGCAAAAGCCCATAAACAAATGATTTCAGAGCTTGCTAAAGGCGATAAAATCATCACAAATGGTGGCTTGATCTGCGAAGTGATAAAACCAGAAGATGATTTTATCAAAGTTAAGCTTAATGATGAGAACACTATTGCAAAAATTTCAAAAGAATTTATAGCAAAGAAAATTGATGTCTAATTCAAAAGTCAATTATAAGCTTTTTATTTTTGTAGCAGTATTGCTTTTTGGTATAGCGTTTTCCTTGCCTTCTTTTTTGCAAAGTCAAAAGGGAGCAAAGATCAATTTAGGGCTTGATTTGCAAGGCGGACTTTATTTGCTTTTGGGCGTGGATAGTGAAGAAGCCGTAAAATCAAAGATTAAAAGTATAGCTTCGGCTTTAAGTTATGAGATTAACAAACAAAATATCATTAGTGATGATATAAAAATAAATGATACCAGTATCGAGTTTAAGCTTTATGATGAAGGCGATGTGGCTAAAATTGATGCGATTTTAAAGGATATTGCTGGCTTAAATGTAAGCTTTGCAAATATGCACTACACCTTAAGCTTAAGTGCTGAAGAAATTCAATCAACCCTTGATTATGCTTTGCTTCAAGCAGTTGAAACCATACGAAACCGCCTTGATGAGTTTGGTTTGGCTGAACCAACCGTTGCTAAGCAAGGCGAGGATCAGATTTTAGTTGAACTTGCTGGCATTAAGACAAGCGAGGATGAACAAAGAGCAAAAGAGCGAATCACCACAGCAGCTCATTTACAACTCATGGAAGTAGATGATGCAAGAATGCCCCAAGCTCATCTTTTGAGCGAAAATGAAGCGGCAAGTTATGGTGATATTGTCCTAGCTGATGCTAAAAATGAAAATATTAAATACGCCTTAAAAGCTATCCCTGTGCTTGATGGATCAACCTTAACTGATGCAAGGGTAGGCTTTTCTCAAGATTCAAATGCTCCTATTATTAATTTTACCTTAAATTCACAAGGAGCGAGAATCTTTGCTGATTATACTGAAAAAAGTGTTGGAAAACGTCTTGCTATAGTGCTTGATAATAAAGTGTATTCAGCCCCTGTGATTAATGAGCGTATAGGCGGAGGGAGCGGGCAAATTAGCGGAAATTTCACTCAAGAAGAGGCTAGAGATGTGGCTGTGGCTTTAAGAAGTGGGGCTTTGCTTGCTCCTGTTAAGGTTTTAGAACAAAGAAGTATAGGTCCATCTTTAGGAAGTGATAGCATACAAATGTCAATGATAGCTTTAATCGGTGCAAGTATTGCTATAGTGGTATTTATGATGGCGTATTATGGTATAGCTGGAGTTTTTGCAAATATTGCTTTGATTGCTAATATACTTGTGGTTGTGGCTGTGATGGCGATTTTTGGAGCGACTTTAACCCTGCCTGGTATGGCTGGATTGGTTTTAACTGTGGGTATGGCAGTTGATGCAAATGTGATTATCAATGAACGCATACGAGAGCTTTTGCGTGAGGGAGCAAGTATCAAAAAAAGTGTAGAAGATGGGTATAAACACGCTATGAGTGCGATCATGGACTCAAATATCACTTCTTTAGTTACTTCAATTGCTTTATACGCTTATGGCACTGGTCCGGTTAAAGGCTTTGCTGTAACTACTGGTATAGGTATTTTAGTCAGTATGATTACAGCTATCATTGGCACGCATGGTATGTTTGATTTGTTTATGAAACAAATGGAAAAAAGCAATAATACAAGGCTTTGGTTTGGATATAGGAGAAAAAAATAATGCAGTTTTTTAGCGAAAAGAAAATTTATGATTTTATGCGTATGCGCTTTGGTGCTTATTTTTTATCTGGTTTTTTGGTGCTTGGCTCACTTTGGCTTTTATTTGATAGAGGCTTACAATATGGCATTGATTTTAGTGGGGGCACACTCATACAGCTTAAATACGAACAAAAAGCGCCCATTGCAGATATTAGGGCTAAACTTGAGGCCGGTGGAGATTTTCAAAACCTAAGTGTAACTGAATTTGGCTCTGACGATGAGGTAACTATACGTTTTTTAGGCTCACATGAAGATGTAAAAACTGATTTAAATTCACAAATTACAAACCTTTTAAAAGATACAGGCTCTTTTGAGATCAGACGCGTTGATGTAGTGGGTCCAAAAGTGGGCGATGAGCTGAGAAATAAAGGCATTATGGCAGTAAGCGTGTCCTTGCTTGCGATTTTGATTTATTTAGCTTTTCGTTTTGAATGGCGTTTTGCTATGGCAGCTATCATTACTGAGGTGCATGATGTTATCATCACTTTAGGGGCTATTTCTTTATTTAAGATAGATGTAAACTTAGATACCCTAGCCGCTGTTTTAACCGTGCTTGGATACTCTTTAAATGATACTATTATCATTTTTGATCGTATAAGAGAGGGCATAAAAACAAGCAAGAAAAACGAGCTAGCTCCTATTATCAATGAAAGTGTTTCAGCCACGCTTTCAAGGACTGTGCTTACTTCAGGGCTTACCTTAGCTACAGTTGTGATCTTATACTTTTTTGGTGGTTCTATGATAGAAGGCTTTTCACTTGCACTCATTGTAGGGCTTGTAGCAGGGACTTTAAGCTCCATTTTTGTGGCAAGTCCGGCTTTGCTTTGGTTTAAATTTAGTGTTAATGCGTATAGACAAAAAGAACTAGATAAACTTAAGAAAAAACAAGAAAAAGAAAAAATGCGTGCCATGTATGAAAAAGGCAGTGTTTAAGGAGAGAAAAAATAATGGCATATGAAGCAAGTGTGATAGAAAAAAAATGGCAGCAATTTTGGCAAGAAAGTGAGGCTTTTGAGCCAAAAGATGATTTAAGCCTAGCTAAAAAATATATCTTATCTATGTTTCCTTATCCAAGCGGACGCATACATATGGGGCATGTAAGAAATTATACCATAGGCGATGCGCTTGCAAGACACTATAGAAAAATGGGCTTTAATGTGCTTCACCCCATAGGCTTTGATAGCTTTGGTATGCCTGCTGAAAATGCTGCTATAAAACATAAAATTCACCCTAAAACTTGGACTTATGAAAATATAGCTTATATGCAAAAAGAGCTTTTTTCTTTGGGCTTTTCTTTTTCAAGAAAACGTATGCTAGCAACTTCTGATCCTCTTTATACCAAATTTGAGCAAGAATTTTTTATCAAAATGTTTGAAAAGGGGCTTATTTACACAAAAGATGCCCTTGTGAATTGGTGTGATCATGATAAAACTGTGCTTGCAAATGAACAGGTTGAGGATGGAAAATGCTGGCGTTGTGGGCATGAGGTTATCCAAAAAAAGATGCCTGGATACTACGTAAAAATCACTGCTTATGCAGATGAGCTTTTAGCTGGACTTAAGGAACTTGAGGGTAAGTGGAGTCCTCAGGTTTTAACCATGCAAGAAAATTGGATAGGCAAGAGTTATGGGCTTGAGTTTGCTTTTAAACTTGATGATGAAAGTGCTTTAAAGGCTGAAGCTTCTTCTTTTGAGGTCTTTACAACAAGGGCTGACACACTTTTTGGCGTTTCTTATGTGGCTTTAGCTCCAGAACATAGCATAGTAAATGCTTTGCTTGAAAAAAACTTACTTGATGAACATACAACACAAAAGATTAAAGCCATACAAAATCAAAGCCCAAGAGAAAGGCAGATGAATGACAAAGAAGGCTATTTTTTAGGGCTTTACGCCCTTCATCCTTTAACAGGAGTAAAAATTCCAGTTTGGGTAGCAAATTTTGTTTTGGCTGATTATGGTAGTGGGGCAGTTATGGCTGTGCCAGCTCATGATGAAAGGGACTTTGAATTTGCTAAGAAATATGATTTAAGTATAAAGCAAGTCATTGATGATGAAAATTACGATCCAAGCAAGGCTTATACAGATAAAAAAGGCAAGCTTATTAATAGTGGCGAATTTGAAGGCTTAGAATGCAATGAAGCAAGAGTAAAAATAGCGAAGAAATTTGAGCAACTTGGCATAGGCAAAACAATTACTAATTTTAAAATTCGTGATTGGGGCGTTTCAAGGCAGAGGTATTGGGGTTGTCCTATACCTATGGTGCATTGTAAAAGCTGTGGTTTAGTCAGTGAAAGGCTTGAGAGCTTACCTATAACCCTGCCAGATGATGTAAGTATCACAGGAGAGGGCAATCCTTTAGAAAAGCACCCCACTTGGAAGCATTGTAAATGCCCAAAATGTGGGCTTGAAGCTCAAAGAGAATGTGATACTTTAGATACTTTTTTTGAAAGTTCTTGGTATTATGCGCGTTTTGCAAGTGATGAAAAAACTTGGCAAGAAAAGGCACTTGATGAAAAAAGCACGGATTATTGGCTTGGAGTGGATCAATACATAGGCGGTATAGAGCATGCTATCTTGCATTTGCTGTATGCTCGTTTTTTCCAAAAGGCTTTAAGGGATTTGGGGTATTTAAGAGCTAATGAGCCTTTTGTACGTCTTTTAACGCAAGGAATGGTGCTTAAAGATGGAGCCAAAATGAGTAAGTCAAAAGGCAATGTCATTGATCCAGATGAGATTATTAACAAATATGGAGCCGATACAGCAAGACTTTTTATACTTTTTGCAGCCCCACCAGCAAAAGAGCTTGAATGGAATGCTGATGCTGTTGATGGAGCATATCGCTTTTTAGCAAGGCTATATGAAAGAGCCTTAAAGCTTAAAGGCAAAAGCTTAAAAGCTATAGATCAAAATGCCTTAAACAAGGATGAAAAACTTGCAAGGCTTAAAGTTTATGAGGCTTTGAAAAAATCAAATGAATTATATGAGAGCAATTTTGCTTTTAATACCCTAATCGCAGCTTGTATGGAAGCCTTAAATGCTTTAAGTGTAGCAAAGAATGAAAATTTAGAGCTTGAAGGCTTTTATATACTTTTAAATGTACTTGAGCCTATCATTCCTCACCTAGCAAGCGAGCTTTCAAATGAGCTTTTTGAGTGTAAAAATTTTAAAAAACTTGAGCTTTTAAGTGAAGTTTTTGTTAAAGATAGCTTTAATATAGGCGTAAGTGTGAATGGCAAAAAGCGAGCTGAGCTTGAAATAGAAGCAAATTTAAGCAAAGATGAGATTATAAGTAAGGCTAAAGAAAGCGTGGCAAAATGGCTTGAGGGTAAAGAGCTTATCAAAGAAATTTATATTGATAAGAAGCTTGTGAATTTGGTTATAAAATGATAAAAACTTTATTTGCTTTGGGTATAAGCTTTTTGTTTATTGCGTGTGGTTATGTGCCAACAAGTAAAGTCGCTCAAAAAGTTTTTAGTGATAAGGTGTATGTTAGCGTTGAAATTTCGCCACAAGACCCACAAAATAGCGTTTTTGTCGTTGATACCTTAAGAGAAGTGATTATCAATAAGCTTGGCAAAAGCCCAGCCCTTAAAGAAGAAGCTGATGAAAGCATCAATGTAAGAGTAGGAAATCTTGACTTCACTCCAATAATCTATGATGAAAATGGCTATGTTATCGCATATAAAGCAAAGCTTAATCTTGAATTTAATGTTGTGTTTAAAGATGGTAAAGAAGAGCTTATCAAAACGCAGGGGAGTTATGATTTTGCTATCTCGCCAAATAGTGTTATCAGTGATACAGCAAGGCTTGATGCGATGCGTTTTGCTTCAAGCGAGGCATTTGATGAGTTTGTCTCTATAGTTGCGATTAAAGGACAGCACAATGACTAATATCAACGAGCTTGCAAAGCAAACCTTGCTCTTGCTCGGGCAACGAGGCTTAAAACCTACGCCAGAAAATTATACTGAAGTTTTTGAAGAGCTTTCTTCAAAACGTGGTGTGAGTGGAGGCACCAAAGAAAAGGTAGAAAAATTTAAAGCTTTGTTAATCCCAGCACATCAAAATGATATCCAGCTTAAAAATATTAAGAACATTGATGAATTGCTTTTTTTTCTCATCTCAAAGATTAATCGCCAAAACAAAGAAAAATCCCCTCAGCTTTTTGAGTTTTTAAATATCATTATGAAAAGCTTGCTTGCAAGTAAAGATAAAAAGGTTAAAGATATAGCTTCTATGACTTTGGCTCGAATTTCAAAAGCAATGGATCTTGAAAGTATTTATTTGCTTGAAAAAAAATGGCAGCAATGGCAGCAAGATTATGAAGATCACGAACTTGAAGAAGAACTTAAAAAATATGGTATCAAAAATGATGATTTTACTCTTATCATTAAAAAACTTCTTTTTCAACTTAAGGCTCGATCATATGATAGATTTGCCAAGCTCATTGCTTTGTGCTTGCGTCCTTCTTTGCTTCATAGTGATAAGATTGCTGAATTTGAACAAAAACTTAAAGAAAAGCCATATATCCTTGCTCTTGATCAGGACAAAAGCGATACTTTTAAAAATGAACTTTTAGAAATGGTCAATAAAAGAATCAGCACGGATTTAATCTTCGTGCAACAAAACCTTAATTTTTTTGATCAAAATCTCCAAAAGCTTAACCAGCTCATCGATTTGCTTAATAATATCAATCAAAACAATGTCGCTTTTGTGAATTCTTTACAAAAAGAACAAGATGGCAGCGTGAAAGTTTCTTTTGATGATTTGAAAAACAAATTCCTTGCTTTAAACGAAAAAATCACACATATTCACGCCCAGCTTCACAAGGCAAGTGATACCAAACAAAGAGAAAATTGGACGCTTCAAAAGCACATACTCAAGCTTGATGAAGTGTTTTTGCAATATAAGATAAATTATGCTTTGTGCGTGTTTAGTGTTT
This sequence comes from Campylobacter sp. MIT 12-5580, assembly GCF_005406235.1. Taxonomy (NCBI): domain Bacteria; kingdom Pseudomonadati; phylum Campylobacterota; class Epsilonproteobacteria; order Campylobacterales; family Campylobacteraceae; genus Campylobacter; species Campylobacter sp. MIT 12-5580. Next base: position 291,951 of record NZ_NXLK01000001.1, read on the forward strand.
CAAATTATCGTTTTATCATGGAAAAATACGGCGTGAGTAATTTAAGTGAAATTTTAGAACGATTTAAGAAAATTTTACAAGAAAATTGCGACGGAAACGATGAGCTTTGGATGCTTGATGAAAAGTCGTATTTACTTATCGTGCGTGCAAAAACTTATGAGCAAATTATCCCTTTTATGCAAAAAAATATCAATGAGATTGAGAATTTTAAATTTATTTATAAACAAGATGTCATCATTCCAAGCATAGTGAGCTTTTTTATGGATAAGGCAAGCTATCCTCACTTAAGTCTTTTAGATGAACTTTTAAAGAAAGTTAATGAAATTTAAAGCCTTTTTAGAACAAAAAGTAGAATACTCAACGCGAATCGATCGTTTTCGTGCGTTTAGTTTATATCACAAATACAAAAAAGACTTAAAGCTTAAACCCATCATTCATATCATAGGCACAAATGGCAAAGGTAGCACAGGACGCTTTTTAGCCCAGCTTTTATATAAACTTGGCTTTAAAGTAGGGCATTTTACAAGTCCGCATATTTTTGAATTTAATGAAAGATTTTGGCTTGATCAAAAAATACTTGATGATGAAACCTTGCAAAAAGCTCATGAGCGTTTGAGTGAAATTTTTCAAAGTGATTTAGAACGTTTGAGTTATTTTGAGTATGCGACTTTTTTGGCTGCGATTGTGTTTAAAAAATGTGATTTTGTTATCTTTGAAGCAGGCTTGGGAGGAGAGTTTGACAGCACTTCTTTGTTTGAAAAAAGATTAAGTATTTTCACAAAAATAGGCTTTGATCATACTCAAATTTTAGGCGATAGGCTTGAAATGATTGCTCGAACAAAGCTTAAAGTTATGGCAAAAAAGGCTGTGATTGCAAACGAGCAAGAAGAGCTTGTTTTGCAACTTAGTCAAAAAATAGCCCTTTTAAAAAAAGCAAAGCTGTTTTATGCAAATGAGCTTTTAGATACTAATTTACTTAAAGCAAGCAAAGCTTACGCACAAAAGCACAAACTCCCTTCTTTTTTAGAACACAATCTTAATCTCGCACTTGCTGCTTTAAGAGTATTACAAAATAAAACTCAAGCTTTTCATGCCATCAAAAAGCTTCAAAAGCTTGATTTAAGAGGCAGGTGCGAGCAAATAAGTGAAAATATCTTTGTTGATGTGGGACACAACGAGCTTGCAGCACGAGCTTTGATTGAAAAATTTAAAGGACAAAAGCTTTGTTTGATTTATAATTCTTTTTTAGATAAAGATATTTTTGCAATTTTAAGAATTACTAAGCCTATAATTGATAAAATTATGATTTACAAATACGAAAGTCAAAGAGAGCTTGCTACAAAACATATTAAAGAAGTAGCTTTAAAGCTTGATATAAAGTGCGAGGATTTCACAAAACTTGAAAAAGATCGAACTTATCTTGTCTTTGGCTCTTTTGTTTTGGTGCAGCATTTTTTAAAGGAGCATTTTGAGACCGCATAAGCGTATGCTGAATAAATTTACCATTACAATCACTGATGTAAATGGTTCAAAGCATTTTTATCTTTCTCAAGTGATTAAGAAAATTGCTTTTTATCTTATCGCTTTTGTTTTGCTTTTTTTAATCTTTAGTGCTTTTTATATCCATTATCTGGACTCTAAAGTCAGCGAACTTGACGCAAAAAGAGAAGAGTTGATACAAAATAGCAAAGATTTAGTCATAAATAACGAAAAAATGCAAGCAAGTCTTGCTGAAAAAGCTGAACAATATGCCGCTATAGAAGATAAAATCGCCATTTTTGAAGAACAGCTTGGGCTTGGTAATGAAAATAATCTGACTTTAAATGCAAGACTTGAAAAGCTCAATCTTACAAACGAACAGCAACTAGGTGTTTTGCTTCAAATTCCAAATGGTTATCCTATAGAAAACAAAGGGATTTCTGGTAATTATGGCTGGAGGGATCATCCTATCTTAAAAAGGCAGGAATTTCACACTGGTATTGACTTAAGAGCAACCGTTGGCACGCCAATTTATGCTCCAGCAAATGCAGTTGTTGAGTTTTCAGGCTATAATAGCAATGGTTATGGTTATATGGTAACTTTACAGCATAATTTTGGCTTTAAAACCATCTACGCTCATATGACGCGAAAAGATGTGGTAAAACCCGGACAATTTGTTTCAAAAGGAGAACTTATTGGTTATACAGGCAACACAGGAGCATCAACTGGTCCTCATTTGCATTATGAGGTAAGATTTATCAATAAGACTTTAGAACCTCTGTATTTTTTGAATTTAGATCGTAAAAATATGGATAAATTTTTTAATCAAGAAAGGAGAGTGCCATGGCAATCTTTAATAAAAGCAATATCAACAGCAGCGTCTCAGAAACAACAGTAATTTCAGCAGGAGCAAGGATAGAAGGGCAATTTTACTTTGATTCTATGCTTCATGTTGATGGCGAGATCAGCGGTGTAATCCACTCACAAAGTGTAGTTGTTATCGGTAAAACAGGGATCGTTAAAGGACAGCTTAATGCTGATAAGGTCGTTGTGAATGGAATTTTTGATGGTGAGCTTGATGCAAACAATCTTGAAATTCTTATGGGTGGTTTAGTCAATGGAAACATTGCTATAAAGGGCTTTGCTATAGAAAATGGTGGTAAGTTTAATGGCAATAGCAAGATCAAAGACGAAACACTTACACTTATTGAAAATACTGCTTCAAAAACCGAAGAATAAGCTTTGATTCAGGCTAAATTTTACGAGTTCTTGCAAAGCAAGCCAAAATGCGAACTTTTGCTTTGCGAGGATGATAAAGAAGCTGATGAGCTAGCTCAAGTTGCTTTATTTTTGGGCTTTAAAAGCTTTGTTTTGCCAGATTTTAGAGCAAGGCAAGATGATGATTTACGCCCTTTTTCAAAAGAGCTTTTTGAGCTTTGTAAGGTGCTTAATGCCTATCATCAAGAACAAAGCTCTCAAAAAATACTCATTTCTCCTTTGCATACTATCTTACATAAATTACCAGGTAAAAAGCATTTGCAAAATATCAGGCTTAAACTTGGCGAGCATATTGATGAAAAAGCTTTAAAAGATGAGTTTATAAGACTTGGTTATGACTTTGTAGATATAGTGCAAGATAAGGGCGAGCTGTCCTGGCGTGGCGAGATTTTAGATATTTTTGCACTCAATGAAGAACAGCCCTTTAGGATACTTTTTTTTGGCACCCAAATAGAAAGCCTGCGGTATTTTGATATAAATACTCAAAAATCTATACAAAATGAACTTCAAGAGCTTTACATTTGTCCTTTTTTGGCTCATTTTTCTCAAAGCGAGTTTGAGCATTTGCAAAATAAGCTTGAAAAATTTGAAAATTCGGCTTTGATTAGTGATTTTAATTCTTTTGGTTTTTGGTGCATAGATGATTTTTGTGATTATTTAGAGCTTGATTTTAAGAGCATAAAAAGCTTTAAGGACTTAGAATTTGAAGGGCTAGATAAGGCTAAGCTTGAAAAGATTAATGCTAGAGTTTTACAAGATGCTAAGCATTATAAAGACTTGCAAAGCACTTATTCAAGGGATTTTTTTAGTTTTCATCAAGATAAAGAAATTCTCATACTCGCACGAAATGAAGCTCTTTTTAAGGCTTTAAATATAGAAAAAACTCCAAATTTAAGTTTGCAGATAAGCCCTTTAAGGCTTCATCTTATCAGTCAAGAAAAGATCATACTTTCTTTAAATCAAAAAACGCCTAAAAAACGCGTGCGAAAAGCAAGTTTAATCATCGATGAGCTAAGCAAGGGCGATTTTATCGTGCATCAAGATTATGGTGTGGGAAAGTTTTTGGGGCTTGAGATGATTAAGATTAGCGGAGTAAAAAAAGAATTTGTAGCTCTTTTGTATCAAAATGATGACAAGCTTTTGCTTCCTGTTGAAAACTTATATATGATTGATAAATATATAAGCTCAAGTGTCCCAAGCATGGATAAGCTTGGCAAAGGCACTTTTTTACGCCTTAAAGAAAAGCTCAAAGAAAAGCTTTTTGCGATCGCTTCACAACTTGTGATACTGGCTGCTAAAAGGGCTTTGATTGAGCCTAAAAAAATTCATATTGATTATATAGAGCAGGCTAAATTTGTAGCAAGTGCAAATTTTACTTATACTGAGGATCAAACTAAGGCCTGTGAGGCTATTTTAGAAGATTTTCAAAGTGGTAGGGTTATGGATAGGCTTATTAGTGGGGATGTTGGTTTTGGTAAAACTGAAGTGGCGATGAATGCCATTTTACCGGTGCTAAAAAGTGGCTTTAGCGTGCTTTTTTTTGTGCCAACCACGCTTTTATCACACCAGCATTATAAAACTCTAAGCAAACGCTTTGCAAGTTTTGGTATAGAAGTTTTTAAATTTGATCGTTTTACAAGCACAAAAGAAAAAAAGCTTGTAAAAGAAAAGCTTGATTTAAATACTCCTTGTGTGATTATAGGCACGCACGCGCTTTTAAGCTTAAGATGTGAAAATCTAGCCCTTGTCATCATCGATGAAGAGCATAAATTTGGGGTAAAACAAAAAGAAAAGCTTAAAGAACTCAGCCACAATGCTCATGTGCTTTCTATGTCAGCTACGCCTATTCCTAGAAGTTTAAATCAAGCCTTAAGTCAGATCAAGTCGTATTCAAGCCTTCAAACTCCGCCTTTGCAAAGGCTTGATGTAAGAACTTATGTGAAAGAATACAATGAAGCCTTGCTTAAAGAAGTGATTGCTAGAGAGTTAAGAAGGGGCGGACAAATTTTTTATATACACAATCATATTGCAAGCATAGAACTTCGCAAAAAAGAGCTTTTGGAGCTATTTAAGGGTTTAAGAATTCTTGTGCTTCATTCACAAATTGACTCAAAAATTCAAGAAGAACAAATGCTTGAGTTTGAAAATAAAAAATACGATATGCTCCTTTGCACCAGCATAGTAGAAAGCGGCATAGATTTAGCTAATGTCAATACCATCATCGTTGAAAATGCTGATCGTTTTGGCATGGCTGATTTACATCAGCTTCGTGGCAGGGTAGGAAGGAGCGATAGGCAAGGGTATTGTTATTTTTTAGTTGAGGATAAAAATGCTATCACCAAAGAAGCCTTAAAACGTCTTGTGTCTTTAGAGAGCAATTCTTTTTTAGGGGCTGGTTCTGTGCTTGCTTATCATGATCTTGAGATACGAGGTGGGGGTAATTTATTAGGAAGCGATCAAAGTGGGCATATAGAGCAGATTGGACTGAGTCTTTATCTTAAAATGCTTGAAGATGAAATTAATGCCTTAAGTAAAAAAGAAGTGCTAAATGAAGAAAAAATAGACTTAAAACTTGGGGTAAATGCCTTTTTAAATCCAGAGCTAATCAATGAAGATCGCTTGCGTTTAGAGCTTTACAGGCGTTTAAGTAAGTGTGAAAGTGTAAATGAAGTCTATGAGATAGAAAGTGAAATCAATGATCGTTTTGGCAAGCTTGATACTTATACCCAGCAGTTTTTATCTCTTATCATCATAAAAATTCTAGGCTTAAAGCATTTTAAAAGCATTTCAAGCTTTGAGATGAATATACAATTTACCTATCTTGATGATACAAAAGAGCTGATAAAGGCTCGCAGTAAGGACGATGATGATGTGCTTGATGCTGTGCTTTCATTTTTAAGAAAAAAGCAAAGTGCGTAAAAAGGAGTTTTGATGAATGGGGCTGGGATTTTTGACTTTTTGATACATTTAAATTTAGATTATGAGGGCTTTGATTGGCTTGAAAATAGGGGCTTGAGTGATTTTGAGCTTCTTATTTCTGTGATTTTAACGCAAAATACAAATTGGAATAATGTCTTAAAAGCCCTAAATAATCTAAAAAACGCTCAAATTTCAAGTATAAAACAAATCGCAGAGCTTGAAAATGAAGAACTTGCAAGACTTATTAAGCCAAGTGGATTTTATAATACCAAGGCAAAACGTTTAAAAAATCTATGCGAAAAACTCATCAATGAGTATGAAAGCTTAGAAAATTTCAAAACAAAAGCCAGTAGAGAGTGGCTTTTAAATATCAAAGGGCTTGGCTTTGAAAGTGTTGATAGCGTGCTTAATTATCTTTGCAAGCAAGAATTTCTTGTCGTTGATAGCTATACTAAACGTTTAGCCCTAGCTCTAGGTTTTGAGTTTGAAAGCTATGAGGAGCTAAGGGAGTTTTTTCAAAGCGGGATAGAAAGCGAGCAAGCAAAGCTTTGCAAGGCTTTGAAAAAAGACTATGAGCTGTATGAGCTTTATCAAATTTTTCACGCTTTAATCATAGCCTTTGGTAAGGCTTATTTTAAAGGGGCAAAATTAAGCCTTGAAGGTGAAAAACTTTTAGCACAATTAAGGGCTTAAATTTAGAGCTTTTTTTAAAAAAGTCTTGACAAAAAAGAGCTATTTTGCTACAATCACACTTTTAATTTTAAAAATTCCGGATTAGCTCAGCGGTAGAGTAGGTGGCTGTTAACCACTTGGTCGCAGGTTCGAATCCTGCATCCGGAGCCATTCTTTTCTTTCAAATTTCTCATTATAGTTTCTCAAGATATCTCACCGCTTCATAAGCATTTTCTTTAACTATGACCTTTTGAGCAAGCAAGCTTTCTTTACTTTCATAGCCACAGCTTAAAGCAATACACCCAATTTGAGCGTTTTTAGCTGCTTGTATATCAAGATGAGTATCACCGAGCATAAAAGCATTTGTTTTTTCTTTGCAAAGTAAGTTTAAAGCCTTAAGTATAGGTTCTGCATCTGGTTTTGGCTTGATAACATCATCTCTTCCTACAATGACTTTAAAAAAATGCCCTACGCCTAAATGCTTAAGTAAAATTTGGCTAAATACAGAACTTTTTGTCGTAACTACTGCTAAATCAGCAAATGAAAAAGCAAGCTCAAGAGCTTCTTTTGTTTTTTCTAAAAGTGTGGTTTGTTCAAGATAGACTTCTTTGTAAGCATTTTTATATACTTGAATGTATTTTTGAGTATCCTCAACCTTAATACCTAAATTTTTAAATATCTCATCTAAAGGTAAGCCTATCATATTTTTGATGGCTTCATCATCATGAAAATCATACTTAAAATACTCAAAGCTTTTATGGAAGCCGTGTAAAATAGCCGAAGTAGAGTCAATTAAAGTGCCATCTAAGTCAAACAAAATCGTCTTTTGCATAAAATTTCCTTGATGAGTATTAAAAAGAAGTGGTGGATTTAGCAGGACTCGAACCTGCGACCAACCGGTTATGAGCCGGTTGCTCTAACCAACTGAGCTATAAATCCGCCTTTAAAAGTAAGAAAGCAAAAATTATACTCTACATTTGCTTAATTTTAACTAAACGCTATAAAAACAAGTTGGATTTTTAAGCGATCAAGCACCCTTAAGTCTGATTTTAGTATCTAAAGCAAAATACCTAAAAGTGATAAGGTGCTGTAAAATTCCAAAAAACACCATAAAGGTTGTAAAAGAGCTTCCTCCATGACTGAAAAAGGGCAGTGGTATGCCAACAACAGGGGCAAAGCCTATAGTCATAGAAACATTTACAGCCGTATAGATAAAGATAAATAAAGCAACGCAGTTTAATGCTACGCGCGTAAAATAATCATCTTTAAATTTAGCATTTAAGCTGAGCAAATGAAAGATCAAGAGCATATAAAGTAAAAGTAAAAATGCCCCTCCTATAAATCCAAAACGTTCCACAGCATACGCAAAAATAAAATCGCTTGTTGAGATAGGCAAGAATTTAAAATGCGTTTGGGTTGCTTCATCGCTATTTTTGCCCTTAAGTCCGCCGTTTCCAATAGCGATTATGGATTGCTGGACTTGGTAACTTGGCTTTTCGGCTAAAAAATCATGAATTCTTTGCTTTTGATATGGCTTTAAAAAATGCGTGTAAATGATGGGCGAGGATACGGCGATGACTAAAAAAATACTCAACCAAATTTTATAATTTACTCCTATGATAAAAAGCGTACCAAAACCAACGATAATCAAAACCGTCGCTGTGCCAAGATCTGGTTCTGCAGCGATGAGAAAAAAAGGCAAAAGTATATAAAAGCTAAGCTTTAAAAAGCTTTTGAGCTTATAGCCATTTTTAGGCGGAGGATCGCGGTAGATAAGATAAGCAAGCATTAAGATAAAAGAAGGCTTAAGAAGCTCTGAAGGCTGTATAGTAAAGTGTGTAAATGGCACCTCAAGCCATCTTTTTGCTCCAAGTTTTTCAACACCAAAAATATCGACACTTAAAAGCAAAAAGATATTGATCCAATACAGCAAAGGTATGAGCCATGCAAGCTTTCTAATAGGAAGTATGAAAAAAAACGAAAAGCACAAAAAGCCTACTAAAGTGTAAATGAGCTGTTTTTCAGCCAAAAAAGAGCTAACTTCAGCCACCAAAATAAAAGAAATGGCGATGATTGGCAAGATCAAAGCAGGTTGGACAAAATCAAAGTGAGTGAGAATTCTTCTATCAAATAATTTAATCACTTAAAAAGCCTTAATAAATTTGTAGTATTATACGCTAAGATTTTAACTTTGCAAAGGATAAACGCTTTAAAATGCAAAAAATTTTAGTCAGTGAAATTTCAAGACTTGATATTTTTTTGAGTAAAAATTTACAGCAAAGTCGCCATCAAATCGCTGCTTTGATCAAAAATGGTGGCGTAAAAGTCAATAATCGTCTGGAGCTTAAGCCTTCTTTTAAGCTTAAAATAAATGATGAAATCAACATTCAAAAGCTTGAAACTTCACCAAAACAAAGCAAATTTGACTTTGATTTTGATATAAATGTTTTATATGAAGATGAGGATTTACTCGTCTTAAATAAGCCACCAAAGCTTGTCGTGCATGCAGCTTTAAGCGTAAAAGAAGCAACTTTAGTTGATTATCTTTTGGCTAAAAATTACACGCTTTCAACTCTAGGTGGCGAGCTTCGAGCAGGCTTAGTGCATAGGCTTGATAAAGATACGAGCGGAGCTATACTTATCGCTAAAAATAACGCTACGCACAAGGCTTTAAGCGAACAACTTCTGGATAAAAGTATGGGGCGTTTGTATTTAGCGTTAAGCGATCTGCCTTTAAAAGAAAATTATATGCTTGTGGAAAAAGCGTTGGCAAGAAATCCGCACAACCGCCTTAAAAAAATCGCCCTTGATCCACAAAAAGAGAATTTAAACGGAGCAAAAAGTGCAAAATCAGCTTTTATCAATTTGCTTACCAAAGAAGATAAAACAAGCCCAGCTCTTATAGCAGCAAAGCTTTTTAGCGGACGCACGCACCAAATAAGAGCTCATTTAGAAAGCTTAAATCGCCATATTTTAGGCGATGAGCTTTACGGCTTTAAGGGAGCAAAGTATGAAAGAGTAATGCTTCATGCGTATTTTTTGTATTTTATACACCCAAAAAGTCAAAAAAAACTTTGCATTAAAGCACCAATTTATGATGATTTTTATACAATTTTACAAACACATTTTACACAAGGAGAACTTGATGAAAAAACTTCATTTGAGTCTATTTACTCTGCTTTTAACGCTCATATTTAATGCGTGCGGTTTAACTATACAAAACCAGCAAATGAGTGTAAATGAGGATTTGCCAAGCGTGCAAACACTCAAGCATATCAGCGATATGAGTAGCGTTGCTTTTGAGTGGAATTCTTTTTATAATGAAAATATACAAGGATTTTTGCTCTATAAAAGCACGCCAAATGAACCTGAAATGAAGCTTGTTGCAACGATTAAGAACAAATTTCAAACCCATTATGTTGATACCTCGCTTGAGCCTGATACGACTTATCTTTATACGATGAGAACCTTTAATGAGTTTAAGCAAATTTCAAGCGAAGGTGTTTTAATCGAAGTAAAAACAAGCCCAAGACTTCAACCTTTGCCTTTTGTGCAAGCCATTAATGGCTTACCAAACAAAATCAAGCTCATTTGGCGTCCCCACCCTGATCTTAGAGTGCAAGCTTATGAGATACAAAGGGCAGAGCAAGATGGAAATTTTAAAACCATAAAAGAGCTTAAAAATCGTTTGGAAGCTGAATATATCGATGATGATTTAAAACCTAATCAAAATTTTCAATACCGCATTTTTGCTAAAACCTTTGATGGCGTGTATTCAGAATCAAGTCAAATTCTAAACTCTACCACCAAAGCTTTACCACCGCAAATCACGCATTTATCAGCTACAACTGATCTTGCAGGACGCATACTTTTAGCTTGGGATAGTCCAAACTTTGAGGATTTTGCGTATTATAAAATTTATGCAAAAAATTCAAGCTTACTCCCTTTTTCAGAGCTTGCACGAACACAAAATAATAATTATGAAGATAGGGTGAATGAAGTAGGCAAGAAAAAAGAATATAAAATCACTATCGTTGATAAAGACGGGCTTGAAAGCACAATGCCAGAGCATTCAGTAGAAGGTAAAACCCTTGATGCTCCGCTTGCTCCAAGTATCACTTTAACAGCTATTGTGGCTGATGGTATTGATCTTGGCTGGACGCCAAATGATGATAGAGCGGTAAGCTATACGCTTAAACGATATGGCGGAGGCGATGTGATCTTTAAAGAGATTAATGAAACAACTTTTAAAGATACTACAGCCGTGCAAGGGCAAAGTTATACTTATGAAGTCATTAGCGTAGATAGCAATGGCATTGAATCTAAACCTTCAGCTAGAGTAAGGGTAGGCGGTTAATGCCAAATTTTAAATGCAAAAGTGTTAAGCCACTTGTTTTGCCTTTTATGCAAGAAGAAGTAAGCTTTTTGTGGGCTTGTCATGATACGCGCTCAAGCTTACTTTTTACAAAGGTAGTTGATGAGTGCTTTTTCTTGCAAATTGTGAAACAAAATGAGGCTTTTGTGATTAAGGCTGAAAAGCACAGCAAACCAACGCAAATTGGCTATGTGCAAAAGGCTTTGCTTGTGTTTAAAAACGCTTTCGCTAAAGAGGTGATTAGTGAAGCTTTTGCGCTTAAAAAGACACATTTGCTTAAAAAAAACAAATTCATCGAAAATGATATTTTATCTTTGCTTGAAAATGTGCAAAAATTTGAAAAGGTATATTTAGAGATAGGTTTTGGCTCGGGTAGGCATTTGCTCTATCAGGCACGAGAAAATCCTAACATTTTAATGCTAGGTGTTGAAATTTACACACCAGCTTTAGAACAAGTTGCAAATTTAGCGATGAAAGAGAGCTTAGACAATGTTTTGCTGACACAAAATGATGCTAGACTTTTGCTTAGCGTGCTTAAAAATCACTGCCTTGCAAAAATATTTTTGCATTTTCCAGTGCCTTGGGACAAACAGCCTCAAAGAAGGGTTGTGAGTTTTGATTTTGTAAAAAACTGCCAAAGAGTGCTTCAAAAAGGTGCTTGTTTTGAGTTAAGAACAGACAGCAAGGCGTATTTTGACTTTACTTTAGAGCAGTTTTTAGCCCTACAAACTTGCAAAGCACAGATTAACAAAAATGCAGATTTGGGCGTTACGAGCAAATACGAAGCAAGATGGAAAAGACAAGAAAAAGATATATATGATCTATGTGTATATAATGAAACTTTTGATGATAATGAGCTTGCGTGCTTTGATTTTAAATTAAAGGATTTTAAACCCTTAATGAGTGTAGAAAAACTCAAGCAAAACTTTAAAAAAAGGCATTTTAGGGGTGAGGATTATTTTTTAAGTCTTGAAAATGTGTATATCAAAGACGAGCAAAGCGTGGTGCTTAAAATTGCTTTTGGTAGCTTTTATAGCCCAGAACATACATATTTGCTGTTTGATGAAAAGCTTTCATTTTTGTTTAATGAGCCTTTTAAGACAGAGCAAAATTATAAAGCTTTACAAAAACTTTTAGACTTTTTAAATCAAGAAATTTAAAAATCAAGGGCTTAAATTTCTTGATTTTTAAGATAAAATAGAGCATAATTTAGAATTTAGTTTTTTATTAAGGAAAAGTATGCCAATTATGATTCGAGCGCAGAATTTATCTTTAGGTTATGATGAATTAGTCATCGAGCGGGCGAATTTTTCTTTTAAAAATGATGATTTTGTTTTTATTACCGGAAAAAGTGGGAGTGGAAAATCCACGCTTTTAAAATCATTTTACGCAGATTTAGAGCCTTTATCTGGACGTCTTGAGGTGTGTGGTAGTGTGATTAATGGTATCTCAAATAAAGAACTTTTGCAACTTCGCCAAAATATAGGCATTATCTTTCAAGATTATAAACTCATCAAAGAATACAGCATAGAAAAAAATGTTATGTTGCCTTTGATGATTAAAGGTTATTCTAAAAAAATTTGTCAAGAACAAAGCGCGAAGTTACTCAGCCATGTTGAACTTACTTTTAAAGCAGATAAAAAACCAGATCAGCTTTCTGGCGGCGAACAGCAAAGAGCAGCTATGGCTCGGGCTTTAGCTCATAATCCCAAGCTTTTGCTTTGCGATGAGCCAACTGGGAATTTGGACGAATACTCTTCAGATATTATCTGGACGCTTTTAAAATCAGCAAGAGAGATACTTGGCACTTGTGTTGTTGTCGTAACGCATAGAATTCCAAGCAATCTTAGGCTTGAATACAGACGCTTTGATATAGAAAGTGGAAAAGTCAATGAAATCATTTAAAACACATTTAGGGCTTATTTTGCCACTTCTTTTTATGATGTTTGCTTTTGAGTTTATACTCATCATCAATCAAACCGTGAAACATTATGAAAGTCTTTTAAACAAAGATTATAGCATTATCATAGCCAGCTCAAAAGAACTTTCTCAAACCAGCGTGCAAAATCAAATTCCATCACTACAAACCTTGCAAAGTCTTGATACAAAAAGCTTTATGCAAAGGCTTAAAAACGATGTCTCAGCAAACAATCTTGCTGCTTTAGAACGTTCTTTGCCACACTTTTATAGCCTTAAACTCAATCACTTGCCTACTCAAAGCGAGCTTAAAGAGCTAAAAGATAAGCTTTCAAAAATGCCAAATGTGATTCGAGTCGAGGCTTTTGCAAAGACTTATGATAAAATTTATAGCTTGCTTGTATTGATTAAATTTGTCTTTTGGTTGTTTTTATTTATCATCATCTTGCTTTCTTTTGTGCTCTTTTTAAAACAAATGCGAATTTGGCTTTTTGAGCATACTGAAAGGGTTGAGATTATGTGTCTTTTTGGTGCTCCTTTTTGGTTTCGCTCTTTTATGTTATACAGGGTAGTTTTGTTTGATTGTTTCATTGCCTTTTTAATCTTGCTTGTTTTTTTCACTCAAATTTTTTCTCTTGGTTTTATCCAAAGTGCGTTAAATGCTGTAGATATTAGTTTGCCAAAGATGAATTTTATCTTACATTTAAGCATTATCTTTGCTTTAAGTTTGCTTGTGTCTTTACTTTGTGTAAATTCGGTAATGTTTAAGGTTAAAAAATGAAAATTTTGTGGCTTTTAGTGCTACTTTTTGTTTTTTCATTTGCTGATGAGTTGAGTCAAAAAACAAAGGATTTAAAAGAGAGTGAAAGGATAAGCAAGCAACTTGGAAAAAAGCTTGATGACTTAGCTAAGGATATTTTAGCAAGCGAAAAAAACCTTAACAATCTTGCCGGACAAATTCAAAAACTCAGCCAAGAAACACTAAAGCTTGAAGAAAATGCAAAGCTTCAAAATAAAGAGCTTAAAACCTTAAATTCGCAAAATCAAGATTTGCTTAAAGACAAAAACGCTATGGAAAACAAACTTGTGAGTTTAATCGCTGAAAATTTTGCCTTTGATTTGCCTATACCAAGCGGATATATAGAAAGTGAAGAAAGCTTTATCGCTTTTGAGCTTTTAAATTCGCTTGATGAGGTGCTGAAAGAGGAATTTTATAGACTTTCAAAGGATTATGAGCTTGTTTCAAAGCAGATTAACGCAAAACAAGCTCAAATCGATAAAATCAATACAAATTTAAAAAAATACAACGATGATTTAATTAAGCTTGAAAAGCTCAAACTTGAGCAAATTGATGAGATTAAAAGACAAAAAACAGACAAGGATATTTATACAAAAAAGCTTAATGATGTGCAAAAACAGCAAGTTGAGCTAAGAAATACCCTAGCTGAACTTAAAATCGTAAGCGATAAACAAGAAAAAGCGAGCAACACTTCTTCTTCAAGCAACAATCAAGCTGTGCGTCAGCTTGGCTCAAGCTATCAAAATACAGCTGTTAAAAAATACAAAGGACAAAAGACTATAGCTCCACTTGATTCTTTTATCGTTAAACAAAAATTTGGTAATTTTACAGATCCCATTTATAATATCAAAATTTTTAATGAAAATGTGATTTTGCGTTCAAAAACAGCTGACGCAAGGGTTAAAAGTGTGTTTGGTGGCAAGGTTGTCTTTGCTAAAGAGACAAATTTGCTCCAAAGAGTAGTCATTATCGAGCATAATAATGGACTTCATACGATTTATGCTCACTTAGATAAGATTGCACCTACACTTAAGGTAGGCAAAAATGTCAAAAAAGGCGAGGTTTTGGGTAGGGTAAAAAATGATCTTACTTTTGAGGTAACTCAAGAGAAATTTCACATCAATCCTTTAGAATTAATTAGCCTAAATTAACTAATTTTAAAGGCTTTTAGAGTATAATAACAGCTTAAAGGAGATGAGGTATGCAAAAGAAAAAACGAGTTTTGGTTAAATTTTCAGGCGAGGCTTTGGCTGCAGATAATGGCTTTGGCATAGAAAATTCAGTGCTTAAATACATCGCTTCGCAGATCAAAGAGCTACTCATTAATGATGTAGAAGTTGGCATAGTTATAGGCGGGGGCAATATCATAAGAGGCGTTACAGCGGCTAAAGATGGGCTTATCAAGCGCACAAGTGGCGATCATATGGGTATGCTTGCAACCGTGATTAATGCTATAGCCATGCAAGAAGCCTTAGAAAGTGCTGGACTTGATGTAAGAGTGCAAAGTGCGATACAAATGGAAGCTTTTTGTGAAACTTATATTATGAGACGCGCTCAAAGACATCTTGAAAAAGGACGCGTTGTGATCTTTGCAGCTGGCACTGGAAATCCTTATTTTACCACTGATACAACGGCTGTTTTAAGAGCTGTTGAGATCGAGGCTGAAGTTATCATTAAAGCGACTAAAGTTGATGGGGTGTATGATAAAGATCCGCACAAATTTGATGATGCTCAGTTTTTACATACAATCAGCTATGAAAGAGCCTTGCATGACAATATCAAAGTCATGGACGATACGGCTATAGCCTTAGCAAAAGATAACGCACTTCCTATCATCGTGTGTAATATGTTTCACGAGGGTAATTTGCTTAGAATCATACAAGGTGATATGAGTATTTGCTCTGTGGTTAAAAATCAAGAAAATTAAATAAAGGAAAATCAATGCAAAGAATAGAAGAAATCGCTGCAAAAGCTTTACAAAAAATGGGAAATGATCGCTATAAACTTTCTTTAGTTGTAGCAAAAAGAGCTGAAGAGCTTGCTAATGGGGCTATGCCCTTAGTGGATTTGGATAAGAATAAAGTCAAATTTGCTGATATCGCTCTTTATGAGATCGCAGAAGAAAAAATCACCCTAGAGAGTGGCATTGAAAGTAATCGATGAAGAACTTATGCTTGATAAACTCATCGAAGATATCAAGCATTGCAAAGACTTAGATCAAGCTACAAATTTACTTTTTAAGATATATGCACCAAGTGAGGATCTTAAAAGAGCGGTTGCGTTTTGTACGCTTGCTCATGAAGGACAGGTTCGAAAGAGTGGTGAAGCTTATGCTGTGCATCCTATCTTGGTGTCTGCTTTGGTTGCTTTTTTAAGTTCAAATGAAGCTATGATTATCGCGGCTTTGCTTCATGATGTGATCGAGGATACGCCACATGGCGAAGAAGAGCTAAGAAAGGACTTTGGAACTGAAGTAACTAGGCTTGTTCAAGGGCTGACTAAGATCACTGAGATTAGAGAGGATAATTTCAACTCAAAAGTGAGTAAAAATCTTGCCAAATCAGCCCTAAGTTTTAGGAATATGCTCCTAGCAAGTATAGAAGATGTGGGTGTTTTGGTGATCAAGCTTTGCGATAGATTGCACAATATGCTTACCTTAGGAAGTTTAAGAGAGGATAAGCGCAAAAGGATTAGTGAAGAAACCTTAGTAGTGTATGCTCCTATAGCCCATAGGCTTGGAATTTCAAGTATTAAAAACTATCTTGAGGATTTAAGCTTTGAGTATTTGATGCCAGATGAGTTTAAGCAGATTAACAACTATATCAATTCAAACGATCAATATATGCAGTTAAGTTTAAATGAGTTTATCTCAAAAGTCGAACTTTTGTTTAATAAAAACGGCTTTAGACAAGGAAGTTTTGAGATACACAAACGCATTAAGCATAGCTATTCTGTTTATCTTAAAATGCAAAGAAAAGGCATTTCTATAGAAGAGGTGCTTGATTTGCTTGGGGTAAGAATTTTGGTTGAAAATACGCTTGATTGCTATATCGCGCTTGGGATTTTGCATACTCATTTTAATCCTCTTGTGTCTCGTTTTAAAGACTATATAGCCTTGCCAAAACAAAATGGTTACCAAACCATACATAGCACACTTTTTGATACTAAAAATATCATCGAAGCCCAAATTCGCACCTTTGATATGCATAAAATCGCTGAATTTGGCGTAGCCGCACATTATAAATACAAAGAAGGTTCAAGCGTGGCTACACCTAAGCTTGATTGGATTAGTGATCTTTCTATGCAAAATTCAAGTATCAATGCAAACGAGGGGGATTATAACGCTGTTGAATTATACGAATACGCCAAAGACAGCCTTTATATCGAAGATGTGGCGGTGTATTCTCCAAAAGGAGAGATTTTTACTCTACCAAGGGGTGCGACTGTGCTTGATTTTGCTTATGAAGTACATACTAAAATAGGGCTTCACGCAAAAACAGCCTATGTCAATCGCGTTAAGGTTCCGCTTTTAACTGAGCTTAAAAATGGCGATATTGTCCGCATAGTTACTTCAAATGATAAATTATACCGCTGTTCATGGATAGATAGCGTAAAAACTGCTAAAGCAAAGGCTAATATTAGAGAATTTTGCAAGCAAAAGATCAAAGAGATTGACTTAGAAAGTGCAGTAAATATCCTTGCCTTTGTTTTTAATGAAAGTCATCAAACTATCCTAAAATGGATAGATGATGAAAGGTTAAATAAAAGAATTCGCCAAATCAGCGTCGATAGCGTGTATTTTAAAGATGTGGTGAATATGCTTAAAAAATACGCTAAAAAATCTTATCTTTTTGATAAATACGAGCTTAAGGAGCAAAAATTTGGCAATATTATCGTCTTAAGTAATCACAAAATCGCCAATATGGACTTTGATTTTTGCTGTCGCCCTAAAAGAGGCGATGGGGTTGTGGCATTTGCTGAAGCGGGTAATGCTGTGCTTCATCACAAACTTTGCGAAAAGGCTGATAAAATGCTTGAAGAGCAAAAGCCTATGGTTTTTGTGGAGTGGAACAACGACGCAACGCAAAGCTATAAAATCATCTTTTCACTGGAAAATAAAAAAGGTGCTTTGGCTGAGTTTTTAACTACCTTATCTAAAATGCAAGGCAATGTACTTTCCATAACTCTAGCAAACGCGCAAAACTCAAGTCTAGATTATTTTGAAGCACATATAGAATTTCCAGATAATACAAAAATCGAAACTATCAAAGAGCGTTTAAAAAATCGTTATAAAATTTTGGATTTTACTTCACTTAATGACGCATATAATGGCAAATAAAGGATATGAATGAATTTAAATGAAATTATTTTAGATATAAAAAGAGGTGTCGCTGAGCTCATCGATGAGGAGAGATTGCTTACTTTGATTAAAAATTATTATGAAAAAGGCGAGAATTTCTTTGTAAAAGCTGGCTTTGATCCAACAGCTCCTGATTTGCATTTAGGACATAGTGTGGTTTTAAGCAAAATGGCACTTTTGCAAAAGCATGGAGCCATAGTTCAGTTTTTAATCGGCGATTTTACCGGGCAAATTGGCGATCCAAGCGGTAAAAGCGCAACACGAAAAAAGCTAAGCAAGGAAGAGGTGCTTAAAAATGCCAAAACTTATGAGGAGCAAGTCTTTAAAATCCTTGATGCAGAAAAAACCATTATCAAATTTAATTCAGTATGGTTAAATGAACTCTCAAGCGTTGGTATTATAGAGCTTAGCTCCACTTTTAGCGTGGCTAGAATGCTTGAAAGAGATGATTTTACCAAACGTTTTAAAGAACAAAGCCCGATTTCAATCAGCGAGTTTTTATATCCACTTTTACAAGGCTATGATAGCGTAGCCTTAAAATGCGATATAGAGATGGGCGGAACAGATCAGAAGTTTAATCTCCTTATGGGTAGGCATTTACAACGAATTTATAATGTCGGTAAAGAACAAGTCGTGATGATGATGCCATTGCTTGAAGGGCTTGATGGTGTCAATAAAATGAGTAAAAGTTTAGGAAATTATATAGGCATTAGCGAAAAAGCAAATGATATATATGCTAAAATACTCAGCATTAATGATGAGTTGATGTTAAGGTATTATGAACTTTTAAGCTTTAAAAGCACCAAAGAGCTTGAGTGCTTAAAAGAGGATTTAAAGCAAGGCAAAATCCACCCAAAAAAGGCAAAAGAAGAGCTTGCTCTTGAGTTGTGTCAAAGATATCATAGCAAAGATGAAGCGATGAATGCAAAGGCTGAATTTGATAAGGTGCATAGTCAAAATCAAATGCCAAGTGATATGCCAAGCTTTGAGATTGAAGGTGAAATTTGGCTTGCAAAAGCTTTAGTGCATTGCAAGCTAGCAAGCTCAACAAGTGCTGCAAGACGCGATATAAACGCTAATGCAGTTAGCATTAATGGCGAAAAAGAAAATGACGAGCAAAAAAAGCTTGGTATTGGTGAGTATATTTTACAAATCGGCAAAAGAAAATTTGCAAAATTAAAGGTTAATTAAATGCAGTTAAAACCACTTAAGATAGGCAAACATACGATTAAAAATCCTATTTTTCAAGGCGGAATGGGACTTGGTATAAGCTGGGATCGCCTAGCTTCTGCTGTTTCTTTAAATGGCGGACTTGGTATCATTTCTTCGGTTGGCACAGGCTATTATGAAAACAGAAGTCATATCAGCAAAGAGTTAAATTTAAAGCCTTATGGAAGCGAAAACTTCTACTCAAAAGAAGGCTTAAGAGCTTTAATCACAAATGCAAGAAAAGTCTGTGGTGATGCACCTTTGGGGTGCAATATACTTTGTGCGAGCAATGATTATGCAAGGATAGCTCGTGATGCGTGTGAGGTGGGTTTTAATGTTATCGTAAGCGGGGCAGGATTACCTACAAATTTACCTGAATTTACAGCTGATTTTAAAGATGTAGCCCTTGTGCCTATCGTTTCTTCAGCAAAAGCGCTGAAAATCATCTGCAAAAGATGGCTTGGTAGATACAAACGTTTGCCAGACGCTGTTGTTGTAGAAGGTCCAAAAAGTGGCGGACATCAAGGCTTTACTTATGAGCAATGCTTAATGAGTGAATATCAGCTTGAAAATGTCGTGCCTCAAGTAGCTGAGGAAGCGAAAAATTGGGGAGACTTTCCTATCATCGCAGCTGGGGGCGTATGGGATAAAAACGATATAGAAAAAATGATCTCACTTGGTGCAAGTGGCGTTCAAATGGGAACTCGCTTTATCGGCACCTTTGAATGCGATGCAAGCGAACATTTTAAAGAAGTTTTACTTGCTTGTAAAGAAGAAGATATCGAGCTTATCCATTCTCCAGTAGGTTATCCTGCAAGAGGTGTTCGCACAAATTTACTTGATCTTGTAGATAAAAGACAAGGACCAAAGATCAATTGTATCAGCAACTGCGTTTCGCCTTGCCAGCGCGGTAAAGAAGCGACGAAAGTAGGTTACTGCATAGCTGATAGGCTTTATGATGCGTATAGTGGAAAAAAAGAAACGGGATTATTTTTTACCGGGGCAAATGGCTATCGTTTAGAAAAGCTTATTAGCGTTAAAGAGCTTATGCACAAGCTTGTTCATGGTGAAGATGCGTAAAGTCTTTTTTGTCTTTTTATTGCTGTGCGTGCAACTCTTTGGGGCGTATGAAGCACAGCTTTTAAATTTTGATAAAAACTTTGCTCGTTCAAGCAATAAACAAGATTTTCATCATCAGCTTAAAAATTTATACATTCAAAGTATAATCAACGAAGATGAAAAAAGCAAAATCGAAATTTTAAAACGCTTAGTTATCAGCTCAAATGCTTTGAATTTAGATGATAAAGGCTATGTGAAAGAACTTGTTGAAAGTGGCATTAAAGCAGATGAGATTAAAGCTTTGCAAGCTCAAAATAAGCAAGCACCAGCAAAAACAAACGTCCAAAACACCAAAGCCACGCAAGAAAAAAACTCAAGCGATATAAAACAAAGCCCAAAAACTCAAAATGAAGCTGAAAAAAAACGTTTTGTTTTGCAAGCTAAGCAAGAACAAAATAATATCATCTTAAGCCTCAATGAAGAACTCAAACAACAAGAGCTTCGCATATCAGAGCTTAAAGAAAAGCAAAATTACCGCTATATCATCGACTTTAAAGCTGCTCTTGATACAGGTAGAAAAGAATTTAAAATAGCTCAAGCTCGAATTTTACTTGCTCAGTTTGATCCACAAACCACAAGATTAGTAATTTATGCTGATCAAAAACCAGATTTTGATCTTAAACTTGATAAAAATTCGCTTGAACTTGAATTTAAAGATGAGCAAAATAAGCCAAAGAAAACGGAGCAAGTCGATAAAAAAACAAGCACTACAAATTCAGAACAAATTAAAACACAAACTCCACAAAAAACAAGTCAAACAAAAGAAAATAAAGCCAAAGAAAAGCTTTTTGTACTAGGAAGCACAAAAGAAACAAATGGTATTATGCTAAGACTTAGTGATGAGCTTGACGAGGACGAGCTTCAAATTTTTCAGATGAAAGATAAGGACGCTTACCGCATAGTGATTAATTTTGAAGGCGTGCTTGAGGGTAAGAGAAAAAATTTTGATTTTAAAAATGCAGATATAAGCCTTACTCAATACACGCCTAAAATCGTTCGTGTAGTGCTTAGCTCAAAGCAAGAACTTAAACTTTTTAAAGAGCTTGATAAAAAAAGCCTTTTTCTAGGCTTTAACAACTCTCAAATAAATGCTAAAACACAAACTAGCAAAACAAATTCAAATAAAATAAATTCAAATACCAAAACCACCCAAAACAAGCAAAACCAAGGCACTCAAACAAGCCCAAAAAACACTAGCTCAAGAGCAAGTGCAAAAAACAAAGTCATCGTCATAGATGCAGGACATGGCGGAAAAGACGGCGGTGCAGTTGGGGGTGGAGGCAAGTTGCTTGAAAAAAACATAGTCTTAAGCGTAGCTTTAAAGCTTGGCGAGGAACTTAAAAATAAAGGCTATAAAGTCTTTTACACAAGAACAAGTGATAAATTTATCAATCTTAGAGATCGCACAAAAATAGCTAATGATAAAAAAGCAAATCTTTTTATCTCCATACACGCAAACGCTGCACCAAATGCAAATAAAGCTAAAACCATGCAAGGCTTAGAAACCTTTTTCTTAAGCCCAGCAAGAAGTGAAAGAAGCAAAGAAGTTGCGGCTGCTGAAAACAAATCCGATCTTGAAGAAGCAAATTTTTTCTCAAGACAAAATTTCTTACATTCTTTAAGCAGAGAAAAGATTATCGCCTCAAATCGCCTAGCCATAGACATACAAAAAAATCTCTTAAGCAAAATACGAAGTAAATACAAAGTCGTTGATGGAGCAGTAAGAGAGGCTCCATTTTGGGTTTTAGTAGGCGCTCAAGATATGCCAGCTGTGCTTATAGAAATAGGCTATATTACCCACCCAGAAGAGGGCAAAAGACTAGCAAACAAAAGTTATCAAGAGCTTGTAGCACAGGGCATAGCTGCTGGTGTGGATAATTATTTTGCAAACAATCCTTAAGCTCTCATGGAAAAAGCAAAGATTATCTTTAAGGAAAATACCCCTTTTTCTTTGGATTTTGATGATTTTTATTTTAGCCATAAAAATGCCCTTGAAGAACGCCGTTTTGTCTATAGCGAGGCTTTTGAGCTTAAAAATAATCCTACTTTCATCATCGCTGAACTTGGTTTTGGTATAGGTTTAAATTTCTTTCTTAGCCTAAAACGTTTTTTACGCGATAAAAAAGGCGAGCAAAGGCTGTTTTATGTGAGTTTGGAAAATTTTTATATCCCAAAAGATGAATTAAGAATGATTTATCAAAAACTTGGTTTATATGAAGAGTTTAAAGAGCTTTTAGAGCCTTTTTTAAAGCTGTATCCAAAGCAAAAAAATGGCTCATATAGATTTTATTTTAAAGATGTTTTTTTAGATCTTGTGTTTAATGAGGCTGCGATTTCGCTTAAAGAGCTTGATTTTAAGGCTGATGTGTGGTATTTAGATGGCTTTTCACCAGCAAAAAATCAAAGCGCATTTGATGAAAATATCATCAAAGAAATAGCAAGACTTTCAAAGCTCAATGCTCAACTTTGCACCTTTTCAGCCTCATCTTTTTTGCAAAATAGCCTTAAAAAATACAATTTTAAAGTCCAAAAATGCAAAGGTTATTGCAAAAGAGAGATGATAAAAGCCTATTTTATGGGCTTTGATTTTGAGGATAAAGAAGCGTATTTTCAAAGCATAAGCCAAAAGGCTAAAAATAATAAAATCGCTATCATCGGTGCAGGTATAGCAGGTGCTAGCCTTGCTTATGAGCTTTCTTTAAGAGGCTTTAAAATCAGTGTTTTTGAGAAAAATGAAAGCATAGCAAGCGAGGCAAGTGGCAATGAAAGCGGTGTTTTAAGCTCTTTAATCTTAAAGCCAAAAGTAGCTTTGGGCGAGTTTAGCGAGCTTTGTTTTTATGAAGCGAGTAGGTTTTATCAGCAAATTTTAAAACTTGAGCCAAATGGGGTTTATGAGTTTGCATATAATGAGCTTATGCAAGAAAGGTTTAACTTGCAAAAAGAAAATCCCTTATTTGATATAAAGGCTAATCAAGCTTTTTTAGACCAAGGACTTGATCTAAGCCCAAAAGATATAGTAAATAAGCTTTTCATAAAAAGCAAGGCAGAGCTTTTTTTAGGACATGAATTTACGCATTTTACTTATGAAAATGAGGGCTTTAAGCTTCATTTTAAGGAACAAAGTCCTCTTAAAGGATATGGCATTTTGATTTATGCCTTAGGTAGTGAGAGTAAGGATTTTATCCAGTATGAAGCGATGAATTTAAGCAAGGTAAGAGGACAAGTAAGCTTATATAAGCCCTTTTTACGCACCAAACACGCTCTTAGCTCAAAAGGCTATGTGTGCGTGCCTAAAGAGAATTTACAACTCATAGGAGCAAGCTATGATAGACAAAATACAAGCAAAGAGCCTTTGCAAAGTGACGATGCTTTAAATCTTAGCAATATCAAGGAATTTTTACCTCAAAATTTAAAACCTGAATTTATAGGCTCAAGAGTGGCTTTTCGCTCGTATTCTTCAGATCGTTTTGCTATTTTTGGAGCTATGTATGATGAGGTCTATTATAAAAAAGCATATAAAAGCTTATTGTGGAGCAAGACTAAAGGCCAGCCTAAGCCAAAGTATATAGACAATCTTTATCTTAGCATAGCACACGGCTCAAGGGGCTTTGCAAGTGCTATCATCGCTGCAAGATACATAAGTGCTTTAATCTGTGATGAACCACTTTTTTTAAACAAAAGCCAAATTGCACACATTCACCCAGCCCGTTTTTTGATACGAAAGCTCAAAAAAGGCTTATAAAATTTTAAACTTGTATTTTATTTTTTCTTACTTTAGTTTTCTTTAAGGAAAAAAAGAATACAATCCTAACTATCATTTCACTAAAAAAAGGAGAACAAATGACAAGTTTTTATACTTTTTTCCAGCTTTTTTATCGCTTTTTTTCTCCTTGTATGTGCCTTTGAGCACTGTTATTTATCTTTTTTATGCTTTTTTTTGAATTTCATTTTTTGTTGTAGCATTTTGGCTACTTGAATTTTAGTTTTCTTAAATCAAAAGGAAAAACCATGAAAAAACTACTTTTTATACTTTTAAGCCTAGTTTTTTATACACATTTTGCCCATGCTTTAGTGATAAAAGTTGGCACAGGAAATAGCTATAAGCCTTTTTGTTATGTGGGTGAAAATAATGAAGCTGTAGGCTTTGATATAGAGCTTTTAAAGCTTTTAAGCACTATTGATGAGAATTTGAGCTTTGAGTTTGCACCTCAGTCTTTTAATACCCTTTTTGTAGGGCTTGATGGGGCTAAGTTTGATATGCTTGCTCATCAAATTGCTAAAACCAAAGAAAGAGAAGAAAAATACATTTTTTCTGATACGCCTTATTTTAATGTCTTCTTAAACTTCATCACAGCACCAAAATCAAATATAACAAGCTTTGAGGATTTAAAAGATAAAAAAATAGGAGCTGTAGTTGGCTCTAATCAAGCTTTAAAGATAGAAGAATTTATCAAAGCTCATCCAAATTTAAAGGCCAAAATAGTGCATTTTAAAAATTATGGAGCCTTGTTTTTAGCCCTTAAAAATAAGCAAATTGATGCCTTGCTTGACAATCCTATAGTCGCTCTTGATTATGCTAAGGCTCAAGGGGTGGAAATTAAAATCACTGATTTAAGCTTGCAAAAAACTTCGGTATTTTTTGTTTTTGCTAAAGAAAATATTGAGCTTAAAAACAAAATTTCAAAAGCCCTTGAATTAGCAAGGCAAAAAGGCGAGCTTAAAGCTTTGTCTTTAAAGTATTTTAACGCAGATTACACTTCAAATTAAAAGGAAAAAACCATGAAAAAAATTCTTATTTTTGTATTTATCGTTTCAAATTTGCTCTTTGCAAAAGAACTTAAGGTTGGCAGTGAAAACGCTTATGCACCTTTTGCTTATCTTGATGAAAACAATGAGGCTACAGGCTTTGATAATGAGGTGGTAAAAATCCTAGCCTCATATTTAAAAGATACTCAGCTAACTTTTGTTTCTGTGCCTTGGAATGCTATTTTTTCAGGGCTTGATGGGGCTAAGTTTGATGTGATTGCTAATCAAATTTCAAAAACAAAAGAAAGAGAAGAAAAATACCTCTTTTCAGCCAAGCCTTATTTTTACGGCGTGAGTGCTTTAATCCTTTCTAAAAATGGCACTGCAAAGCACATAGATGAGCTAAAGGGCAAGAAAATTGGGGTAAGCATAGGCAGTAACCACGCTTTTAATCTTGAAAAATATGCTAAAGATCATCCTGAGCTTGATTTAAAAATAGTGCATTATAAAACCTCGCCTACACTCATTGCTGATCTTGCGAACTCAAGGCTTGATGCTATCATTAACGATCCAATTGCTAGTTTAGATTATGCTAAGGCTCAAGGTGTGGATATTAAAGTGACTGAGTTTTATTTTGAAAAAGTGCCAGTGTTCTTAGTCTTTAGGAAAAACTCACTTGCTTTAAAACAAGAGCTTGATATAGCCCTTGAAAAAGCCTTGCAAGATGGTAAGATAGGCGAGCTTTCACAAAAGTATTTTGGGCTTGATTTAAGCAGGTAAATTAGGAAAATCAGCTTAAAATGTTTGATTTTGATTATTTTTTAGCCAGTGCAGCAAGGATATATCCGGGTATTTATTATACCATATTCATTGCTGCTCTTTCTTTTGTGCTGGACTTATTTTTTGGGCTTATATTAGCTTTAATTCGCCTTTATAAAATCCGCCTTTTAAATGAGATTGCCATAGTGTATATTTCTTTTTTTAGAGGCACGCCACTTTTAGTGCAGCTTTTTGTGTTTTATTTTGGTTTGCCAGCTTCTTTTGGCTCTGATTTTTTTGGACAAATTGATGCGATTTATTATGCTTTGGTAGTGTTTTCTTTATATGCGAGTGCGTATTTAGCTGAGATCATGCGTTCAGCTATTTTAAGTGTGGATAAAGGACAGCTTGAAGCAGCGTATTCTTTAGGTATGAGTGCTTTTGCGAGCTTTAAACGCATAGTTTTACCTCAAGCTTTTATGATTACCTTGCCAAATTTGTGTAATTTTTTCATTATCCAGCTTAAAAATACAGCCCTAGCTTTTACCATAACTGTGCATGATTTAATGGGACTTGCTGAGATTGAAGCTGGCAGAAGTTCTAAATTTTTAGAAGCGTATTTAATGGCTGCTTTGATGTATTGGGGTGTTTGTATGCTTTTTGAATTTCTTTTTTCCTTACTTGAAAAAAAGATGAAAGTCTTTAGAAAGGCTTATGCTTAATGCTTGAAATTAACCATTTATACAAAAGTTTTAAAGACAAACTTATACTTAAAGATATTAATTTAAAGCTTGAAAAAGGAAAAATCATCGCCATCATAGGCTCAAGTGGGGCAGGAAAATCCACACTTTTAAGGTGTATTAATTTACTTGAACTTCCTACAAGCGGCAGTGTGCGTTTGGATAATTTAAGCCTTGATTTTAAGCATATCAATAAAAAAGAAATAGCCGCTTTTCGTCAAAAAACAGCTATGGTTTTTCAGCATCACAACCTTTTCATCAACAAAAATGCTATAGAAAATGTAGCTGAAGCCTTGATAGTGGTTAAAAAAATGCCTAAAAAACAAGCCTTTGAGCTAGCTTATGAAAAACTTGAACTTGTGGGCTTAAAAGATAAGCTTCATTCTTATGCTTTTGAGCTAAGTGGGGGGCAGGCTCAAAGAGTAGGCATAGCAAGGGCTTTGGCTGTAAATCCTAGCCTTATGCTCTTTGATGAGCCAACTTCAGCCCTTGATGCTGAGCTAGTAGGAGAGGTGTTAGAAGTCATTAAAAACATAAAAGATCAAAGCATGCTTATAGTTACGCATGAGCTTAATTTTGCTAAATCAGTAGCTGATGAGATCGTGTTTATGAGCGAGGGTGAAATTTTAGAGCAAAACTCAACTCAAGACTTTTTTAAAAATCCAAAACATCCAAGAGTAAGGCAGTTTTTAGCTCGGCTTGATCATGAGGATTTTTGCATTTAAAGATGAAATATATCTTTAATGCCTATAATCATCATCTTAATGCCTATAGCCATGATAAAAACCTGAGCTATGCGTGAAAAAACATGCAAGATAAGTTTACCGATAATCCTTTCAATGGTGGCTGCAAAATGAAAAAGTAAAAACATAAAAGCAAAAGCAAACACCACAGCCCCACAAGCGATAAGCAAGCCACTATCCTCTGAAGCAACTATGGCTGTTGAAAGAGTTCCAGGTCCTACTAACATAGGAAAAGCCATAGGCACAACGCTAGCTGCTAGCAAGTCCTTTTCATCTAAGCCTTGATAATGCAAAAGTTCTTGCTTTTTTGCCACAAAGAGTAAGTTTTTTATCGCCATGATGATGAGTATCAAGCCTCCAGCGATACGCAAATCATCAAGGCTCACACTAAAAACATAACGCATAATAAAAGAACCGGTTAATAAAAACACCATAACTATGATAAAGGCTGTATAAAGTATATTGCGAAAGAGTTTTTGGCGTATGGGTGTAGCAAGCTCACCTGTCATAGTAAGAAATTGAGTAAGATTACCAAAGGGATTTAAAACCGCAAGTATAGTGATAGAGATTAAAAACATACTATAAATTTGAGATTCTACGCTAGCAAACACGAGCTTAATCCTTGATGAAGTCTAAGGAAAGTGAATTTACACAATGCCTCGTATTTTTAGGCGTAAAGCCCTCCCCATAAAAGACATGCCCTAAATGCCCTCCGCAATTTTTACACATAATCTCAGTTCTTATACCATCTTTATCTTGCTGTTTTAAAATAGCCCCTTCATACTCATCATCAAAGGCTGCCCAGCCACAATGAGCTGGGAATTTATCCTCGCTTTTATAAAGCTTAGCCCCGCAAGCCTTGCATATATACACGCCTTTTTCAAAAAAATCATTATAAGCCCCAGTAAAAGGAGCTTCTGTGCCTTTGTGTATGAGTATGTATTCTTCTTCTTTACTGAGTTTTTTCATATTCAAGCCTTAATTTTTTTTGTTATAATAGCACAAAGGCAGGCAAATGAATAAGGAATTTTTTAGGAATTTAGAAAATATTTTATATGAGCAAGATTTAAGGCTTAAATTTGAAACTTTTTTTGATTTTTATGATGATTTTAAAAGAGAGCTTTTTATCTTTGATCATGAATACAAGGCTGTGTTAAAAGATAATATCCACCCAAATTTAAGCGTAAAAAAGCCCATGAAAATTCGCCGCGTAAGCAAGATAAACTCAAATGAAGCCCTAGCAAAAATGCTTCATTCTATAGCACATATTGAGTATAGTGCTATAAATTTAGCCCTTGATTCAAGCTACCGCTTTCATGGCTTAGACCTTAGTTTTTATAGGGATTTTCTTAAGATAGCAGATGATGAGATCAAGCATTTTAAGCTTTTGCAAAGGGCTTTAAGCGAGCTTGGCTTTGAGTATGGGGACTTTGCAGTGCATGATAACTTAGAAGCTGCCCTAAAAGCCACTGCAAACTCACTTAAATATAGAATGAGCGTAGTGCATAGAGGATTAGAAGCAAGAGGGCTTGATGCTAATCCTTTTGTGGTTAAAAAACTCCAAAGTACCAAGCATGCTCTAAAAACATTTTTAGAAGAAATTTTAAATACCATCTTAGAAGATGAGATCACTCATGTAAGCATGGGCGATATATGGTGGAAGGCAAGCAAAGATGAAAAAGAAAGCTTTATACAAATTTGTGAAAAATTCAAAGAATTTAGCCTAGCTGGCAAGGTGCTAAACACTGAAGCAAGACTAAAAGCTGGCTTTGATGAAGATGAGCTTAAAGAGCTTGAAAGCTTTTATCATAATAGGGGATTTTAATCCATTTTAGCTTTATCTATCATAATAAGCCATATTTTTTAGAAAAAAGCTATTTGTCTTGGTTTGTATATTTTTTTATGTTTTTATCTCTTATATGAATATATTGGGGTATTTTGGGAAATGAAAAAGCATTTATATAAGGTTTTTAAATTTTAAAAATGGATATATATGTTAAAAACAGAAGACTTCATTCATACTTTTTAAGACTTAGTCTTTTTTTAGTCTTTTAAATTTAGTAAGCAAATTCCAAGCTGCTCGTAAAATCCCATAAAACACATATATACTTACGATAAGAAGTATGCTTTCAAGCGTGAAAAGATAGAGCATTGAAAAAACTAAGATGAGTAAAACTAAGACTTTAAGCATATTTGCTTTACTTAAATCCATCTTTTTAAAACTTGGGTAGCGGATATTGCTTACCATTAAAAACGCAAGCATGAGTTGCAAGCATAAAAATACGATCTCATAAGGCTTTAGCCACTCATAGCTTAAAAAAGCATAGGTATAAATCGCACTTACAATAGCAGCTGTTGGTATGGGAAGTCCTATAAAAACTGAAGGTTCATAAG
Organism: Campylobacter sp. MIT 12-5580; assembly: GCF_005406235.1. NCBI lineage: Bacteria > Pseudomonadati > Campylobacterota > Epsilonproteobacteria > Campylobacterales > Campylobacteraceae > Campylobacter > Campylobacter sp. MIT 12-5580. Next base: position 321,460 of record NZ_NXLK01000001.1, read on the forward strand.
TGCCTGTGGTGACATTAAAGCGAGCAAGTCTAATAGCTCCAAAGACAATAAAAAAGCCTGTGATTAAAGAACCTATTTTGCCGTATTCATATCCAAAACTTACATAAAACAGCACAGCCGGAGCTACGCCAAAAGCGACAAGATCAGCCAAAGAGTCAAACTCAACACCAAATTTAGAAGTGGTATTTGTAAGTCTTGCGACGCGTCCATCAAGTCCATCAAAAACGAGGGCTAAAAAGATATAAAACACTGCAAATTTAAAGTTTGAATTGATCGAAGAGATGATAGAAATCACTCCACAAAAGCACGATGCGGCTGTGAAAAGGTTTGGCAGGATATAGCTAAGCTGAGGTTTGTGTTCTTGCATATTTAAACCTTTAAGAAAGATAGCCAAGCAAAGTGCAAGCTTTAAGCTCATCGCCCACACCCACGAGCAAACGAGTATCTTTTGGCAAAAGTAAGCTTATTGTGCCATTGAGCGTAAAGCCTAGCTCCTCGCCGGCTTGATAGCTTTCTTTAAGATTGTCAATTTTAATGCTTCTATCTAAAGAACCAGCACAAATTCGCATGGCTAGCAAATGTTTTTCTTGCTTGGCGAGTATAAAAATACGTTCATTAAGGCTTTTGCTTAGCTCAAAACTTGAAGGCAGGAAAAGCCCATGCCTCGTTTTAATCTCTTGCACCTGCAAAGCTGCGCTTGTATAAATCACACCAGCTTCATAAAGCAGGTTTTTAATATCAAGTTCTATGCACTCGCCCAAATCCTTATGTGTGATATTTTTTATCGCGATGATTTTACCATCAATCGGAGCTAAGACGGCTTTTTTGTCCATACAAACAAGCTCTCTTGAAGGCTTTCTGTGGATAAAAAAAAGTGCAAGTAAGATAAAAAATAATAGCCAAGAAAAACGCCAAAAAATCCATACCACCACAAATACAACAACAGCAGTGATAAGTAAAACAAAGGCTGATTTTACAAGGCTTATTTTCATTATTTTATATCTTTGCTTTCTTGCTCTTGTAAGCGGGTTGGCATATCATTTTCGAGTTCATAATTTTTAATGATCTCTCTAACCTTAGCACCTTCTATAGTCTCTTCTTCATAAAGAGCACTTACCATGGTTTCTATGGCTCCTTTATATGCGCTAAGTGTTTCTAAGACACCTTTATATCTTTCATCAAGCGTCTTTTTGACATAATCATCTAAACTCTCAGCCATTTTATCTGAATAATCTTTTATAGTTTGTCCGCCATTTAAAAAAACATTTCTTTGCTTTTCAAGCACCATAAGTCCAGCGATTTCACTCATTCCATACATAGAAATCATAGCTTTTATGATATCAGTAGCGCGCTCTAAATCATTACTTGCTCCAGTTGAAATTTCACCGATAAAGACTTGTTCAGCTGCTCTTCCGCCTAAAAGCACATCAACTTCAGCTAAAAGCTCGTGTTTTTGCATTAAAAATTTATTTTCTTCTGGAGTATTTAGAGTATAGCCAAGTGCAGCTAAGCCTCTTGGGATAACTGAAACCTTGCTGACTTTTTTTGCACCCTTAGTTGTCTCAGCAATTAGCGCATGTCCGCATTCATGATAAGTCACGATTTTTTTCTCTTTTTCATTAATACGGCGAGATTTTTTCTCAAGTCCAGCTATGGCTCTTTCTACAGCTTCGATTAAGTCTTTTTGCTCGACATATTTTTTACTATCTCGTCCAGCTAAAAGCGCAGCTTCATTGATGATATTTGCTAGATCAGCCCCAGCAAGCCCAGCTGTAAGGCGCGCAACATCTTCAACCTTAACCTCAGGTGAAATTTTAACATCTTTCATATGCACGCGTAAAATATCACAACGTCCCTTAAAATCAGGCTTATCAACAAGCACTTGTCTGTCAAAGCGTCCCGGTCTAAGCAAAGCTGCGTCTAGCACTTCAGGACGATTGGTTGCGGCTAAAACGATCACAGGTGAGCTTTCTGTGCCAAAGCCGTCCATTTCGGCTAAAAGTTGATTTAAGGTTTGCTCTCTTTCATCATTACCACCCATAGCAGCACCAGCTGCACGGCTTTTACCGATAGCATCGATTTCATCGATAAAAACGATAGCCGGAGCTTCTTTTTTGGCATTTTCAAACAAATCCCTCACACGAGATGCGCCCACACCCACAAACATTTCTATAAAGCTTGATCCGCTTACACTGAAAAATGGCACATCAGCTTCTCCAGCAACTGCTTTTGCAAGTAAGGTTTTACCAGTTCCAGGAGGTCCAACGAGTAAAAGTCCTTTAGGAATTTTAGCGCCTAAGTTGATATATCTTTCAGGATATTTTAAAAAATCAACGATTTCTTTTACCTCTTCTTTAGCTTCTTCAACACCGGCTACATCGTTAAATTTAACCTTTGGTTTTTCTGAATTGACAAGTTTTTTAGAGCTTCCTATGCCAAGTATTGAGCTTCCCATATTTTTTTGCATTCTTGAGGCTAAGAACATCCAAATTCCAAAGAAAATGAAGATCGGCAAAACCCAAGAAAAGAGCAAATCAGTAAACCAATTGCTTTCAGAATATGCTCCATAAGAGATATTTTTGCTATCAAGCAAGGCGATGAAGCTTGGATCGTTGCCTACCTTTTTGGCTACATAAAGCACATTTTGTTTGGAAAGGGCTTTAACACTTGTTTGTCCTATGCTTACTTGAGCGATTTGGTTGTTTTCTACAAGTCTTTTAAGCTCAGAATAAGGCACATTTTGCGTGCTACTTGCTCCGGCCAAACTGCCACCTTCGCCACCCATTATAGAGCCACTATCTACAAAGCTTCTAAATAAAAATATAGCAACAAGGGCAAAAATCGCAAAGAGAAAAATTGGATTTTTGTTAAAAAAATTGTTGCTATTGTTGTTATTTTTTTGATTTGGATTATTTTCGTTCATTTATCTTTCCTTTTGATATACCAAACTGAGCCATTCGTTATTTTTAAGGCTTGTAATAGGCTTTAAATTTACAAATGCTTGCTTAATTCTTTCTTCGTGTTTATCTAAAATCCCAGAAAGAATTAAATAAGCATTTATTTTAAGGCTTTCTTGCAGGTTTTTTGCAAGGCTCAAGATGATATCAGCGACTAAATTTGCAACGATTAAGTCATATTTTTCTTTTGTATCGCTAAGAGAACCTTGCCAAATGCGTTGAAAACCTACTTGATTGAGTTTGGCATTATTTAAGCTACTTTCAACGGCGATTTCATCAGTATCACAAGCCTCAACCTTACATCCGAGTTTAGCTAAAATAATGCTTAAAATTCCACTTCCACAGCCTACATCAAGGACTTTCATATCTTTTTTGGCGTATTGTTGCAAGAGTTGTATGCAAGAATGTGTGCTTTCGTGGTGTCCAGAGCCAAAGGCAAGAGCTGGATCGATTTGTATATTTATCAATCCTTTTTTGCTTTCCTGCCAAGAGCTGTGTATATAAAAATTATCAATTTGTATTGCAGCGACGCTTTTTTTGTATTCTTCTATCCAGTTTTTGTTTTCTTTTTGTTCAAATTTGCTTTCAAGATTGATCGTTGTGTTTTTTTGTTGTTCTAGTTTGCTTTTAAGAAGAAAAATAGCATCTATGATATCGCTTAAATCTTCATCTGATCGTATATAAAAGCCACCATCTTTTTCTTCAAGGGCGTCTATTCCAAGTTCGAAGATAAAGTCGGTGAATATATTTTTATAGACTTCATCAACCTTAAAGAAAAATTCATTATAATGATTTTGCATTCAAAAAGCTGTCTTTTCTTATTCGGCTGGGGTGCTTGAGCCTGTGCCTAAAACATCTTCTAGTTTTTCTTTAAGAATTTGCGGAGTGAAAGGCTTAACGATATAATTATTTACCCCAGCTTTTAAAGCTGTGATAACTTCAGCTTTTCCGCCTTCTGTAGTAACCATGATGATAGGCATATCTTCGTATTTTTTTTCAGCACGAATTTTTTTGACAAGATCAAGCCCATTCATTTCAGGCATGTTCCAATCAGTAATCACAACTTTTACATCATCATTTTTGCTGAGTAAGTCCCAAGCTTCAACGCCATGCTCAGCTTCTAAAACTTCGCTGTGTCCTAGTTTTTCTAGCGTGTTTTTAATGATCCTTCTCATCGTAGAGCTATCATCAACAACTAACAATTTCACGACTTGTCCTTTCAAATTTTAAACGATTATACAAAAACTTTTGTGTATTTTACCCTTTTTAAGCTTATTTCAAGTTAAAAAGCGAAGACAAAGTATAACATTTTTTTCTTTATTTTTAAATTAATAAAACAAAAATTTGTTTTAATCACTCAAATACTCCCCTTTGTATTTTACCGCGAACAGATAAATACTCAAGCCGATAAGCAACACGCTCACGCCTACAATAAGATAAATGGCATAAATCATCTGTGATAATTCGCCAGTTACAAGCTTAAAGACTAGCATTAAAGCCTCTATTGCTAGGGCAATGATGATAGAGCCTAAAAAACGCACCATAGTTTTTTGAATACCACTTTTTTCTTTTTTGCTTCGCATAAGCACTTCTTCTTCAATCACGGTTTTAGCTAGATCAAAGATAGCCAAGGCTAAAGTAATCGCAATCGTGCTTTCAAACATTTGTTGAATTTCAATCCCACTTTGATAAAAAAGGCTAACAATGCCTCTGTGAAGCAAAAAGCAAGTGATGATAAAAAGCACAAAAGCAAAACAAAAATACACCACGCGAGAAAACTGCATAAAGAAAAACTCAAATTGACTCGCTTGGATAATCTTAAGAATTTCAACGAGTTTCATATCTATACACACAACGCATTCAAGCTTATTTTGCGCGTTAAAAATCGGCATAGAAGCTGTTACACAAAGCTCATTATGCAAGCTTGAAGGATAAGGATCGCTTAAAACACAACGTCTTAATTTCACAGCCCTATAAAAATACGCTCTATTGCTTCTATCCTCGCCTTTACCGGTGCAAAATTCCTTTTTAAGACTGATGGTGTCTTCAAGCTGTTTGCCTGAAGGATCAAGCACATATAAAGCGTCAAAGTTTTTCACTTCATGAGCGAGCTTATCAAGGGCATTAAATACACTTGAAAGCTCTATCTTAGGGAGTTTGTTTGGTAAATTTCTTGTGAGTATATAACTCATATACGCTCTTGCTTTGTAGCGATTTTCTTCAAATTTTTGTATGTCTTTAATATACATTTTATCCTTCTTTTGTGTTGTGCTTAAACTCTGGCACGATTTTGGCTAAAAGTGCGCTTATATCCTCATCTTTGCTTAGGCAAAGCGTTTGAATTTGTTCATTTAACTTTGTAAGCTCATAAGGCTCACTCTTGGTTACAAATATGCTCTCATACTGCGTTTTAACATCGTTTTCATCGATCAAAAGCTCCTCAAAAAGCTTTTCGCCCTTTCTTAAGCCGGTGATTTTGATCCCAAGTTCAGGTTTGTTTGAGAGTGTAAGCATTTTTTTAGCCAGATCAATGATTTTTACCGGCTCGCCCATATCGAGCACAAAAAGCTCGCCACCTTTAGCAATAGCGGCTGCTTGCAATACAAGCTGAACTGCTTCGCTAACAAGCATAAAATAACGCACTATATCTTTATGCGTGATGGTTAAAGCCTCATTTGCAGCAATTTGAGCTTTAAATTTAGGAATCACACTTCCACTTGAGCCAAGCACATTGCCAAAACGCACGCAAGCAACCTCAAAATCCTTGCTTGAAGAATTTAAAGTATAAAGCTCACATACGCGTTTTGTGCAACCCATAATACTTGTTGGACGCACGGCTTTATCTGTGCTTATCATAACAAAACGCTTAACCTTGTTTTTCTTAGCCAAATCACAGAGTATCTTTGTTGCAAGTATGTTGTTAATCACTGCAGCGTGCGGATTTTGCTCGCAAAGCGGGACATGTTTATAAGCAGCTGCGTGCAAGATCAAATCAGGTTTGTGCGTGCTTAAAAGAGTATCAAGCTTGCTTTCATCTAACAAGCTCATCATTACAGGCACGATTTTTTCTTTATGTTTGCTTAAATCTTCATTGATCTGATATAAGTTATATTCGCTGTGATCAAGCATAATGAGCTTTTTAGCCCCAAACTTGACACATTGCTTACACAGCTCGCTTCCTATGCTCCCTCCAGCTCCACTTACAAGGACTATCTTATCCTTTAAAAAGCTTGCCACAGCGTTATTGTCTAAGTCTTTTGGCTTTCTAGCAAGCAAATCCTCTATGCTAATATCTTTTGTTTGATTGCTTGTGAAAGAAAAAAGTTTGATATCATTTATCCTATATCCCACAAGCTCATCAAAGAGCTTTTTAAGTTCATCTTGCTCAAGCTTTAGAGCAATGATCGCTGTTTTTACGCCCTCTTTGCTTAACTCTTCAAGCTTGCTTTTATCTTTAACGATAAATTTATCACAATATGTGCCGATGAGTTCTTTTCTTGCATCAACTACGGCTACTGGATAAAGTCCTAAAGAGCCTTCTTTGGCACCTTTGAGTAAATGTAAAGCCTTTGAAGTTGCTCCTACAACCACACAAGGTGTTTCTTTCTCAAAACGCGTTTTTCTAAAATCCACAAGCATACGTTTTGAAATACGAAGCGTGCCGATGAAGATATAAGAAAGGGCAAAATCTATACCTATAACGCTTCTTGGAAAAGGGTTGAAAAAATCATCAAAAAAATAAAATATCACTAAAAATATAAGCTCAGCCAGCACCAAAGCCACAAAAATCTTGCGCGCTTCATTCAAAGAAAAAAACCGCCATGCTACCTTATAAATTCTAAAGATAAAAAATAAGCCAATTTTAAGCACAAGCAAAATCACGCCAGCTTTAAACATACCAGCATAAAAGATATTTGGGATATCCCCACTAAATCGTAACTCAAAAGCCAAAAAAATCGAAAGTGCAAATAATATCAAATCACAGCACAAAAAAAAGATCAATCTTTTGCTTTTATAAAAACTATCCCTCATAAATTAGCCTTTGACGCTTTTTAGCACAAGTTCGCTGATAAGTTTTACCTCGTCTTTACTCAAAGTTGTGCCACTTGGAAAACAAATGCCTTTTTTAAAAAATAGCTCGCTATTGCCGTTAATATAGCATTTTTCGCCTTCAAAAAGCTCTTGGGTATGCATACTTTTCCACAAAGGACGCGATTCTATGCCCTCATTTTGCAAGTCTTTAATAAGCTTTTGAATTTTTGGGTGCAAGTTTGCTTCTTTAAAGCCAGCTTTTCCCTCTTTTTCATACTCAAAAAGTTCATTTGTATCAAAATCAAGCAAAGCAGTGCTTAGCCAGCGATTTGATCTTGAATTTTTAAGCTCATCTAAAAAGCAAAAAGTTTCGCCTAAAAACTCTTTATACCACTCATAAATTTGTCTTTTTTTCAGCACCCTTTCTTCTAAAACTTCCATTTGTCCCACGCCAATGGCTCCTAAAACATTGCTTAAGCGGTAATTATAGCCATAGTCTTTGTGTTCGTAATAAATTTTATTTTCCCTTGCTTGAGTGCTATAAAATCTTGCTTTTTCAAGCTTTTCTTTATCTTTGCTTACAAGCATTCCACCTCCGCTTGTGGTGATGATTTTATTACCATTGAATGAGTATGCTCCAAATTCTCCAAAAGTGCCTAAAGCCTTGTTTTGATAAAAGCTTCCTAGAGCCTCAGCCGCATCTTCGATTAAAATGATATTATGTTCTTTGCAAAGTGCTAGAATTTCATCAAGCTTGGCTGCATTGCCATAAAGATAAGTTAAAATCAAGGCTTTTGGTGGTGTAGGGCTTTCTTGTATAGCCTTTCTAAGCAAATTTACATCGATATTAAAAGTCTCATCACAATCAATAAACACAGGCTTAGCCTTAAGATAGCAAATGGGCGCAACAGAAGCGATAAAAGTAAAGCTTGAAGCAAGCACGACATCACCTTCTTTTACTCCAGCTACCCTTAAAGCAAGGTGCAGTGCTGCTGTGGCTGAGTTTAAAGCTAGAGCATTTGCGGCTTTGGTGTAGTGCTTTACACTTTCTTCAAAGCGATTTACAAACTCACCCAAAGGGGCTATATAATTGCTTTTAAAAACTTCTTCTATAAACTCAAGCTCCTTGCCACCCATGTGAGGTGGGGATAAAAAATACCTCATTTTTGCTCCTTTATAAATTTTGCTGGCACGCCTATATAAACGCCACTTTGATTTGTATTTTGAGTTAAAACTGCCCCAGCTGCTAATGTACTTTTTTGAGCCAAGCTTATATTTGGTAAAATGCAAGCATTTATGCCAACTAGGCTTTGCTTGCCAACTTTAGCATTTCCAGCAAGTTTTGCACCTACGCTGATATGACTAAACTCATCTACAAAACATTCATGCTCGATTACAGAGCTTGAGTTTAAAATCACACCTTGTTCAATCACAGCCCTAGCATTTACAACAACTTGAGGCATGATTAAAATGCCTTCTTTTGCAAGCTTTGCACTTGGGCTTATAATAGCGCTTGAATGGATTAAATTCACGCACTTAAAGCCAGCTTTTTTTACTTTTTCAAAGATGATTTTTCTTGTGTGATTAGTTCCAATGGCGATAAAAATATCGTGTTTTTCTAAGCTTTCATTAAAGCCTATGCCTTTTTTTGTATCATCATCTAAAAATATCACTTCTTTATAGCCCATATTTAAAGCTACTTCAGCACACACAAGCCCGTGTCCGCTTGCCCCATAAATATAAATTTTTTCAGTTTGAGCCATTAAATTTGCTTGTGGTTGCGTTGCCATCTTTATTTACTCCACTTCTTTTAAGCACTTTTTCAAGGGTTAAAAAGGCTATTTTAAGATCTAAAAAAAACGAACAATGCTCTATATAATAAAGATCAAGCTCAAATTTTTTCGCCCAGCTTATGTTATTACGCCCATTTACCTGAGCCCAGCCAGTAATACCCGGACGCATATCATGGCGGTGTTTTTGAGCTTCATTATACAAAGGCAGATACTCAACGAGTAAAGGACGCGGTCCAATAAAGCTCATATCGCCTTTTAAGACATTAAAAAGCTGAGGAAGTTCATCAAGGCTGAGCGAGCGAACAAGCTTACCAAAGGGTTTTAAACGCTCTTCATCTGGCAAAAGCTCACCTTTTTCATCTCTTTCATCGCTCATAGTTTTAAACTTATAAATTTTAAATATCTTTTCATTTAAACCCGGACGAGCCTGCGTAAAAATCACGCCTCCTTGCACGAGTTTGAGCATTAAAGCTACAAAAAGCATTAAAGGGCTAAGTAAAATAAGCAAAAACAAAGCTGCTAAAAAGTCCAAAACGCGTTTGAAAAAGTGTTTATACATAATCTTTCTTTGTTTTAAGTTGTGCTTTAAAAGCTTGATTATAATGTGTTTTGTTAAATGAAATTTAATGAGTTTTTCACTCTAAAATATTTTTCATTTATCTTGAGATTTATAAATGGTAGAGTAATTTGATTTTTAGCTTTTTATAAGGTTATCATAGAGTTTTAAATACCTTGCAGCGATGAGATTTTCATCGTAGTTTAGAGCGTCTTTATAAGCGTTGTTGGCTAAATTTACTCTTAATCTTTCATCATCGAGCAAGAGTTTGATTTTCTCACTTAAGTCTTTACTATCTGCGGTTTTTGCCCAAAGCCCATCAACGCCGTTTCTTACAGCTTCCACGCAACCTTCACAATCACTTACCACCACAGCTTTTTTACACGCTTTTGCTTCCAAAACACTGACTGGAAAGCCTTCTTTATAGCTTGGTAGAACAAAAATATCGCTTAAGTTAAGCAAAAAAGCGATGTCTTCTCTTGCGCTAAGATAACGCACTTTGCCTTCATTTAAGAACTTTAAATCAGCGCAGGATTTATTCTCATCGCGTCCGCCAACAAGAATAAAATTTGCAAAGTTATTTAAGTTTAAAGCTGCTTCATAAAATTCTTTTATACCCTTGTGCCATAAAGCCCTTGCAACCATTATAACCAAAGGTTTATGAGGATTAAGCTTGTGTTCTTTGAAAAAATGCTCTTTTTGCTCTTTGTTTGCAATCATAGGAAAAAATTGTCTTAAGTTTATACCAACTGATTTGATGATGATGATTTTTTCCTCTTTTAAGCCAAGATTTTGCATAAAATGAGCGTTGCTTTCATTTACAAAGATGAATTTATCAGCGATTGTAAAAGAAATTTTGTATAAAAGCTCTATATTAAGGCGAACGAGGCGAGTTTTTAAGTCATTGTCGATATAAAAGCTACCTAAGCCCTCAACAAGCGCGAGTTTATAAGGAATTTTTGCAAATTTTGCAGCGATTAATCCGAAGGTATTGCTTTTGTGAGCTGCACTTTGAATGAGATCGAGTTTAAGCTTTTTTAAAAGCTTTAAAAGCGAGAGAAAGTTCAAAAACACTACAAAAGGGTTGATAGAGCTTCTTTTTAGCTCATAAAAAACAACCTTAAAGCCCATTTTTTCAAGTTTTAAAGCGTATTCATCTTTTGGTAAGATGAGTAAAACTTCATCATTTCTTGCCTCTAAAGCCTTAATTATAGGCATTCTAAAATGATATACACTTGCCCCACTATGGCTTAAAAATCCTACTCTCACAGCTTTACCTAACGCTTAAGCTTATAAATTTTCGCATCTTTATCTAAAATGACTGGTTCAAATAAATCTTTGTCGTAATTATTAAAGAAAAAAAGCTGGACAAATAGACTATCAAACATTGTTTTATCCATAATGATAAATTGCATAGGATAACTTAAGCTTTCTTTAAGATAAAATACATAAAAATTACCATTTTCATCAATCATTCTTTGCTTAAAAGAAGCATCTTTTATAGAGTCAAATTCATATACAGCCTTGATCGCATAGGCATTTTCACCAAGCATTATATGTGTAAAATCATCGCTTAAAAACATACCATTACTTAAATAATAAAAGCCTGTTTTTTCATCTTTTCCTAAAGCTAAAGCTGTGCTAAAAACAAAAGGATCATTAATCTGCCCATTTTGCAAATCAATATGTGAAAAGCTCGCTACAGTTGGAAAAATAGGCGACATACGAGCTGGTAAATAAAAATAAATATCCCTTGTTTTTTCATTTGCTTTGAAGTTTTTATCCTTAAGAGCGTGTAAAAACAAGCTTGCTTCACTTGCATTATAATCTCTCATCATAGCCTTTAAAAGATCAGCTTGCAAAAGGCTGTCATTTTTATCATAAAAACTTTTTTCGGTGTATTCAACACCTAATCTTGCTAAATTTGCCCCACTCACTTGATCAAAACTTAGAGCATAAGATGGTAAAAAATTGTCCTTGCCTAAGTGCTTGCCTCCATCAGCTAAGGTTTTAACATCGCTATAATAACGCACAGGATAACCATAATCCCACCACGCAAGCACATAATCTTCAGCATTAGCTATACTTTTAAGCCTATCTAAAATTCGAGCTTCATTTGCATTAAACACGCTTGGGGCTTTGTATTCGTAGATATGTTTTAAAGCAAAACCTAAGCTGATAATGAGTGCAAAGGTGAGTATAAAAGGCTTTGCCATCTTAAAGCGAGCAAATTTAAGAACTAAAAAATGCACAAAATACCCAAAGCCAAGAGCCATCACAGGCACCGCATAAATGGTAAATCTAAGTCCCCCGCGTAAAGCCAAAAAACCAAGTGCGAGCATAGGTAAGGCTAGTAAAAAGCTTTTGTGATCTTTGATGAGTAAGATTAAGCCCAAAACCGCACATATAAAGGCAAGCTCGCTGGCTGCAATTCTTTGCATAAAGACTGATAAATCTATGCTTCCTACTTCTTGTATGGTTTGATTGACATTAAAATAGCTAAAACTCTCACTCACGCTTCCTACAGCAGCACTTTTAAAGATGTAAAAATTAAGCTGATACAAAATAGGATCAAGCCCACCGCTTAAAAAAAGAAAAACAAGGCTTAAGATCAAAAGCCAAATTAAAGCTTTGAGTGTAAAAAAACGAGTTGTGAGATTGAAAAATGCAAAAAGTAAGGCTAAAATTGCAGCTTGATAAAACCAAGCAATAGGAGCAAGTGCGATAAGCATAAAGCTTAAAGCCTCATAATTTATCCTTTCTTGTTGATGAAAAGCAAGAGTATAAAGCAAGAAAAGCCCAACAAAAGCAACATTTAAAGTATAACTTGAGGGATAATACCAAAGATAAAACATCATCACAAAAGGCAAAATGATGAGGGAGAATTTATCTTTTTTGATGATAAGCCTGATCATAAAATACAGCACAAAGCAAGGAAGCACAATAGCAAGCATATCAGTATCATAATACCCTGCCATAGTGCGGTTATAATAGCTATTGGCAATGCTTGCAAGTAAGGCTGCTAAAAAGCCAGCTTTTAACATTTTATACTCATAAGCAATAAGCATAACAGGCAAGACAACAAGGGAGCTAAAAAATACGCTCATGTATAAAATGATAGTCTCAAAACTAAAAGGCGTGAGCTTATAAAGATAATAAGTCAGCGTAGATAAGGAGCTGCCAAAATAAGATAAGTCATTTGGCTGATGAAAGCCAGCGATCATATCTCTTGCACCCTCAGCAAAAGCGTATCCATCATTTGAGATAATCATAAGCTCATCATTAAAATAAAACTCACTAAAATTACTTGCCCAAAGCACCCAATAAAGCCTACATAGCACGCTAAAAACAAAGGCTAAAGCCATGTATATAAATAATTCTTTTTTTAAAGAAAATTGACTTATATCAAAAAAATTTCTTGTTAAGGGCTCTGTTTTTTGAGGCGAATTTTGATTTTTTTTCATCTTAGTTTTCCTTGATTTCACAGCTTTTTAAGAACTCTAAAGCTTTTTTAGCGATCTCGTTTTTATCAAAGTTTTGAGCTCTTTGATAAGCTTTTTCTTGATAGGCTTTTCTTAAGCTTTCATTTTCTATCATAATTTTTAAGCCCTCAAACATGGCATTTTCATCATTTACCTTGACTAAAAGTCCAAATTCATTATCCCCAAAAAGCTCTTTAGCTCCGCTTTTATGATCTGAGCTTAATACAGCACAATGGCAAGCTAAGGCTTCTATTAAAACATTTGAAAAGCCCTCAAAGCTTGAAGCAAAGGCAAAAAATTTACATTTGCTTAGGTATTTGTAAGGATTATTATCAAAACCAAGCAAAAAGACTTTTTCTTTTAAATTTAAGCTTTTTATCAAGCTTTCAAGCTCATCTTTGAGCTCACCCTCGCCTAAGATAAGAAGCTTTAGCTCTGTATCAAGCCTTGCATAAGCTTTGATTAAAAGGGCGTGATTTTTACCCTTATCAAGCCTACCGATACTGAGTATAAAATCATCCTTAAAGTCTATAGGCTCATTTGCTTTTTGTGTGATTTTTTCTAAATCAATGGCATTATAAAGGAGTTTGCATTTGCTAGCATTGATGCTAAAATTTAAAATTAAATCCTCTTGATTGCCCTTAGAATTTGCTAGGATTAAATCAGCCTTTGGATACAGCCATTGTATTAAAAATTTATTTACAAGTGAAGTTGGGCTAAGGCTTTGATACATAACGCTTGGAGTGGTGCATTCATTGATGATAAGAGGGATTTTTAAGCCAAAAAGTCTAGCAAGCAAGGCTATATAATTTGGGCGGTTTAAAAAGACAAATTGCTTATCTAGCTTTAAGTTTTTGCAAAGTTTTTTGTATTTTAGAGCCAAAAAGGGAAGTTTAAGAAATTTTAAAAGTGCATTTTCACTTGGCTTTGAGTTTTCAAGCAAGTGAATTTGAGCATTTTCGAGCTCATACGAAATTTTATCATTCATCAAGATGATATGCACCTCATAAAATAAAGACAAAGATGGCAAAAGCGTAGCTACAACGCGTTCAGCCCCACCGCTTCCTAAAGAATAGATAAAAATTCCTAATTTTTGCACTTTAAACTCACTCTGATTTTTGAAAAATATTGTAACATTGCTTTTGGAACAAAACTTAAACAAAGTAAGGCTAGTGCTGGAAAATTAGGCTTTATACTCAAACTTTTAAAAAGATAAATATACATTTTTTTATAAAGCCCTGCCATCTTTGCATAATAAGCTGCCATTTTATACTGCATTGCTGTAGCAGCTTTATAATCCTTATCCTTAGTCTTTTTAAGCTCACATTCTAAAAGCTCAGCCATCTTTGCATAGCCTAAATACACACGATCAGCCTTTAAAAAGGCTTGATTTGTAACACTATCTGCTCTTTTGATACGATAAATTCTCAAAGCCTTGTGTATATAAAAGCTTTTTTCTTTATATAAGTTCAGCCAAAGCACACTTTCATTGCCCCAAAAATTCTCATCAAAACGGCTATTTTCAAGCAAGGATTTTTTAAACATACCCAAAAACTCCCCATTCATCTTAGCTAGTAAAAAGTCTTTTTTGTTTACTTCAGTATCTTTAGTAAAGCCTTTTCCGCTCAATTCAGTGCTTAAAACCCCATCTTTTTCAACCAAGCAATTGCCAAAAACATGAGAAAAGCCCTCTTTAACTTTACTTACAAGCGTGCTTAAAGCCCCATTTAAAAGCATATCATCATCATCTAAAAACAAAATATACTCGCCCCTTGCTTGATCAAGGGCGTTATTTTTGTTTCCATTTGGACCCTTTTTATAGCTGGTATTAAGGCTGTATTTAAGACGAGGTTCATTTTTTGCAAAAGTGTTGATAAACTCTTTTGTGCCATCATTTGAGTGATCGTCGCTAATGATGATTTCTAAGTCTTTAAAGTCTTGCTCTAGCACGCTTTGTAAAGCCTGCTTTAAAAGCTCTAGTCTATTATAAGTGCAAATTAAAACTGATAAAAAGGGCTTCATTGTAGCTCGCTTATGAGTTTAAACCATTGTTTTTCAATGTTTTGAATTGAAAAATTTTCACATCGTTTTAAGGCTTTTTGTGCGATTTGTTCTCTTAAGCTCTCATCACTCATTAGCTTTTCTAAAGCCTTAGCCATAGCCTTTTCATCATCAAGTGCCACTAAAAAGCCATCAAAGTCTGGGCTGATTAAATCCCTAGCTGAATTAACATAATCTGTGCTTATGCGAGCGATTTTAAAAAACAAAGCTTCGATCAAAACCGTTGGTAAGCCCTCCACAAAGGAGCAAAGGCAAAGAATTTTTGCTTTTTCATAGAGGCTTTGCATATCTTTTACCCTGCCTAAAAACTCTACCTTTATGCCAAGTTCTTGTGCTTGTAAGATAAGCTCATCTTTAAGCTCGCCATCTCCTGCTATGCAAAAGCGATAAGTTGCTCTTAAATCAGCACTTAAATTTGAAATTGCCCTTAAAAAAAGGGCTGGGTTTTTATTAGCATCAAGCCTGCCTACAAAAAGCACTAAATTTTCTTTTTTAGGATTTTGGCATATGCTAAAATGACAAGGATTAAAGATAAGCTCAACCTTGCTTACAAAGGCTTCATAATAGCTTTTATCTTGCAAAGAAAGCACGGTTAAAGCTTGAGCATGCGGATAACTTAGTCTTCTTAAAAAACGCCAAATTTTGCTTTTTAAATAACTTTGAGTGCTATGCTCGCTGATGATCAAAGGCGTTTTTAAGCCTATTTTAGCCCACACACAAGCAATATTTGTAGTATCTAAAAAAGAGATGAAAATATCAGCCTTAGCCTCTTTCATCGCCTTTCTTAAAGCAAGGAATTTCTTTATCCTGCTTGCTATTTTATGATATAAATTATGCCAGTTAAACTTAGGCAGTTCTTTTAAATATATACTCTCATCAAGCTTATAAAAGCTTTCTTTATCATCAAATTTAATGATTTGCACGTTATGTTTTTTACAAAACTCATTAGCAAGACTGACTAAAACGCGTTCAGCTCCGCCATTTCCTAAACTCGCGATGATAAAACAAATTTTCATTTTTCTTCTTTATACTGAGATAAAATCAGCTCTTTTTGCTTAGCATCAAGCTTCCTTAAAATCCCAGCTTTTAGTTTATAAATCGCTTCACAATGCTTAATAGTGCTTAAACGATGAGCGATGATGATGAGGGTTTTATCCTTGCTTAAATCATAAATTTCATTCATGATTTTTGCCTCACTTTCATTATCAAGGGCTGAGGTAGCCTCATCAAGCACGAGAATTTCAGGCTCTGTGTAAAGTGCTCTTGCTATGGCTATGCGTTGTCTTTGTCCTCCACTTAGGGTGGAATCTGAAATTTGAGTATATATGCCTTCTTTTAAATTTGAGACAAAATTTTTAAGATTGGCTTGTTCTATGACTTTGTGTAGTCTTTTTTCATCAAAATTTTGCTCAAAACTTATATTAAAGGCTAAGCTATCATTATAAAGATGAATTTCTTGAGGGATATAGCCTATTTTTTGACGATAAGCTTTGAGATTTTTTTCACTCAGCACGCTATCATCAACTAAAATTTGCCCAGCCTTTGGCTTTAAAAGCCCACAAAGTATATCCACAAAGCTACTTTTTCCACTGCCACTTTGTCCTATAAAGGCTATTTTTTCACCCTTTTTAAGAGTGAAATTAAGCCCATGAAATAAGTCTTTTTTGCCCTCATAATGAAAACTTAAATCCTTAAGTTCTATCTTTTTTTCAAAGCTGATTTTTTCATCTTCAAGCCTTTCATAAGGCTCATTTAGGCTTTTATAGATAATGTCAAGTGAGTTTTTATAATAAAGTAAATCATGATAACTTGTGATAATGCGGTTTGCACAAGGCATAAGGCGGTAAAGTGCGAGCACAAAGATAGAAATCATCGCCAAAGAGCTTCTTACATCGCCTTTATTTTGCCAAAGTAAAAAGATCACGATGAAAATCAAAACGCAAAAACCAACTGCTTCAAGATAAATTCTTGGCAAGGCATTAATGCTTTCACTGCTGATATTTGCCTTTGAAAAAAGCTTGCTTTGTTCGCCAAAAAGCCTTGCAACGCTTTGTTCCTCGCCCTTAAGTTTAATGAGCTTGAAATTGTTTAAATTTGTATTTAAGCTCTCAAAAAAGCCACTCATCGCCTTTTCTCTTTTAATGCTGGCTTGCTTTATAGCTGGACTTAAAAGACGCAGTAAAATAAAAGCATTTATAAGCAAAAAAACCGATAAAAACAAAGTGATTTTATAATCAACTAAAAGCAGCAAAATATAAATTAAAAGCAGCACAAAACTTTCACTTAAAAAAAGCATAAAAGAAGCGATCATGGTGCTAAGATTGTAAGTTTCATTAGAGATAGTTTTGATGATTTCACTTGTTTTTTTTTGAGTAAAGCGTTCATAATTTAAAAACAAAACTCGCTTAAAAATCCTCAAAGCAAAAAAATGAAACCGCCCCTTAGAAAAACGCGCTAAAAGATGAAAATAAAGAGCATTTAAAAAGGCTCTAAAAAGATAAAAAAGGATTAAAAAAAACCCAAAAAGAGCGACAAATTCATATTCACTTAGCCTAAATTTGCTAAAAAAACTCTTTAAAAAGGCATTGCTTTGAAAATAAGAAAAATCACTTGCTAAACTCACAAAAGGCATGATAAGACTTATAGCAAAGCTTTCTATAAAAGAAATAAACACAGAAAAAGCAAGCAAGGCAAATAAAAAGCGTTTATCTTGCTTCGATAAAACAGCAAAAAGTTTTTTAAGCATAAAAATTCCTCAGAAAGCCTAAATTCTAGACTTGTAAAAATTTGCAACATCTCGATAGCTTTAAAACATTACAAAAAAAAATTATTAGCTAGAGCTTGTGTTTTTCAATTACACGAATTATGTAAGTAAAATCCTTGTTATCGGATATCAAATGCTCCATACCACTTGTCAATATAATTTCCAAACTATAAACCTCGTATTCAACTAGAATATAACGATCGTGTGTTTTGCTTTCATTATAATCTCTACTATATCTTTGATCTATATTAATATTCATACCAAAATTTCTACCTCCAAAATTCTCATACCTATCTCTTGTTAAATAAATTTTTATGTTATCAGCATTGCATTGGTTCATAAAATTTCGCAAATCATCTGATTTAAGGTATTTATCGTAGAAAAAGATAGATTTGCAATTCTTAAATAAAAGCGAAAAATGATCGATTGCAACTTGCCTAGAAACACCTGTCTTAAAGGTTGCAACATAATTATTTTCTATTTTTCCACCATGAATATTAACATAAGGTAAGCCTTTACGAGATTTCATTGTTAAAATTATCTTATATAAGGTTATTTTAGCTAGATCCTCCAAAGAAAGGTTTCCATAGCCACTTTCCATTATACGTAATTTCTCATCATTGTCTAATTCTAAGCCATTTTTTTCTAATAAAGATATTTGATCTTTATTGATGATATGCCAAGGCTTATACAATGCCAATAACAATTCTATTTTTTTTCTATCTGTGGGAAGTTTACATTGTTTGAATCTTTCGTATTCAAGGAGTAATTCATTTTCAAGCACTAAGGAGTAATTCATCTAATTTCCATAAGTTCAGCCAAACCATTATCTAAAAATCCTGTTGGAAACGCTATCTTTTTTCCATCCTCATTTGAAAAAAATCCAGAGCTATTAACAAAAATATTTTCAAAATTATCATACGACTGATCCTTGTAATAAATAATCAGATCATCGTGTTTTAACTTTTCTTTATAAACTAGAATTCGAAGTTTGCTTATTAGATAATTTGAGTGAGTCTCTAAAATAACTTGCACCCCATTTGATACTAATAGTGCAAAAAAATCTACCAAATTTGAAATAGCCTTGGGGTGAAGATGAATTTCTGGATTTTCTACAACAAAGATATCACCTTTCTTTAGAGATAGTCCTACAATAAGAATTTTTGTAACAAAATTTAATCCAGTAGCTACATTTGATGGAATAAATTCTGCATTTAAATTTTTTTGAATGTACCTAGCTATAATTGTATCTATATTTTTTGTCACATTAAAACTAAATTTAATATCTAAAATCCTTTGTATCCACACATCAAGGTAGTAAGCTAATATTTCACTCTCCTCTTTTGATTCTATAAAAAAATCACTAATTGGATTATAACTGTGTGAATTAAAATAACTGGTTATAAATTCACCATTGATACCAAATTTAATATCAAGCTCTTCCTTTGTAATATCTGATACAAGTGTTCTATTTGCACATAAGTAATAGAAGTTCTCTTCAAAATATAAATTTGAATTTATATTTTCCTTGATTTTGTCTTTTTTGATTTCAATACTACTTTCATTTAATTGGATATAAATAGTATTGTTATTATTTTGCTTATTACGAATCTCATCAAACCTGCGAAGATGATCGGTAAAATCTTTTATATACATTGATTTTTTAGGGCTGTTATTGGGCGGCTGGATAAATAAATTTATAGCCTGTAATACCGAAGATTTTCCAGATGAATTAGTTCCAGTTAGCAAGGTAAAAGGTTTAAAATCCAACTTCTCATCATTGATAGATTTAAAATTTTGTATATGGACTTTTTTAATCATATTATAAGCTCCATAGCTTTATTAAATCTAAAATCAATGTTCTCCTTACTATCTATACCGTAAGTAATTCTTTCTGGTTTATCTAATTCGTTTTTGAATTTTTCAATATTTTCTTTAGTTGGAAATTCTTTACTATTTTCTAGTGCCACAATAAAAGCATAAGTTAACGATTCAAACAAAGCCATACTAATCTTCCTTTTATTTTTTGATTCTTGCTTTGGATTAAAACGAAATAAATTATCTTTATATTTGGTATAAATTTCATTCATTATCATTTCAAAATCTGCTAAAAACTTTTTAAAATCTCCAATTTTAAATTTCTTATTAATTTCTTTCATAACCTTTGCTAAGAAATCATCCATAGGCACAACAAAATCCACATCTATTTTCTTAGTTCTTAAAAGATAAAAAGATAAAAATCTTAAAGCCAAATACCTATCTTTCATAGCCTTACTATCAGGATTTGAAGTGGCATTCTTAAAATTTTCAAAATTACACATCTCGTTAATAACGCTGGTTGCTACACCATTATATAAGGCATTTCTCATTTCTTGATTATTAATCTTTGTCCCACCGCGATTAACCCGATCAAATATATCATATTTAATTTTTTCTGGAGTTGGTGACATTATCACATAAATATCTATTTGATAGTCTTCTAATTGTGTTTTATATTGACCACTTAACTTCTCAAAACAACTACCATTTAATTCATTCAAAATTTTCAAACCCTTTAGTTCAGACCCATTAGATAAAAATTTGTTTAGAGTAGTTAATCTTTGCTTACCATCTACTATCTGTAAATGTCCCTTTGTAGCTTGATATGCATAGATAATGGGTATAGGAATTCCCATCAAGATAGACTCTATAAGCTCAGATTGCTGTGCGTCGTTCCACCTTAATTCTCGTTGAAAATCTGGACTAACAATGATGTCACCTTTCTCGATTTTTCTATTTAACTCAAAAACACTAAAGCTCTTTTTTTCAATCTTAACTTCCTTTACAGGATATATTTCACCTTCTTGTGGCATTTCTTCCACATCAGAATATAAATCTATATCTTCTTTTTCATTATTAACAATATCACTCAAATTTACAACCCTCTCAGATATTTTAACTTTCTAAACCTAACAATTCAAAAAAATTATAACAAAAAAATAGTTAAATAAATTCAAAAATACTACCTAAAATTTATATTATTAATCAAAATATGTCAAAATTTAACACTTCTTCTCCCACTCATAAGCACTTTTGCAAATAAGCTTTAAATCATCAAATTTTGGCTTCCAGCTTGTAAGGCTTTTGATTTTATCTGCATTTGAGATTAAAATACTAGGATCACCAGCCCTGCGAGGTGCAAGTTCTACCTTAAAATCAACCCCGCTAACTTCTTTCATCGCACAAATGACTTCTTTGACTGAAAAACCATGCCCATAGCCCACATTAAAGACATTACTATCATTACTCTCAAGATAATCAAGAGCAGCTAAATGTGCGCTTGCTATATCATCAACATGGATAAAGTCCCTCACACAAGTGCCATCTTTAGTCTCATAATCATCTCCATATACAAAAAGCTTGTCCCTCTTGCCAGCCGCACATTCAGCTGCTACTTTGATAAGTAAAGTCGCTTTTGGGTAACGTTGTCCTATATCAAAGTCCATGCAGGCTCCAGCCACATTAAAATACCTTAAAATACAATGCTTAAACTCAGGATTTGCCATACTTGCATCACGCAAAACCTCTTCGCTCATAAGTTTAGAGCGTCCATAAGGATTGATGGGTGCAAGGGGGCTTGTCTCACTTACAACAGGAGTGCTAGGCTCACCATAAGTTGCAGCCGTGCTTGAAAAGATGAATTTATTTACCCCTTCTTCAAGACAAGTTTGAATAAGATTTGAAGTATTTGCGGTGTTATTAAGATAGTATTTTAAAGGATCATTCATACTCTCAAACACCTCAATGCTAGCTGCAAAATGCACTACAGCGTCAAATTTTTGCTCTTTAAAAAGCTTTTTTACCGCCTTAAAATCAGCCAAATCTTGCTCAAAAAAGCTAAACTTTCTTAAAGTCTGCAAGGCATCAAGATTGATTTTTGAGCCTTTAGAAAGATTATCCAAAACACAAAGTTCATGTTTGGTATTTAAAAACTGCCTTAAGGTGTGAGAGCCTATATACCCAGCCCCACCGCTGATAAGAATTTTCATAATTTATCCTTAGTTTGAAGCTAAAAGTGTATTTTAACCAAATTTCATTAATCAAAATACAAGCTGGAAAGTATCGTTTTCTTAGAACAAAGTATTTTTTAAGAAGTTTTTTTAAAAAAATATATTAAAATACAGCTTTAACATTCCACAAAAGGCATAACCAATGAAAAAAAGCGTTATTTTTTCGAGTGTAATCATCATTTTGTTTGTTTTATATTTAGCTCAAGTTGCATTTGTAAGGGGACTTAACTTGGAATTTTTTGAGCAAGTTTCAAGTCAATATGCACTGACAGATGTTGAGTTAAAAAAAGGATTTTTTAGTTCTTCTGCAAATTTTGTAATCGATGATGAAAGTTTGGCAGCTTTTGCAGAGCCTATAAAAGTTGAGATCACTTTTCATAACAGCTATTTTGCTCCAAATACTTTTGTGGCGAATTTTTTTAGCCCAGATTCTCTTAAGCAAAGCATACAAGAAGAAATTTTTCTGACATTAAATGGAAAACTCAAATTTAATCAAAGCTTAGATCTTGAATTTAAGCCCACAAATATAAATTTTAATGAGGATATTTTTGAGTTTAAGCTTGAAGATTTTGTGTTGAAAGTAAATGTCAATAAGGACTCAAGCTTAAATTCTTTTGCTTTAAAGACTAAAGAATTTGACTTTTCATTATTTTTTATGCAATATTTACATTTTAAATTCACAAATTTTGCATACGAAGAGCGATTTTTGCAGCCTGTATTTTTGCAAGATTATATTGATGCTCAAGGCATTGTTGCTTCAAAATCACATTTGAGTGCTGAAAATATAGAGCTTTATGATGATATTAATATCTCAAAAGTTGTGATGGAAAGCATGGGAAAAATGGGCGAAGAATTAGATGATTTGAATATAAAGCTTAAGATTGAGGATTTTAAATCAAAGCAAATGCAGCTTAACCTACATGCAATCAACTTTGATATGAATGCTAAAGACTTACCTAAAGAGCTTTTGATTTCAAGCAATCCTTGGATCGATCATGAAAGTTTGCTTGATAATGAAGAGTTGTTTGAGCTTTTTGCTCGCTCAAAAGCTGAAATTATGCTGAATGACTTTTCAGTAAGTTCTAAGGGTAAAAAATTCAAGCTTAGTGGCTTGGCAAAAAGTGATTCGAGTAATTTCAGTGTGCTTTTAAACGCTCATAGTGAGATTTTGCCAAGTGCTATTTTTCCAGTGCTTATTTGGTTTGATATGGACGAGTTTTTTGTGCAAAAAGACAATGCTTATACGATGAAATACGAGCTTGAGGGTAAAAATGAGAACATTACTCAAATCAAGCTTAACGATGAAGTGCTTGTTGGAGATAGAAATCTTAGTCAAGACAAGGCTTTTGAACTTTATAAAGAATAAAAAAGATTATAAGATAAAATGCAAAATCTTGCTCTGTATTTTCGCCCAAAAAAGCTTGATGAGCTTTGCGGGCAAGATGAGCTTAAAAGGATATTTCAAAGCTTTTTGGCTAAACAAAAACTGCCCCATAGTATCTTTTTTGGACCAGCAGGATGTGGAAAAACCAGCTTTGCAAGGGCTGTAGCTTTTGAGTTTGGGCTTGATTTTTATGAATTTGATGGAGGAAGTTTTAAGCTTGAAGAGCTTAGAAAACTTTTTGCAAAATATGAAAATAGCCTTTACAAGCCCTTGATTTTCATCGATGAAATTCACCGCCTTTCAAAAACCCAGCAAGAAATGCTTTTAGTACCTTTAGAAAATGCTCAGTGTATCTTAATCGGAGCAAGCACTGAAAATCCTTATTTTGTGCTTAGTTCAGGCATACGAAGTAGAAGTATGCTTTTTGAGTTTAAGGCTTTAAAACAAGAGGATTTAGAGGCTCTTTTTCAAAGAGTAAAAACAAAGCTTGAATTTGCAATCGATGAGGACGCAAAGGCGTATTTGCTACATAGCTCAAGTGGAGATGCTCGTTCGCTTTTAAATTTGCTTGAATACGCCTTAGTTCTTGATGAAAAACATATCAGACTTAAAACGCTTAAAAGCTTAAGGGCAAGTGCTTTAAAAGATGGCACAAGCTCAAAAGATACACATTATCGCTTGGCGAGCTCTTTGATAAAAAGTTTAAGAGGTAGTGATGTAGATGCTGCACTTTATTATCTAGCTGCTTTGATTCAGGGTGGAGAAAGTGCGGATTTTATCGCAAGGCGTTTGGTGATCTTTGCAAGCGAGGATATAGGTAATGCGGATTGTAATGCTCTTGTGTTAGCAACTTCTACGCTTAGCGCAGTAAAAAACATAGGCTATCCAGAAGCACGCATTATACTTGCACAATGTGTGGTGTATCTTGCAAGCTGTATTAAGTCAAACTCATCTTACAAAGCCATAAACAAAGCTCTTGCTTGGCTTGATGAAAATGAAGCTTTGCCTATACTGCCTCACTTAGACAATAACAACCCAGCTTCTAAAAACTATCTTTATCCACATGATTTTGGTGGCTATGTGAAGCAAAAATACCTTGCAAAAGATTTGAAATTTTATGAAAGCAAGGGTTTTGGTGATGAGGCAAGGCTTTTGCATAACTTAAAAAGAATTCAAAGTCAATCAAAATAAATTTTTGTCAAATTGAAAAACAAAATTTAGTCTTGGAAAAAATATTAAGATAAACTTAAACTTACTTATGCTACATTGTCTCTATCAAAGTTTAGTTTGAAGCTTTGATTAATTTTATAGTCTAAAAAAAGGACTTTTATGCTTAAGTTTAAAACTTCTCTTTTACTTCTTTATCTCATGTGTTGAGGGCAAAAACGATGATTATAGGAATTTCTGCAAGTGTTTTAAGGCTTAAAAAGGAAATTTTTAAGAAAAAATACTATCTTAATGTAGCTTATGTTGATAAGCTCTTAAAGTGCGAGGAAAAAAATTTAGGCGTTTTCATCATACCCTTTTGTGAAAAAGAAGCGATAAAATCTTTGCTTGTAAATACAAATGGAGTGATTTTAAGTGGAGGCTTTGATATACATCCAAAATTTTACAAACAAAGCTCAAAACCTTTACTTGAAGAAGTTTGTAAGAAAAGAGATGAATTTGAGTTTAGGCTCATCGAAGAAGCGATGAAGCAAGAGCTTCCTATCTTTGGGATTTGTCGAGGAATGCAAGCTTTAAATGTCTTTTTTGGTGGCACGCTTCATCAAGACTTAAGTTATGCAAAGATCAGTGTTTTAAAGCATAGGCAAAAGCAAAAACCAAGCCTTGCGACACATCGTGTGGATATACTTGAAAACAGCTTTTTATCAAATTTTTTACCAAGCAAAATCAAAGTTAATTCCTTTCATCATCAAGGCATTGATACGCTTGCAAAGGATTTTAAAATCAGTGCAAAAAGTGGCTTAGTTATCGAAGCTATAGAGTATCAAAAAAGTAAAAATTTAGTCTTTGGTGTGCAGTGGCACCCTGAGGCGATGAAAGATAAGCATTCAAGGGCTATATTTCAAGCCTTTGTGAATGAATGCAAGAAAGGAAAAAAATGAATTCAAAATTAGGATTTTTAAGTGTTGTGTTATTAGGTTTTAATGCTATAGTAGGCTCTGGGATATTTTTACTTCCTAATAAAGCTGTGGCTTTAGTCGGTCCTTTTGCTCTTGTGGTAGTGGTTTTTGTAGCTTTGCTTACCATTAGTATAGCCCTTTGTTTTGCTGAAGTTTCTGCTAAATTTGAAAAAAATGGCGGAGCTTATGTGTATGCTAAGGAAGCTTTTGGCGAATTTGTGGGCTTTGAGGTTGGTTTTATGAAATGGGCGATTGCTATTATCGCTTGGGCGACTATGGCAACGGGTTTTAGCGAGGCTTTAGGGGCTTGGATATATGGTAGCTCAGAATTACCAATCTCTTTTAAGGCTATAGTCGCTTCAAGTTTGGTATTGGCTTTAACCTTGATGAACTTAGCTGGCATTGGTTTGTCAAAATTCTTTAACAATCTCATCACTTTAGCTAAACTTACTCCACTTTTAATCTTTATCTTTGTATGCTTGTGGTTTGTGAAGGCTGAGAATTTTCAGCCCTTTTTGGTTCTTGGAACTTCAAGTGCTGGGGAGGTGCTAAGTTTTTCAGCTGCTTTTTCAGCCGCTGCTTTGGTTATTTTTTACGCATTTACGGGTTTTGAGTCTTTGGCTATTGCGGCTGAGGATTATAAAAATCCCAAAAAGGATTTGCCACGAGCTATAACTTGGGTGATGATTATAGTGTGCGTGTTTTATTTACTTATCATCGGCGTGGCTATTGGGATTTTGGGACTTGATTTAGCTAAAGAAAATGCTCCTATTGCTGCTGCTTTTGATAGGATTTTTTCAGGATATGGAGCGAGTATAGTTGGTATAGGAACACTTATTTCTATAGGAGGTATAGCCACAGCTTCATCGATTCTTACACCAAGAGTAGGGCATGCTCTAGCAAGTGATGGTTTGGTGCCAAGGATTATCGCGTATAAAAACAAGGCTCAAACTCCTGTTGTTGCGATTATTATCACCGGAGTTTTAACCTTAGCTTTAGTTCTTTATGGAACTCTTATAGGAAGCTTTGCTGTGCTTGCTGCAATTAGCGTGATTTCAAGATTTATTCAGTATGTGCCTACTTGTCTTGCTGTTTTGGTGCTTCGCAAAAGAAAAGACTTGCCACAAAGTAGCATAAAAGTGCCTAGCTTCGTGCCTGTTATAGCAATTATCATTTCTTTTTGGTTGCTTATAAATGCAAATGGTGAACAGCTTATCATAGGACTTGGGGGCTTAGTTGTTGCGGCTGTGTTTTATGCTTTTGCTAAATTAGCTGGAAAGAAATTTTAAAAATAGAGTGGTTTTAAACCACTCTTTTAATTTTTGATAAAAAATTCAAAAGCCTAAAAAACAAAAATGTAACAAAAGCCTAAAAAAAATATAATTTTAAGCTTAAAGTGTAAAAAAAGTGCTATAATTTAATTTTATATCTTTAATAAGGAGAAAGCAATGAGTGCATTTAAGCAATGCTTTTTTAAGCATCAACATTTATCAAATTCCAAAAGTCAAAAATTTTCTTCAATTATCCTTCAACTTCCCCTGATTGACATTATCGTCGTCAAATAATTCCCTTATTTTTATTTAATTATTTTTTTATCATCAGTTTTTTAGCTGGTTGCGTTTTTCATCTTTTTTTGATGATTTTATTTTTAAATTTAAGTTTATTTTTTAAGGAAAACAATGAAATTGCAAGGTTCGCAAATTCTTATGGAAGTATTGTTAGAAGCAGGGGTAGATACGATTTTTGGTTATCCAGGTGGCGCTGTGCTTGATGTGTATGATACGCTTTTTTCATATCAAGATAAAATCAAGCATATTATGCCAGCTGATGAGCAAGGTGCTGGATATGCAGCTGATGGCTATGCTAGAGCAAGTGGAAAAACCGGTGTGATTATCGCTACAAGTGGTCCGGGCGCTACAAATCTCATCACCCCTTTAGCCACGGCTTACATGGATAGCACACCTTTGGTTGCAATCACTGGAAATGTCCCAAGCAAGCTTATCGGTAAAGATAGTTTTCAAGAAGTGTATATACAAGGTATAGCCATGCCAATTACCAAGCAAAGCTTTATGGTGCGCGATGTAAATGAGCTTGCTTTTACACTAAGAGAGGCTTTTTATCTTGCCAATGAGGGCAGAAAAGCTCCTGTGCTTGTGGATATCACTAAAGATGTATTTAGTGCTTTGACTGAGTTTGAGCCACAAAAACTTTTTTCAAAGCCTGTTTTAAAACACGATAAAAATGAGCTTTTAAAGCTAAAAAGCCTCATCGATGAGGCAAAAAAGCCCTTGCTTTATGTGGGCGGTGGTGCAAAAGATGCATATAAGGCTTTAAGGGAATTTGTAAAGCTTACGAATTTACCTTTCGTGCATACTATAATGGGTGCTGGTGTGCTTGATGATGAGAGCTTAAATATAGGCTGGATAGGTATGCATGGCAATATCAGCGCAAATACACTCATCAATGAAGCTGATTTAATCATCGCTATAGGAGCAAGATTTTCTGATCGCGTGGCTTTAAAACCAAGCCACTTTGGTGTGAAAGCTAAAAAAGCTCAAATTGATATTGATAAAAGTGAGCTTGGTAAAAATGTGGCTTTAGATTGTGCTGTGATAGGGGATTTAAAGCATATCTTAAAAGAACTTTGCACCTTAAAGTATGAAAACAAGCACGAAGCTTGGTTAGAACAAATTCACAAAGCAAAGGCAAAAGAAAAGGCTGAATTTAATGCTTTTGAGCATCAAGAATTAGCTAGTTTTATGAATCCAAAAGAAGTGCTTGAGTTTATCAGTCAAAGTTGTGAAAAAGACGCTATTTTTACAACCGATGTAGGACAGCACCAAATGTGGGCAGCTCAATACCTCACGCATAAAAACCCAAGAAATTTTTTAACAAGTGCGGGGCTTGGAACTATGGGCTTTGGTTATGGTTGTGCTATAGGGGCAAAGCAAGCCTGTCCTCATAAACAAGTCATTCATTTAAGCGGAGATGGCTCGTTTTTGATGAATTTAAATGAAGTCAGCACAGCCGTAGAATATAAACTTCCTATCATTTCAGTGATATTTAATAACTCCACACTTGGAATGGTGCGTCAGTGGCAAGGTGCGTTTTATGAAAAGCGATATTCAAGCACGGATATTCGCAAAAAAATAGACTATGTAAAAGTGGCTGAAGGCTTTAATGCTAAGGGCTTTAGCTGCAAGAGTATGAAGGAGTTTAAAGAAGCCTTTAAACTTGCTTTAAAAGAGAAAAAACCGGTATGGATAGAGTGTATCATCGATAAGGATTTAAAGGTTTTGCCAATGATACCAAGCGGAAAAAGCGCTGATGAAATCATCACAAAATAAAGGAAAAAAATGAAAAATTTACACATACAGCTTGCAAAGAATGATATAAGTTATCTTGCAAGGATTATGCTTTTGTTAAGCCAAAATCAAGTTGCATTAATCAAGCTTGAATTTAACGAACTTGACTTGTTTTTAACACTTAGAGAATGTGATGATTTTTTGCTTAAACAGCTTGAAAAACTCGCGCATACAAAAAGCGTAACACTACAATAAGGAGGAAAGAACGATAAAGAAAAGAACAAGCAAAGACCAAATTTTACATTTTAAAAGGAGAAAAAATGATACAAAAATACTATGACAAGGATTGTGATTTAAGCTTGCTTAAGTCAAAAACGATCGCCATTATAGGCTATGGTTCTCAAGGACACGCTCACGCTTTAAACCTCAAAGAAAGCGGTGTAAAAGTCGTTGTGGGCTTAAGAGATACAAGCTTGAGCGTGGCTAAGGCTAAAGAAGCGGGGCTAGAGGTTTTAAGTGTAAGCGAGGCTGTAAAAAAAGCTGATCTTGTGATGATGCTTGTGCCTGATGAGTTGTGCGCTGATTTATATAAGGCTGAGGTTGCGCCTTTTTTAAAGGAAGGTGATATACTTGCTTTTGCGCATGGCTTTAACATACACTATGCGCTCATAGAACCAGCTAAAAATATCGATGTAGTGATGATAGCACCAAAAGGACCCGGACACACCGTAAGAAGCGAATATCAAGCGGGCAAAGGTGTGCCAAGCTTAATCGCTATCTATCAAGATTTTAGTGGCAAAGCCAAACAATACGCCCTAGCGTATGCAAGTGGCATAGGATCAGCACGAGCTGGTATCCTAGAGACTTCATTTAAAGAAGAGACGGAAACTGATTTGTTTGGCGAGCAAGCTGTGTTGTGTGGTGGGGTAACTGAACTGATGAAGGCTGGTTTTGAAACCCTTGTCGAGGCTGGGTATGAGCCTGAAATGGCGTATTTTGAGTGTATTCATGAAATGAAGCTTATCGTTGATCTTATCTATGCAGGTGGTTTTGCAGCGATGAGAAGCTCGATTTCAAACACTGCTGAGTATGGGGATTATAGAATAGGCAAAAAAATCATCACAGATGAAACAAAAAAGACGATGAAAAAAGTGCTTGAAGAGATACAAAATGGCACTTTTGCAAGTGAATTTAGCACCGAGTTTAGCTCTGGAAGAAAAGCTAAGTTTAACGCTACAAAACGTTTAGAAAGCGAACATCAACTTGAAAAAGTGGGCTTAGAGCTTAGAAAAATGATGAGCTGGATTAAACGCTAATTAAAACTAAAAACTTCCCAAGCATTATTAAAGCAAAGTGCTTGGGAGTTAAGCTTTAAAAACTTAAAGGACTTTTATTTATCTTATTTTAAGCAAGTTCATTACAATTGTCTTATTTTTCTTAATTTCAATTCAAAATTTTTAATTTTTAGCTATAATTTCCTTTTTAAAAGGATAAAATTTGAAAATTTTAAATTTTTTTTATGAAAATCCACCGGAATTTAAAGGGCTTTTTGAGAGAAAAATTCGCCTTGATAGCAAACACACCTTACTATGTGGAGCGTTAAAAAGTGGCAAAAAAGCTTTAATCTTAAACTACTTGAGGGATTTTAAGACTGAAGAGTTTTTGTTTTTAAATTTTAAGGATTTAAGGTTTAGCTTGCAAGCTTTAGAGTATTTAGAGGTTTTTTTGCAAGATAAGGCTATTAAAATTATCGTTTTTTATGGTATTGATATAAATTTTAAGTTTGATTTCTCAAAGCTTTTATCAAAATATCAGTTTATCTTGGCAAGTGAGTTTTTAAGCTTAAATTTCAAGGATTTTGAAAAAATAGAGCTTGATTTTTTGGATTTTGAGGAGTTTTTAAGCCAAAACAGCACCAAAAATGCTACCAGCTCGCAACTTGGCAACTACTTGCAAAGCGGAAGGGCAAATTTAAGCGAAAATATAGAGCTAAATGATTATCTACGAAGCCATTTTACTGCCCTTGAACTTGAGATTTTTAAATTTATAGCCTTGCATTTAGGGCTTGAGTTCAGCGTTAATGCTCTTTATACCAAGCTTAAAAAGGAAATGAAAATTTCAAAAGATAAGCTTTATGAGTGTATTGACTTGCTTTATCAAAGGGGGTTGATTTTTTTTGTCCCTCATCATCAAAAACGCCTTAAAAAAGCGTATTTTACAGACTTTGCTTTTAAAAATGCCTTGCTGATACAAAGGGATTTTTCAACGCTTTTTGCTAATCTTGTATTGTGTGAGCTTTTTAAATTTAAACAGCCTATTTTTTACACAAAAGAATTTGATTTTTATCTTGAAAAAAGTAAGATAGGCTTTATTTGCAGTGCTTTGCAAGATATTGATTTATTGCGTTTAAAAGCTCAAAAAATTTTACCAAAGGCTTTGGAAAAAGAAATTTTTCATGTGGTTTTTGTTACGCTTTCATCACAAGATCAGTTTTTTGAACAAGGCGTGAAATTTGAGATCGTGCCTTTTGAAACTTGGGCTTTAAGTTTTTAAAATTTTTTATAATTTAAAATCTTGAAATCCAAAGACTCTTTAAGCCTTCTTAATCCAATAAATAAAGCTTATATTTTTCAATCACATTTTTGAGAATTTTTTCGTATTCGCCTTTGATTTCTGAGTAATTATGCAAGGTTTTAATCGCTTCTAAGCCCTTAAATTCACGCCCTTCTTGCAAGGTTTTGAAACGTTTTGTTCGAAACTCCTCATATGCAAAATGTCTGTTAAGATTTAAAAGATATGAATCAACGCTTTCTTGCAAGCTATCAAAGATCTTGATTTTGTGCGTTTTGCCCCTTTTTCTGTGCTTTGGCACCAAGCCTTTTTCGCCCCAAGTCCATTCGCCAAAAAGATTATTTGCTTCCCTAGCAAAACGGCTTGTGCCTGTGCCGCTTTCAACTAGAGCTTGAGCTATGCCCATAGACTTTGGCACTACACCTATGCGTTTTTGATACTCTTTAAAATCAAAAAGATTTTTCACTCTGTATTTTTCTTTGAGCGCGATGAGTGTTTGAAGCTCTGTTTTGCTGATATTTCTAAAGCCAGCCTTAGCATGCGTTTCAAAGAAATTTTTTATAAAGGCTTGTTCTTGCGCAACCTTTTCAAAAGAATGATCAAGTAAGGTATCAATTTTTTCGATAAAAACTTTTCTTTTTTCATCGGTGCTGAGCTTATAATACTCCTTGTGAAAACCAGCTTCAAAGGCTAAAACAAAGATAGGCAAGCAAAGCTTAAGAAAAATTATACTTGGCTTCAAAACAATACCTCACCTTTCCTTGAAAAAATATATTTCCCTCTTCATCAAGTCTAAGGCTTAATTCTTCCTCGCTTTTTGGTAAAACTTTGATATTTTTTTCAAGCTTACCCTCTAAAACTCCAAGATAAAAGCACGCTGCCATGCCTGTGCCACAAGCTAAAGTTTCATTTTCAACACCTCGTTCAAAGGTTCTTACGCGTAAAAGCTTTTCATGTTCTATCTTGGCATAATTTACATTTGCATTGTATTTTTGGCGTAAAATCTGACAAGTTTTAAGATCAAATTCGCTTAAATCCTCACAAAAATGCACCAAATGAGGCACGCCAGTATCACAAATTTGCCATTTTTTGCCTTCAAATTCAAAGCTTTGCACCTCATCTTTTACCTTTGTAAGCTGAGTTTCAACAATGTCTTCTTCAACATTTGCTTTGATTACTCCAGCCTTTGTTAAAAAGCTTAAATTTGGCTTCATTTTTAAGATATAGCAGGCAAAGTGAGCAGCCGCTCTTGAGCCATTACCACACATTGCAGGCTCACTTGCATCACAATTATAAAACTGCCACTCAAAGTCGTATTTTTCATGTGGTAAAATCACGATAAGTCCATCAGCTCCTATGCCACTATATCGGTTGCAAAGCTTGATAGCAAGTTCTTTAAAATCGCCTTTTTTATCACTATAAAAAAGCACAAAGTCATTTCCACTCGCACAATACTTATAAAATTTCATTTTTACCCTTGTTTAAAAGCTTGATTGTATCAAAAAATTCCTCGCAGTTTTGCTTAAATTCCTCTAAATTTCCCTCGTTTTTGATGACAAAATCGGCAAGTTCAAGCTTTTTTTCAATATCCATTTGAGCTTCAAGCCTTTGTAAAGCTTCTTTTTTACTCAAACTATCTCTTTGCATTAAACGTTTTAGACTGAGTTCTTTAGGGGCGTAGATTAAGATACTTTTTCCAAGTTCAAAATATGCTTTTGTCTCAAAAAATAAAGGCAGCTCTACAAAAATGGGACTAAAATTTTTTAAAAGCTCGATTTGTTTTATGATTTCAGTCCTAATTTTAGGGTGTAAAAAATTTTCAAGCTTTTCTTTGGCAAGATGATCGTTAAAAACTATGTTTGCTAAGGCTTTTCTATCGATTTTCTGCTCTTTTATCAAGCTTTTATCATCAAATAAACCAGCGATTTTTAAAGCATTTTCATCTAAAAGTTCATGAGCTATCATATCTGCATTAAGCACCTTGAAACCTTTGTTTTTGGCAATTTGCATAAAAGTTGATTTACCACAAGCTATACTTGCTGTTACAAAAAAAACTTCGCTCATTTAAGCCCTTTTAAAAATGCTTTTAGTTACAATAGCCTTTTAAATTTAAGGAAATGTAAATGAAAATTTCATACGAGCAAGCTGGAGTAAGCATAGATAATGGCAATGCCTTTGTAGAGGCGATCAAGCCTTTGGTAAAGCAGACTTTTTCGCCTCAGGTTTTAGGTGGCATTGGCTCTTTTTCTGGAGCTTTTGAGCTACCAAGCGGCTATAAAAAACCTGTGCTTTTAGCCGCGACTGATGGGGTTGGCACTAAGCTTCGTTTGGCAATTGACGCGCAAAGATATGAGAGCATAGGGCAGGATTTGGTGGCTATGTGTGTGAATGACTTGATTTGCAATTTTGCTACACCTTTGTTTTTTTTGGATTATTATGCTACAGCTAAGCTTGATGTGGAAGTTGCAAAAAGCGTGGTTGCAGGTATTGCTAGGGCTTGTAAGATAGCCCAGTGTGCTTTAATAGGTGGTGAAACAGCTGAAATGCCTTCTATGTATGCGTCAAAGGATTTTGATTTAGCTGGTTTTGCTGTGGGTATGGCTGAAAAAGAAGAGATTGACAGAACGAGCTTTGTTAAAAACGGCGATTTGCTTTTAGCTCTGCCAAGTTCTGGGCTTCATTCAAATGGCTATTCTTTAGCTAGAAAGGTGCTTTTTGAGGCTTTAGGGCTTAAATTTGATGATAAGATCGAGGGTAAAAAACTCATCGATATCTTGCTTGAGCCAACGCGAATTTATGTTAAAGACTTTTTAAAGCTTAAGCCTTTTATCAATGCTTTAGCTCATATCACCGGTGGAGGTTTGGTAGAAAATCTGCCAAGAGTGTTTCCTAAGGGCTTAGGAGCAGTGATTAGAAAACATCATCTTAAAACTCCTGAAATTTTTTACACCATAGGCGAGGCAGTAGAAGAAGCTGAAATGTATAGAAGTTTTAATATGGGCGTGGGACTTGTGCTAGTTGTTTCGCCAGAAAATGTTTCAAAAGTACTTGAAAACTCAGACGCTTTCATCATCGGCGAAGTTGTTATCAATGAAGGCGTGGTGCTTGAATGAAAGAGCCAAAGGTTATCGCTTTTGATAGAAGGTTAGGAGTAGGGGATATCATCTCATCTTTACCTGCTTTGTATGTGATAAAGCAGCTTTACCCAAGGGCTAAGCTTTTGCTTTTTACGAGCAAAGTTGGCTTTTATTTGTGTAAAAATTTTGATTTTATTGATAGAATTTTCTTGCAAGGGCTTGAATTTACTCAAAACGATGAGAATCTGCCCCAAATCATCGATGAATACAACATCGACACACTTATCCTCGCCCATAGAACGAGCAAAAATATCAAATTTGCCAAACAAAGTAAATGCAAAAATATCATCACTTGGAGGCATTTACACACGCTTTTTTCGCCTCGTTTTAAACACCCAAAGCATATCAAACGTTTAAAAAGGCTTGAAATTCAACGTTGTTTGGACTTGGTAAGGATGATTGATCCTAAACGTTATGATGCAAAGATAAAAGAGTTTGATCTTAAAACTATGCCTATACAAATTCAAAGTGATAGGGAAAATATAGAGTATATCAATGCCTTTTTAAAGCCTATACAAAAGGACTTTAAGCATATCATAGGTTTGAGTTGCTTTGGAATTTCTTCGGCTCATTATAATCTAAAAATGAATGATTGGGTAGAGCTTACAAAGGCTTTAGCAGGGCGTTTTAAAAACTTTTTATTTGTTTTTATGAATTTTAAACAAAGTGGTTATGAATTTGAGGATTTTAAAGAAGAAAATATCAAAGTTTTTAATAATGATGAAAATTTACTTCATCTTGTGGAGCTTACAAGAAGATTAAAGCTTTGCATAAGCCTTTCAACGGGCAATATCCACATAGCTGATAATCTTAAAATTGATACTTTGGGCTTTTATCCGCAAACTGATAGCGTGCTTTTTCCTTGTGGAAACTATGGGGGACACTTTGATGCGCTTTTCTTGCCAAAAGATTGGCATAATGAATACGAATTTTATAAAGATGAGTTTTATAAACTCGCTCAAAAGGTTTTAAGTAAATTTGAGGAGTAGCGGTGCAAAATATAGGTTTTTTAAATGATATACATTCTGTAGGGGATAATGCGACGCGTTTTAAGGCTTTGGTGGCTTTAAGAAAGCTTTATCCACAAAGCAAGATCATCTTTTTTGGACGTCGTTATTTTATGGATATGTTTTTTTACTCTGAAGTGATTGATGAGTTTGTGGTGATAGATGAGCTTGGGGGGGGGCGTTTGAGTGATTTTGAACTTGATATTTTGCTTCTTGCAGGGCATAAATACGGCGATATGATCAGTCTAGCTCAAACAAGTAAGGCAAAAAGAATCATTGCTCCAGCTTATCTTCAAACTTTTTTTGCAAAGAGGGTAGAAGTGGTTTTTTATAATCAATTTCGCCCTCACAGAGAGGTGTTTAAGGCTCTTGAGTTGGTAAGAAAGATCGATAAAAAGCATTTTGATGAGAATATTTCAAAGATTGATTTTAAACACCTTGCTTTAAAAACCCTGCCTCAGCATCAAAGATATATTGACACGCTTTTTAAAAGCTTTAAGGCTGAACAATTTAAACTTATCGTAGGCATCAATGCTTTTGCAAACTCAGCTTATAAATTTGTCCCTCAAGATTATGCATATTTAGCAAAGAATTTGGCACGCGAGTTTCCGCAAGTGTTTTTTGTGATGATGAGCTATGATGGAAATTTGATAAGGTATAAAGAATTTGAAGAAGAAAATATCCAAATTTTTATAGGTGATAATGAGCTTTTTCATCTGATCGAGCTTACAAGTAGGCTTGATATGCTCATAAGTCCAGATACGGGCAATGTGCATATAGCTGATATATTTAAGGTAAGCATACTCCAAACGATGAAAACGAATTTAAGGCTTAAATGGGGCGGAGGAAGCTGGGGTAATGAATGTCAAATGCTTTTGTTGAACAACAAATGGATCAAAAACTATAACAAACTCAAGCTTGGTTTTAACAAATTAGCCAAAGATATGATAGCTAGGCTTTTAGATAAAGTCTAATGCTTTTTATAAGCGATATTTTTTTCAAATTCTTTCAAACGTTTGTATATACTTCTAAGCTCGGTGATTTTTGTCCAGTTGGTTATAAAAACACTAAAAGAGCTTCGCACCTGATCAAAGGCATTATTCATCTGCATAACTATACCAAGCCCTATAGCGCCGATGAAAAGCGAAGGTGCCATGATTAAAAGTGGCACGATAACGATCATTTGTTCAAACAAAATAAGCCAAATATTAAAATACCCATAATGCAAAAAAAGCCTTTTGTAGTTAAATTTAAGCCCTGTAAAAAGCTCAAGCATAGTTTCATTTTTAGCGTAGTTTTTGCGATCATCTTCTGCATAGACAAGCTCTTTTCTAAAAGCAGCCTCTGCTTTTTGGTTATTATACTCAAGTCCGGGCAGTTTTATACCCACAAACCACGATATAATCAAGCCTCCAACAGAGATCAAAAAGGCTACATATACCAAAGAACCCTCAATATCTCTTAAAATAGGCACATTCACAGAAGCACTTAAAGCCCAAAGTATAGGGATAAAAGCGATGAGTATCATCACAGCTCGAACAAAGGCAAGCCCCAAGCTTTCAACTATTTTTGAGAAATTATAAATATCTTCTTGAATTCTTTGAGAACTGCCTTCGATATTATCATCTTTATTTTTCCAAAAACGCAAATATTCAAAAGTCATCGCTTCACGCCATTTAAAGGCATATACACTTGCAAAGTAAATATTTATAGTAGCAACCAAAACATAAGGTATAGCGATAAATAAAAAAATCACAATCAAAGCATAAAAATCCTCAATTATATAGCTTTGTTTATCTACACCATTTTCGCCAAAATGACTTTTTGTGAGGCTTTTGTAATATTTCATCGCCAAAGCATTTAAGAAAGTG
Organism: Campylobacter sp. MIT 12-5580; assembly: GCF_005406235.1. Taxonomy (NCBI): domain Bacteria; kingdom Pseudomonadati; phylum Campylobacterota; class Epsilonproteobacteria; order Campylobacterales; family Campylobacteraceae; genus Campylobacter; species Campylobacter sp. MIT 12-5580. Next base: position 358,555 of record NZ_NXLK01000001.1, read on the forward strand.
GTGTTATCATCATTTTCATTTTGCTTAGTTTTTTGCTCATCTTGCTTGCTTGTGTTTTGCTCTTTGCTTTTTTCATCTTTAGTTGTATCTTGGGTAGAGGAATGGTTAGCTTGAGTATTTTGCGTGGAAGTTGTCGCTTCATCTTTGGTGCTTGTTTGCTCTAAAGGTTTGATTTGTGGTTTTTGCAAGACATTGTAAAAATCTTTATACCATTCATTTATGGCAACATTAAGATTGGTTTGTATATACAGACAAAAAAGCAAGAAAAATAAACCCAAATAAGCCCACAAAGCCCATTTTTTAGAAGCAAAAAACGCTGAAAACATTTTTTTCCTTAGTGTAAGAATGTAAAGTGCTATTGTAGATAAAAAAAGCTAACACATATCAAAATTTGTATTAAAAGTGTTGATTTTGAGTATATTTTTGTGCTATTGCATAGAGTTTATTTTTGTAAAATATTTCATTTTAAGAGTAGGATATAATGATAAAATTAGGTTTTTGCTTTAAGCTTAAAGATAATTTTGATAAAGGCACAGAATATTTTTTTAGATAATCATTTTTATTTGATATGATAAATGAGATATTTCGTATATTTTTGTGATGATTTTTTAGACAAAAAAATATTTTATTGTGATTAAAAATAAGCCTAACTTCAAGCAGCCTTAGCCACTTGAAGTTAAATTTTTTAAGATTATTTAATCACGCCGCAAGCCATTCTAGCTCCGCCACCACCAAGTGTAGCTGGGTGATCGCTGTGATTATCCCCACCAAAGTGGATCATTAAAGCATGTTTTTTAAGCTCATTTAAGTTTTTAATCTTTGGCGCTAAAACAGGATTGTTTGCGTTGCCATCTTTATCAACATAAAGTGCTGGCAAATCGCCTTTATGTCCTTTATCATCCCAAGGAAGTGAATGCCCTTCTGTTTTTTCAGGATCCCAGTGTCCTCCAGCTTTCATACCCAAGCCTTTATCAGTTGCTCCACAATCTGCGTTTTCATGCACATGAAAGCCGTGAATTCCAGCTTCTAAGCCTTTAAGTTGTGGAAAAAATGCCACTCCATAAGCTGTTTGCACAGCGATGACTTCTCCAGCATCTTTGTTCTTTTTTTGATCTAAAACTTGCATTTTAATCACTAAATGATCCTTAACTGATTTTGGATCAAAAACCTCAGTATTTGCAGCAAAAAGCACAGAGCTTGCTAACACAGAACCTAAAAGAATTTTTTTCATCATTTTTTCTCCTTTGAATGATTTTAAGGTAATTTCATTATAATATTTTTTATTAAATAATTATTTGTATTGTTTATTTTTTTAATAAAAATGTTTCTTTGAGTGAATTTTAAGCAAGATCAAAAGCTATAACGCCTATATACGCTTATGCTTCAAACAAGCTATGTGTTGCTTCAAAAACCTTTTTTGCTACATAGGCATTATTCATAGTATAAAGATGAATGCCACTTACGCCATTTGTGAGTAAATCAACGATTTGATCGATAGCATAAGCTATGCCAGCATCTATCATGGCTTTATCGTTGTGTTCGTATTTATGCAGTATTTTTGCAAATTTAGGTGGGATTTTTGATCCACACATACTTGTGATTTTAAGTACTTGACGTTTATTGGCTATAGGCATTATGCCTGCTTTGATTTCAGCTTTTATATTTGCTATATCGCAGTATTCTTTGAAGCGGTAAAAGTCTTCATTGTCAAAGAAAAGCTGAGTTAAAAGCGTGTTTGCTCCTGCATCAACTTTTTCTTTTAAGTGATGAATATCTTCAGTGAAATTTAAAGCTTCATTATGCTTTTCAGGATAGCAAGCTGCATAAATTTCAAAGTCGCCTTGTTCTTTGATAAAACGCACCAAATCACTTGCATACGCAAAATCCACGCTTTTTTCCTTACCCTCGACTATATCGCCTCTTAGGGCAAGGATTTTTTGAAGCCCTCGTTTTTTACATTCATTTAAAATGCTTGAAATTTGGGCTTTATTTTGATGAATGCAAGGTAAATGCACTATACTTGAGGTTTTATAGCGATCTTGCACTAAGCTTGCTATATCAAGGGTGTTTTGCGAATTGATACTTCCACCTGCCCCAAAAGTTACGCTGATAAAGTCTGGCTTTAAGTCTTTGAGCTGTTCTAAAGTGGTGTAAATTTTATCTATACTATCACTTTTTCTTGGTGGAAAAATTTCAAAAGAAAAACTTGCTTTTGCATTCATCTTCACTCCTTTTTAAAGGCTTTTTCTTATATTGAGTGTAGCTGTAACCATATTTTTAAGGCTTTCTATCACTTCTTTATCGCCTCTTGTTTTAAGCCCACAATCTGGATTGATCCAAATTTGTTCTTTTGGGAGCTTTGCAAGGATTTTTTTGATCGTGCTTTCAAGCTCGCTTACGCTAGGCACTCTAGGGCTGTGTATATCATAAACGCCCGGTCCAACTTGGGTTTGAAAATGAGCTGCTTTAAGAGTATCTAAAAGCTCTAAATTGCTTCTGCTTGCCTCAAAAGAGATCACATCAGCATCCATAGCATCAATTTCTTTGATAATATCGCTAAATTCACTATAGCACATATGAGTATGGATTTGAGTTTGAGCCTTTACGCCGCTATGCACGAGGTTAAAAGCTGGTATAGCCCAGTCTAAATACTCACTATGCCAATCACTTTTTCTTAAAGGGAGTTTTTCACGCAAAGCTGCTTCATCAATTTGTATGATTTTAATGCCTGCTACTTCAAGATCAAGTACTTCATCACGAATTGCCAAAGCAATTTGCAAGGTGCTTTCTTTAAGGCTTATATCTTCTCTTGGAAAACTCCAGTTAAGTATAGTTACAGGTCCAGTGAGCATACCTTTGACATATTTTGAGCTTTGTTCTTGGGCAAATTTACTCCACGCTACAGTGATAGGTTTAGCCCTTGAGACATCGCCCCACACAACAGGAGGTTTTACACATCTTGTGCCATAGCTTTGCACCCAGCCATTCGAGGTAAATAAAAAGCCCTCTAAGCTCTCACCAAAATACTCCACCATATCATTGCGTTCAAACTCGCCATGCACTAAGACATCAAGTCCGATTTGTTCTTGGAATTTGATACATTCTTTGATCTTGGTTTGATTAAACTCAGTATAAGCTGTGCTTGAAATTTGTGCTTTTTTAAAGTCTAGGCGGTTCTTACGCACATCAGGAGTTTGAGGAAATGAACCTATGGTTGTGGTTGGTAAAAGTGGAAGTTTTAAGGCTTCTTTTTGAATTTGTTCTCTTTCTTTAAAGGCTGGCTTTCTTGTATAATCGCTTTGTGAAAGCCTAGCAAGCCTTTCTTTTACAGCTTTGTTTTCTTTATTTGTTGCCTTAGCAAAAAGGGCGGTATTTGTTTTGAAAAACTCATTTTGCTCTGGGTTTTGGCTTTCAAAGATAGCCTTAAGTTCTTTAAGTTCGGTGAGTTTTTCCTCAGCAAAGGCAAAATGCTCTAAAAATTGAGCTTCTAGTTTGCTTTCATTTTTGATAGTATAAGGGCTGTGAAGCAAAGAACAACTTGTATTTAATACGACATTTTTCACTAGACTTTGAATGCTTTTAAATTTTTCTAATGTTTTTGCGTAATTGTTTTTATAGATATTTTTGCCATTTACAAGCCCAGCAAAAAGAATTTTATTTTCATCAAAGCCTTTTTTGATGAGGTTTAAGCTTTCTTTGCCCTCGATAAAATCAAGTCCTATAGCATCAAATTGAAGTGTGTTAAGACTATCATAAACATCTCTTACATCGCCAAAATAAGTTTGTATAAGCACTTTTACACCTGCTTTTTTGGCTAAAAGTGTGTTATAAAACTCTTCAAACAAAGCTATATCAGCCTTAGTTAAATCATACACCAAATAAGGCTCATCAAATTGCACCCATTTTACACCTTTTTCATTTAGCTTGTTTAAAAACTCAGTATAAGCTAGCACAAGCTTTTCTTTAGCCTTAGCTTGAGTGCTTTCATCGCTAAAATTGATAAGTTTGAAAAAGGTGAAAATTCCACTAATAACAACCTTAGCTTCTATGCCAAATTCTTTGGCTTCATCGTATTCTTTAAAAGGCTTGTCGCCCACTAAGGCTATGCTTTGAGCATCATCGCATTCTGGCACGAGGTAGTGATAATTGGTGTTAAACCATTTTTTCATCGCCAAAGCTGTAGTATCGCCATTTGCTCCTTGATAGCCACGAGCTTGGGCAAAATACTCATCTAAAGTATCTAAATTCAAAGCCTTATAACGTTTCGCCACGACATTAAAGAGCGCGGCTGTGTCAAGGATATTATCATAAAATGAAAAATCATTACACGAGATAAAGTCTATCCCAGCGTCTTTTTGACTTTGCCAATGCCTTTTACGCAACTCTTTTGCAAGACTTATGAGCTCTTCTTTTGAGCTTTGTTTTTTGAAGTATTTTTCCACTCCAAACTTAAGCTCTCTTAAAGCACCTATTCTTGGGTAAGAAATAACCGAATTTTGCATATTTTTCCTTTCAAAAAATAAAATGAAATTATAAACTATTAAGGCTTAAATTTAAGCCTTAAAGATACATTTTTGTTCTTAAATTTATCAAAAGCTTTAAAAAATTATTTTAATTTTATTTGATAAATAAAAAACAACAGCTATTTTAAAACTCTTTAAAATAGTTCGTGAGCGATTTTTTCAAGCTCTTCTTTCATATTTGCACACTGAATGATGATAAGATCAACGCCCACTTCTTCAAATTCCTTGATTTTTGCTCTCACTTGCTGTGCTGTGCCGATTAAATTTGCACGCAAACCGCGATTTGAAACGCTGTAATCTGCTTTTGAAAGCTCTACATTTAAGTTTGAATTTGAAGTAAAATCCTGATATGAATTCGCATAAGCCTCCTCATTTTTAATTGTTGTAATCCTTTTAAGTTCTGCTAAAGCCTCCTCTTGTGTATTTTTAATGATGACATAAGCAGCCATGCCAAAGCCTTTAAATTCCTTTAAACCTGCCTTAGCGCGTCTTGCTTTCATATCTTTGATCTTTGTTTCTACCTCATCTACACTGCCTCCGTGCATAAGGTAAAAGTCTGCAAATTGCGTGATAGCATTGCGTCCTGTTTCACTTTCTCCGCCTGCATAAATAAGAGGTTGTGTGCTTGGTTTTGGCTCATTAAAAGAATCTTTAAATTCAAAATACTTGCCCTTAAAACTAAAAGGACTTTTGCTCCAAAAGCCTTTTAAAATTTGAGCATATTCACTTAAAAAAGTGTATCTATCATCATGCGCTTTAAAATCAATGCCAAATTGCCTTGCTTCTTCTTCCCACCACGCTGAGACGAGATTTATACTAAAGCGATGGTTTGAAATTTGAGCTAAGGTGGTAAGTTCTTTTGCTGTGGTTGCTACTTGGTGGTATTGTGGGCGAAGTGCAGCTAGGATTTCAATCTTTTGCGTAATGCTAGCAAGTGCTGTAGCTATAGCCCAAGCATCAAGACAAGGGGCTTTATGTCCTTTAATATCATTTAAATACAATTCTGGCACCAAAGTAAGGCTGTAGCCTAGCTTTTCAGCCTTTAAGGTTAAATCCTTAATATACTCCCAAGAACACTGCGTGGTATCATCATTAACATTTCTAAGCCATGAGCCAAAAACTGGGCTCCAGTATCCAAATTTCATTTTTATTCCTTTATCTTTTGATATTCTTTTAAGAGAAACTCAGCTACTTTATCAGCTGCAGCTAATTCACCATTTGCTCTTAAACTGGCTTCAACTTTTTGGTTGTAATTCGTATTGGTATTAATATCATACACCACAAGTTCTTTGCCAGTATCGATAAATTCAATGCCTGCGATTTCTATATAAAAAGCTTTTAAAAAGCTTTCTAGCTTTGCTATTAAAGGGGTATTTGCGTTTATATCTCTTCTAAGAGTGAATTTTGCTCCTATATCACAAGCTGCAGCTGCTAGGGCTGGTTTTTTGCTTTGCCTATCTATTTCGCAAGCCTCAGCTGGACAAAGCTCAAAGCCCCCATCACTTGTATCAACCTTTACAGCATAAAAAAACTTCCCAGCTATAAACTCAAGCCTTGTGATGAAAGGCTCTTTGGCTTTGATGTATTCTTGTAAAAGCGTGATATTATCCGCTGCTTCTTCAAATTCACTTGAGAAAATATAATTTTCAAAGTCTTTATGATGTTCAAAAAGCCTTACTCCAAGCCCTTTTCCGCCTTGATTGTGCTTAGTGATAAAAGGAGTTTGAAGCTTTTTAGCTTGTTCAAGTAAATCATCTTTGCCAAAAACGGCTAGAGTTTTAGGCACACGAAAACCAAACTTTGCTAAAGCTAGGTATTGAGCGACTTTGCTTACTTCAAGCTCTAGCACATTTAAGCCATTGATTATCCTTCTTTGATGAGTTTCAAGCCAAGTAAAAATGACTCTTGCGTATTCTTTAACAAAGGGGTGTGCTCTAGTGTGTGAAGAAGCGCTCATTCTGCTGAAAAATACCCCTTTTGGTGGGGCTTTGCTTAAGTCTATACTGCCACTATTTAAGTCAAGTTCTTTAAACTCAGCCCCAGCTTTTTTAAAAGCCTCATAAAAAGGCGGCAACCATTCTTTGTTTTCATGTAAAATATAAATTCCATCTTCTAAATCATTATACAGCATAATTTTCCTTTCTTTTTGCTTGTAAAGCACTTGAGTTTTTAAAACTAAAACTTGATCCTATATGAGTCTCATCAAGCCTATCGCCCTTACCAAAGAGTTTATTTCTAAGGCTTCCACTTGTGTATTCTAATTTATAAGAACCTCTTTTTTGAAGTTCAGGCACGATGAACTCAACCACATCTTCAAAGGTGCCAGGCGTTGTTGCATAGGCTAGGTTAAAACCATCTGCGTCGCTGTATTCTACAAGTCTTTCAAGCTCAGTTGCAACTTCTTTAGCCCCACCTATGATCTTTTGTCCTAAGGCTCCAATGCCAGCTATTTTTATAAGCTCTCTTAAGGTCCAGTCCTTGCCCTCATCAGTTCTACTTTTTGCAAATTCTTCCACCTTGCCTAAAATGGCGTTTGATTTTATATGACTTAGTTTATCATCAAGGGCGTATTTGCCAAGATTTTCTCCAAGCCAGCCAGAATTAAGCACCAAAGAGCCTTCCTCGCTTACATAGCTTAATAAGTCTTTGTATTTTGCCCTAGCTAAAGCCTCTGTTTTATCAGTGATGATGGTTGCTAGTACATAAATTTTTGCGCTATAAGGATCGCGTCCTGCTTTGACAAGAGCCTCACGCACTTGCTTGACTGCTGTTTTGGTGTATTCTTTAGCTATGGGAGTAATGAAAATGGCTTCAGCGTGTTTTGCTGCAAATTCAAGCCCTCTTGGACTATTACCTGCTTGAAAAAGCACAGGTGTTCTTTGAATGCTTGGTTCACAAACATGAAAACCAGGCACTTCAAAATACTTGCCCTTGTGTTTGATAGCATGAATTTTATTTGGATCAGCAAAAATACCATTTTTCTTATCTAAAACAACAGCATCATCTTCCCAAGAGCCTTCCAGTAGCTTATAAATCACTTCCATATATTCATCAGCTAAAGCATATCTTTCATCATGAGGCAGTTCTTTTTCGCCTAAATTTGCATTTGCACTCGGTAAATAGCCTGTTACGATGTTCCAGCCTACGCGTCCTTTGGTGAGATGATCTAGGGTTGAAAGCCTTCTAGCAAAAGGAAAAGGCTGTTCAAAAGCCACTCCAGCAGTGATACCAAAGCCTAAATTTTGTGTAACGCTTGCGCCTATAGCAGCAAGTTGAATGGGATCATTTACCGGAGTTTGCACCGCTCCTCTTAAGGCTGCATCAGCTGAGTTATTGTAAATATCATATACGCCTAAAACATCAGCGATAAAAATGGCATCAAATAGCCCTTTTTCAGCAATCTTAGCGATATTTTGCCAATACTCAATGTCCTTATATCTTAAAGCCTCATCATTTGGATAACGCCAAAGTCCAGCACTTAAATGAGTGATACAATTCATTTCAAAGGCGTTAAAATGGATTTGTTTTTTGTTTTTACTCATAATTTTTCCTTTATTTTCTTTTAAAAAGTCGGTATCACTGCGCCTTTGAAGTTGGCATTGATATAAGCTTTTATTTTCTCAGTTCGCAAAGCCTTGATAAGAGCTTGAGTTTTAGGGCTTTTTTCATTGCCTTGTTTTACTACAACATAGTTTGCATACTCACTTTGCGTGCTTTCAAGCACAAGGGCATCTTTGGCTGGATTAAAACCAGCTTGCAGGGCAAAATTTCCATTAATCACCGCAAAATCCACATCTTCAAGGCTTCTTACAAGCTGAGCGTCTTTAATTTCTATGAATTTAAGCTCAAGTGTGTTTTCACTTATGTCAAGTGGGGTAGCAAGCTCGCTTTTTTTAAGCTTGATTATGCCTGTGCTAGCAAGGATTTGTAAGGCTCTTGCTTCATTGGTAGGATTATTTGGTATAGCAACCCTCGCACCTTTTTGGGGCTTAAATTCTTTAAATTTATTTGAATACACGCCCATAGGTTCAAGATGAATGCTTGAAACTGCTACAAGCTTGGTATTATGAGCCTTGTTAAACTCGGTTAAATAAGGCTTGTGCTGAAAATAATTTGCATCAAGAAAGCCATTATCAGTAGCGATATTTGGCTGCACCCCATCAGTAAATTCAAAAATTTCAAGCGCATAACCTTCTTTTTCAAGTTCAGGCTTGATTTGTTCTAAGATAAGAGCATGAGGCGTTGGCACAGCCCCAACCTTTAAAGGTTCAAGAGCCAAAGCTGTATTTATAGTGCTAAAAATAGCTAAAATAAAAACAAAAACATTAAACTTAAGCATTTACCACCTCCTTAGTAAAGTTAAATCTATCAAGCAAATCACTATGATGGGCTTTTGCAACATCAGGGTGGCTTCTAAGCATTCTTTTGAAATAATTTTCTGCCACATTTCTTAAAAGCGGATTTTTAGGATCAGTATCTACGCCTTTTGCTTCTTTGGCAAACTCATCTTTAAGCCTAAAGATAGGAATTTCTTTATCAAGTTGCACGCCTAAAAAATACGCTATGCTAAATCTTTCTTTTTGAGTAAGACTCACGCGATGAATGGTAGCTTTTAAGTAGCCATTTGTCGCCATTTCTAAAAACTCGCCGATATTTACCACCACAGAGCCTTCAAGTGGTGGCACTTCAAACCATTTGCCATTGACAAATCCTTCCAAGCCACTTTGTTTGTCTTGAAGCACAAAGGTAAGCAAGCCTCCGTCTTTATGAGCGCCTACGCCTTGAGTTGAGCCTTTGACTGCGTTTGCGGCTGGATAGTGAATGATTTTGTAATGTTCGTATGAATTTAAGCCATAAAGCTCATCAAAGGCTGTGCTTGGAAGCTCTAAGGCTCTTGCAAAAGCTCTTAAAAGCTTAAGGCAAGCTTTATTGCTTTGTCTTTGATACTCTTCAAAGATATTTTTAAGCTCGGGTAGTTCTTTAGGAAAGAGATTTTCGCCCTCAAGTCTTTGCCATAAGGGCGAATTTAAATCCCATTTAAAAGGCTTTCTAGCTGTGCCTATGTCAAGCTGTTCTCTATAATCCTTACCCCCATCAGTGTATTCGCCACCCTCGCTTGAGTAGCCTCTAAATTGAGGTGAATGTATCATGCTTATAGCTTCTTTTTGCACTTTTGGTAGGGCAAAAAATTCTTTTGAAAGCTTGAAAAGCTCTTTGATGGGTTTTAGATCAATGCCATGATCAACAAGATAAAAAGTGCCAATCTCCCTTGAAACCTTGCGAAGTGTTTCAAAGGCTTGAGCGTCATTTGTATTGAAGTTTTGTAAAGAGATTTTGGGTAAATCTATAGTTTTCATATGCTTTTCCTTTATTGTGATGAAAAAATGAAATGCCAAAAAAGGCAAAAAACTCAAACAAAGGATAAGAAAGTGTAAAAAGTGAAGTTAAATTTAAGAAAGAAAACTATGGCTTCTCTTGCTTCCTTATCCGCCTAAGCCTAAGGAAGCGTTGCCACCAAAGACTTATTTAGCTACGCATCACGCACATTTGGCACATTATGAAAAATGATACTAAATTTTGCATAGAGTCCTAAGTCCTTTCTTTTGAAGATAAATTGCGAAATGTTAGCTTCATTTTCCTTATAAAAAGCTTAAATAAAATAAAAACACCAAGCAAAAGATTTTCTTTTTTATAATCTTGCTTTACCCCTTGACAAAAATAGGGTAATTTTGGCATAATCACAATTTATTTTTTAATCTCGTCTCGTTAGCTCAGCCGGTAGAGCATCTCCCTTTTAAGGAGGGGGCCGTTGGTTCGAATCCAACACGGGACACCATTTTTGGTCGCTTAGCTCAGTTGGTAGAGCGCCACCCTTACAAGGTGGATGTCATAAGTTCGAGTCTTATAGCGACCACCATTACAGAAAGCAGAATGCAGAAAGCGGATAAAGATAAAAAAACCATAATTTCCGCACTCCAAATTCCGTTTTCAGTTATCTAGTACGCAGCGGTAGTTCAGCTGGTTAGAATGCCGCCCTGTCACGGCGGAGGTCGCGGGTTCGAGCCCCGTCCGCTGCGCCACTTTGTCTCGTTAGCTCAGCCGGTAGAGCATCTCCCTTTTAAGGAGGGGGCCGTTGGTTCGAATCCAACACGGGACACCATTTTTTAGGGCTTTGACCCTTTCGTCTAGCGGTCCAGGACACCAAATTCTCTGTTTGGTAACAGGGGTTCAAATCCTCTAGGGGTCGCCAAATTTTTTGGTCGCTTAGCTCAGTTGGTAGAGCGCCACCCTTACAAGGTGGATGTCATAAGTTCGAGTCTTATAGCGACCACCATTACGGAAAGCAGAATGCAGAAAGCGGGTAAAAAGGTAAAAAACCATAACTTCCGCACTCCAAATTCCGTTTTCAGTTATCTAGTACGCAGCGGTAGTTCAGCTGGTTAGAATGCCGCCCTGTCACGGCGGAGGTCGCGGGTTCGAGCCCCGTCCGCTGCGCCACTTTGTCTCCTTAGCTCAGCTGGTAGAGCATCTGACTCTTAATCAGGTGGTCGTTGGTTCGATCCCAACAGGGGACACCACATATAAGCTACTTGCAATCACACAAAACAAACTCAAAATTTAAGATTTTTAGCAAAATCACAAAACGCTTTGTATTAAAAATACCAAATTCAGCTTTTTTTCAAAGATTTTCTTTATAATAGACAAAAAATTTAAGTCAAAATGAAAGGTAAGCAATGCAAGTTTTTATGAGTATTTGCTGGATTATTTTTTCAAGCATTATTGCTTTGGTAGGTTTTGCGGGGCTGTTTATGCCTCTTGAGGTATTTGCAAGTTTTGTGGTATTTTTGCCATTTTTGCTGATTTTAAGCGGAATTTCTAAGCTTTTTTATTATTTTTCGTTTAAGGATTTTTCAGGAGCAAATTTCATACTTTTTGATGCTTTGATGAGCTTTTTATTTGCCATTATTTTTATCGGCTTGGGTTTGGAATTTACAAGTATGACTATAGTGATGATCGTGGCATTTATGAGTATGTTTAGAGGAATTTTAAGCTTAAGTTATGTTTTTGAGCTTAAAAAACGAGGACTTGGCTGGGTGGGCTTGTTTGTGCTTGCACTGCTTAATATCATCATCTCGCTCATCTTTATCATCTATCCAAATATAGCTGGCATTACCATAGGCTTTATGATCGCTTTGATGATCTTTATCTTTGGGCTTGCGAGCCTTTTTGGGTATTTTGGTATGAAAAAGCTTTTACAATGATTTTTGCGTTAAATAAATTTACATTTTTAAAAAGCGAGTTTGAAAAACTTCAGGCAAAAGGGCTTTTAAGCAAGGCTCAAAGCGAGCTTTTGCTAAGTGCTTACGAGGATAAAAAAGACAAAAACACAGCCTTGCTTTTGGTGCTTGGCTTTGTTTTTGTGGCGCTAGCTTTGCTTTTGCTTGTCGCGTATAATTGGCAAGAGCTTTCAAATTTGATAAAAACAAGCCTACTTTTAGCCTTGCTTTTGTGTTCTCAACTTGGCGTGTATCTAAGTAAAACTAAGGCTTTTATCAATGCTTTTGCGATCTTAAGTAACTTTGTTTTACTTGCCAATCTTGCCTTGCTTTCTCAAATTTATCATCTAGGCGATAACACGCCTTTAGCTTTTTTAAGCGTTGCTTTGCTTACTTTACTGCAAGCTTGGGCGTTAAAAAGCTTTTTGGTGTTTATTCAAAGTCTTGCTTTTGCTTTGGTGTATTTTTGCTTGGGTTTTGATGAGTTTGATTTCTCTTCATTTTTTATCATTTTTGTGCTGATAAGTTTTGCTGTCAATGCTTTTAAAAATTCTAAATTTCTTGCTTTTTTCAACTTTTTTAGCTTGTGCGCGTATGTGTATTTTTCGCCTGTTTTATTAGATGGTTTGAGTGCTTATTTTGGCTCATTTTATATTTATTTTCCTTATCTTACTTGTTTTGCTTTGGTATTTTTAAGCCTTAAAAGTCATGAAAATCTCGCCTTTTTTATGCTTATACTTGTGTTTTTGGCTTCAAGTATGGAAGGTTTTGATCTTGCAAATTTTGATTTTGTTTATACTTTTGATACTATTGTGCGTATCTTTAAAGAAAACTTATTTTGCTGGCTTCTTAGCTTTTTATTGATCTTAAATTTGCTTTTAAAGCGGTATTTTTTAGCTTTTCTAGCTCTTGTTGTGTTAATTTTGCTTTGTATGCCAAGTGCGTTTGTAACGCTTATTGCTTCCTTTGCAAGCTTGGTTTTAGGTGTGTATTTGCTGACAAAAGGGCATTTGTGGCTTGGACTTTTTGACATTTTGGCTTTGGCATTTATCCGCTATGTTGATTTGATAGGGGATTATCTGGGCGCAAGTGCGATTTTCTTGCTTTTTGCTCTTGTTATCTTTGCCTTTCTTGGCTTGAAAAAACTCAAACAAAATAAAGGCAGGATTTTATGAAAAGTAAATTTATCATTTTTGTTTTTATTTTACAATTTGCTCTCATCGCCGCAATGTTTATAAATGCTTATGCAGTAGTATTTTTTGGCACTGAAGTAAAGGTGATTGCAAGGGGCGTTGATCCAAGGGATTTGCTCACTGGAAATTATGTTTTGCTTGAGTATGAGTTTCAAAAAGATGAAAATACCACAAAAGACTTTCCTTCAAATTCGAACAAAAAGCATTTTTATGCGCTTTTAAAAGATGAAAATCAAGATGGTATTTTCACACTCACGCTTAGCGATAAAAAACCCACAAACAACGAGCTTTTTATCACTTCTAAATACACAATCTCTAAATACACTCCAGAGAGTATTTATGCTTCAAAATTTGGCATAGAGCGGTATTTTTTACCTAAAAAAGAAGCTGAAATTTTAGAGAAAAAACTCATCACACAAAAAGCCCTTGTTAGTCTCAAAGTGCTTAATGGCAAAGCAAGGATTATTCATCTTGAGCTTATAGATGAGTAGATTTATAAAGCAAGTTATTTAAGTTTTTACAAGTTTGAATGAAAATTTAAAACAAGAAAGAGTTTAAACTCCTCGCAAGGTTGCGAGGAGAGTTTTAAGAAAAACTATTGGAGTAATCTTAAAACATTTTGTTGTGCTGC
>NZ_NXLK01000020.1:0-1086 GCF_005406235.1 Campylobacter sp. MIT 12-5580
CAAGCCCCATCATCATAAACAATCAAACAAGGCTTGCGTGAAAGAGTAAAAGTTAAGTTAAATAAAGCCTTAAAACACAAAGCTTAAACAAGGTAAGGACAAGCCTTACCTTAATCTTTAAAACCTATATCTAAGTTCTAAATTCCCACTCATATAAGTTTCATTCTTTTTATCAACCTTACCAGCTACAATTTGTTTTCCAGCAAAAGAAGCTGTAGCAGCAAAATTATCAGTGAAATTCATACTAGCACCTAAGATAAGCTGAGCATAAGTTTTAAGTTTATCATCACTTTGTATATTAAAACCTGTATTTGAACCTATAAAGCTAGCACTAAAATCATCACTTTGATTATATACAAATTGTTCTATCTTTGGTGTAGTATAAAAATAAGCAAATTCATTAAAATACTTTCTAAACTCAGCACCAAGTTCAACACTTATAGAGTTATTGTTTGCACTTTTTACATTTTTAGCCAAGCCACCTTGTTCAGTATATTCTGGAGTATGAGTAAGATAATAACTTGCTCCTACAAAAGGTTTGATAAAAAGTGTATCTTCACTCATAGCAAAGTTCTTACCAAGATTAGCATTTATTCCTGCGCTTAAACGAGAATACTCACTGCTTGAGTTTGAAATTCCTGCTAGGCTATAAAAGCTTTCTTGCTCAGTTGGTGCAACACCAAGATAGGCTTTTAAACCAAGTTCAAGATTATCACTAAAACCTATTGATGAATAAGTTCCTACTTGAAAATTGCTTGATTTTTGTTCCAAGCTTTTATCTTTTAAAGTAGCTTTTGCAAAACTTGCATAAAAACCAAGTATGGCATTATCTTTGATCTTTTTATCTACCCCTAAAGATACACCATATACTCCACCACTTTCAGAATCTATGATATTTACCCCACCAAATACATTTGCCCAACGACTTTGAGTCAAGTCATTTAAACCATAATCAAGTCTTACATCACTACTTCCACTAGCAAAATAAGCCTTACTTAGCTTTTTAGCATAGGCTAAATTTGCAAAAGGATTATTAAGACTTGCTAGTCTTGAACCTATAGCCATATCATTGCTTAGATTCATTGT
>NZ_NXLK01000021.1:0-937 GCF_005406235.1 Campylobacter sp. MIT 12-5580
GGCAACCCCAAATTCAACTCCCAAGCAATATCAGCTTCTATATCAGTATAAGATAAACTTTTATTAACAAATAAGTTTTTATTAACTTTATCCTCATCTCCTACACTCTTTTGCCCTTGTTCTAAATTCTCATTTAAAACATCACAATCAAGCAAAGCAGGATAAGGATGTTTAGTCTCAAGATAGAGTTTTTTAAATTTATCTGAAGCTAACCATTCTTGTATAGTATCTATATGAGTAAGTATAAATTGCAAGGTTTTTATATTTAAGTCTTTAAAAGAAAAAGAAGCTTGAGTGAAAAGAATGGGATTGAGTTTTTGAATTTGAGTAAAATAAAAGCTTTTATCTTGTTTAAATAAACTGAGTATATGATCTTTGTTTATATGAAGTTCTTGTATAGTATCTTTAATGTGTAAAAAGTTCTTATGTATAAGTTTAGCTTCTTTGATGTATTCAAAGAGTTTTAAATACCCTCCCTTATACCAAGTTTTATCCGCTTTTATAAAAGCTTGTCCTAAAAGATAGGCTAGATGAAATTGACATATTATAGCTTCATGATAATCACTTAAGCTTTCAAGCTTTGCTCTTTGAAGTTCTGGAAATATTTTTGAAATTTGTTTGTAGAGTTTAAGTTCTTTGTAGTGTTGTTTTTTTATATGATAGAGTTTATAGAGTAAAGAAAGGTAAGCCCCCCCCCCCTAGTGTAAATTTAACAAGAGTATTTTTTTCTTTGAGTATTTTATCAGTGTTGATAAGTTCTAAGCCTATTTTATAAGAAAGAGTGTTTTTAATCCTTTGTGAGGCTGTGAGTTTATGCATTTTTATTTTTCTCCTTATTGAGTTTCGTTTTTTAATGTGTTTTTAGTGATATATTATTTGTTATTTTCAATTTATTGTTTTTAAAAATGAAAAAGCATTATATCAAAAAAAAAAAAAA
>NZ_NXLK01000022.1:0-811 GCF_005406235.1 Campylobacter sp. MIT 12-5580
GCCAAACCAGACGCATCATCTTTTGCGGAGTTTATTCTAAGCGTCGTTTTGTGGCCTTAAAGCCCAAATTTAAGGACAAAGTTTTCAAAAAGTCAATACAAAAGTCAATAAAATTTCTTTCAAACAGCTAAAAGCCCAGCTCTAAATTTCCCCTCAAATCACCATTTGCCATAAAAGAAAAAGTCAATTCAAAAGTCAATATCTCGCTTTCATTTTGGATACAAAAAATTTGAGCCAAAAGATAAAATCTCTTTTAAATACCCCATAAGCAAAAATAAAGTATAATCAAACTAACTTAAGTGTAAATGGTTACTCTTTTCGGTTGGGGAAAAGGGGACAAAGTAGATGAAGTTGAAAATTTTAAATATCTTGATACTGACTTTACTTGTGGCGAAGGAGCTTTTATGGCTCCTAAACCACCTCTAAAAAAACCAATTAAGATTATAGCAAACCTGCCTTAACCTTAGCTTAAGCAAAAAACACCTACCGAAGAGGGGCAGGCTTCGGGACAAACCTTAAATTTATCATTACAAGCAAAGCAAAACAATCCACCTCACAAAAAATACAAATTTTTTATCAACAAAGTATAAACTTTTTTTCAAAGCTAACGATATAGCTTGTAACAACGAAAGGAATTCGTTGATTTCACTTTAAAAGGATTTAAAATGTCATTTCGTATTAACACCAATGTGTCAGCACTTAACGCAACCGCAAGTGTTACAGCTAACTCAAGAAGTTTAAGTACTTCTTTGGAAAGACTTTCTACTGGTCTTAGAATAAACTCCGCAAAAGATGATGCGTCTGGTTTGGC
>NZ_NXLK01000023.1:0-505 GCF_005406235.1 Campylobacter sp. MIT 12-5580
AACGCCTTGCTCCATCTCGAACCAAGAAGCTAAGCACATCGTGGGTGATGATACTACGCCTTACTGGCAGGGGGAAAGTAGCTTGTTGCGGACTTTGTTATTATTTTTACTTTCTTTTATTTTTTCTTGGTTTTATTTTATTTGTTTTTATAGTTTATCTTTTTGAATATTTGCTTCTTTTTTGCAATGAGTATTTTTAATCCTCTTTAACTCAAAGAGAAATTTCACATATCCTCCCTTAAGTATGTTTTTATGAGCTTGTATCAAAGCTTCTCCTAACTTATAACTTAAATGCTCTTTTGCTTTTAAAGCTTCGTGATAATCTTCATAAGCTTGCAAAGGTGGAAGTTTTAAATTTGGATTTGCTTTAATTTGTTCTTGATAAAGTTTTTGAGCTTTTTTGTGTTTGTTTTGAATCTTTAGCAAAGTAAAAGGCAAGCTTATGATACCACTTGTATTTTTTGAGTTTTGTATCATTGCTAAGCCAAGTTTATAAGAAAGTGTG